>NZ_JBQCGQ010000281.1:0-51092 GCF_051955515.1 Sinomonas sp.
GGGAGTGGTGCACCGTCCTCAACCCCGCCGGCGGCCCAAAGCTCTCCTTCCAGATCGAGGACAACTTCGAGGCTCCCGCCTGGCCCGAGCAGCCGGGGAGGCAGCAGATGATGATGCACCTTGACCTCAAGGTCGAGAATCTCGAGCAGGCTGCGGCTCACGCCAAGGAGTGCGGAGCGCGGAGAGCCGACTTCCAGCCTCAGGACGACGTCATCGTCTTCTTCGACCCGGCGGGCCATCCCTTCTGCCTCTTCGAGAACTGATCCAATCCAGCTTTGGTCCCGCTGTGAATCTCCCTCCGACTGTCTGTGGATCGGAATTGAGAGCGGTGTGTCGGGGGATGATGAAGTCATGAGCAACATGTATCCCCCCGTTCCGCCGACCCCGCCCAACGCTCCCCAACCGCCAAGGACGCGTCGCGCCGTGGTGATCGGCGCCGTCGTCCTCGGTCTCGCGGGCGCGGGGAGCGCGGCGGTGTGGGCTGCGGACCAGAGCGGTAGCCCGACACCGTCGCCCTCGGCCAGCGCAAGCGCCCAGCCGGGCAAGCACATGGGCAAGCCGGGAGCCGGGCAGGCAGGCGCCGAGACGCTGCACGGGCAGATGACCGTCAAGAAGCCGGACGGCTCGATCGAGACGGTGTTCGTCCAGCGCGGCACCGTGACCGACGTCAGCGACACCAAGCTGACCGTCAAGAGCGACGACGGCTTCACGCGGACCTACACGCTCAACGGGTCGACGAAGTTCGTGGGACAGGGCCAGCCGAAGGGCGCAGCCATCAAGTCAGGCGACGTCTCCAAGGGCGACACCATCATGGTGCGCGCGGTCCAGAACGGCAGCGACTACGTGGCCGATCAGGTGAAGAAGGGCCCGTTCGTGAACAAGCAGGTGCGCCAGAACCCCGGCCAACACCGGCAGAAGGGCCAATCGGGTACGCCGTCTCCAAGCCCCTCGAAGGTTTCCCCCAGCCCGTCGAGCACGTCATAGGCGGCCGGCCAGCTCCCGCACATCGATCGCTCGATCTGGTACGACGTCATTCGTGAGTGCGTGCGCGATCAGCACGGCAGTGCCCCGCCCGGCGAACTTTCTCAGTTCGTTGGCGATCACCCCGATGCTATCCGCATCCACTCCGTTGAAGGCTCGTCGAGCACAGCGAGATCGTAGTCGCCGATGGTGTTGATGAGGTACCAGAGCTTCTTGGCGGTGCCAGTGGAGAGATTGAACTGCTCCGCGCCGACAGCAATGAGAAGAGTGAGAACAAGGTATCCCGAGATGAATGCTGCCAATCCAATGAAGAGCGTCGCCGCAGCGAGGACCCATGTGAGAGCGCTGGGCGACAGGCTCCATCCCATCGTCACCAAGAATCTGACACGTTCGAAGGCGATGGCGGCCGAGAGGCTCTGGGGCCATTACAGCCGATTCTTCGGGGTGGATTGGGCGCGTTCCGCGTCTTCGAGGAGGCCCACGGAGAGTCGGAATGAGGAGAACATTCGCACAGGGTAGGGTCGGCAGCCCCGGCAACATCCACTCGAGGTGCAATTGTGCCCACGAACAGGGGCATATTGAATGTCCTCATGAAAGCCCTGTACAAGTCTGGCCCCCACCCGGGGTTCGAGCTGGTCGAGTTGCCGGAGCCGAAACCCGGTCCGGCCGATGTGAAGATCCGTGTTCTCGCGACCGGGATCTGCGGAACGGATCTGCACATCCAGTCTTGGGACGCTACAGCCCAGGCAATGATCACTGTCCCTCTGATTCCGGGCCACGAGTTCTACGGGGAGGTCGTGGAGGTCGGGGATGAGGTGCGGGACGTGCGGCCGGGGGATCGCGTGTCCGGCGAGGGGCACATTGTGTGCGGCATCTGCCGGAACTGCCGGGCCGGGCGGCGGCAGATGTGCATCCACGTCCAGAGCGTGGGTGTGCAGCGCGACGGCGCGTTCGCGGAGTACGTGGTGATCCCGGAGACGAACGTCTGGGTCCACCACGATGCCTCCGTCACCCCGGAACTCGGGGCGATCTTCGACCCGTTCGGCAACGCGACCCACACAGCGCTGAGCTTCCCGCTCGTGGGCGAGGACGTGCTCATCACGGGCGCGGGTCCGATCGGGCTGATGGCGATCTCGGTGGCCCGTCACGCGGGAGCGCGGAAGATCGCCATCACCGATGTTTCCCCGCGCCGGCTCGAGCTGGCTCGGCAGATGGGGGCGGACCTCGCGGTCGACGTCTCGGCAATGACCGTCGCAGAGGCCCAGCGCGAGCTCGGCCTGGTGGAGGGCTTCGACGTGGGCTTCGAGATGTCCGGGCGACCTTCGGCGCTGCAGGGGATGATCGAGAACATGAACCACGGTGGTCGGATTGCGCTGCTGGGGCTGCCCGCCGAGGCCGCGCAGATCGACTGGGGCAAGGTCGTCACCCACATGCTCACGCTCAAGGGCATCTACGGGCGCGAGATGTTCGAGACCTGGTACGCGATGAGCGCGATGCTGTCCTCGAACCCAACCCTCCACCGGAACGTCGCCGCTGTGGTCACCGACGTTCTGCCAGCCGATCGCTGGGAGGAGGGGTTCGCCGTCGCCCGCTCTGGAAGCGGCGGCAAGGTGGTGCTGGACTGGTCGGGCGTCTGAGCCGCGAAGCGCAAGGACGCCGAGGAAAGGGAGAACATGTTCGCAGGAGTCAGGGAGCAGCTCGCCGGTGAGCTTGCCGAGATCCGCCAGGCGGGGACGTTCAAGGAGGAGCGCCACATCGATTCGCCGCAGGCCGCCCACATCCAAGCGGGGCCGCTGGGGGCTCCGGCGGGGGAAGTGCTGAACTTCTGCGCGAACAACTACCTTGGCCTGGCGGACCACCCGGAGCTGATCGAGGCGGCCAAGAAGGCCCTCGACGAGCGCGGCTTCGGGATGGCCTCGGTCCGGTTCATCTGCGGAACTCAGGACGCGCACCTGGCCTTGGAGCGGCGGGTCTCGGAGTTCCTCGGCACCGAGGACACCATCTTGTTCTCGAGCTGCTTCGACGCCAACGGCGGCGTGTTCGAGGCGATCCTCGGACCGGAGGACGCGGTCATCTCCGACGCCCTCAACCACGCGTCGATCATCGACGGGATCCGCCTGTGCAAGGCGGCCCGGCTCCGGTACGCGAACCGGGACATGGGCGAGCTGGAGGCGCGCCTGAGGGAGGCCGCGTCGATGAACGACGGCGTGGGCGCGCGGCGGACGCTCATTGTCACAGACGGCGTCTTCTCGATGGACGGCTATCTCGCGCCCCTGCGGGAGATCTGCGATCTGGCCGAGCGGTATGGGGCGATGGTCATGGTGGACGATTCGCACGCGGTCGGGTTCATGGGGGCCACCGGCGCGGGCACTCCCGAGCACGCCGGGGTCTCCGACCGGGTGGACATCTACACGGGCACATTCGGCAAGGCCCTCGGCGGTGCCTCGGGCGGGTATGTCTCGGGCCGGGCCGAGATGGTCGCGACCCTGCGCCAGAAGGCCCGCCCGTACCTGTTCTCGAACTCGGTGGCGCCGATGATCGTCGCGGCCACCCTGCGCGCGCTGGACCTCGTGGCCGAATCGGGCGAGCTGCGCGCGCGGCTCTTCGAGAACGCGGCGCAGTTCCGCCGTCGGATGGCCGAGGAGGGCTTCGAACTCCTCCCCGGGGAGCATGCGATCGTCCCGGTGATGTTCGGCGATGCGGTCCTCGCCGGCCGTATCGCCGCAGAGATGCTCGCCCACGGCGTGTACGTCACGGCGTTCTCGTATCCCGTCGTGCCCAAGGGCAAGGCGCGCATCCGGGTCCAGCTCTCCGCGGCGCACACTCCCGAGGACATCGAGACAGCGGTGACTGCCTTCGCCGCGGCCCGCGACGCCGTCGGCTCCTCCGACGCTCACAGGTAGGGTGGGCCCATGGTCACCATGGACAGCACCAACGACGTTGATGTCCTCATTGTCGGCGGCGGCATTGCCGGGCTTTCCTTGGCCGCCGAGCTTGCCGGCGCCTGCAGGGTCGCCCTGGTCGAGGCGGAGCCCAGCCTCGCCTACCACACGTCTGCGCGCTCGGCCCAGCAGCTCATCCCGAGCTATGGGCCCGCTCCGGTGCGAGAGCTCACTCGCCGGACCCTCACCCGGCTCGCCGACGCGGCGGACGACGACGGACGGCGGCTCGCGTGGCCCAGCCGCTTCATGCTCGTGGGCACCAGGGCCGAGGTCGCGGCGGAGGCGCACGCCGGGATGGATGCGCTCTCGCCCGAGGAGGCCCGGAAGGTTGCCCCTGTCCTGAGGGAGGGGGCCTTCGAGGCGGCGGCGCTCGACCACGATTCCTGGCGCACCGACGCTCCGGCCCTTCTGGCTCATCTCGAGGCGAGGGCTCGGGCGGCGGGCGTGAGGATCCACGTGGGCAGCCCCGTCCACACGGCCCAGCGCGTCGGAGAGGGCTGGCTCGTGGGCGCGGGGGCGGAGGGCTTCCATGCGAGAAACGTGGTCAACGCTGCCGGGGCGTGGGCGGACGACGTCGCGATCCTGTTCGGGGTCGAACGGCTGGGCCTCCAGCCGTTCCGCCGGACCGCGGCACTTGTCTCCCTCGCCGAACCCCTGAGCCCGGACACGCCCATGGTGGCCGCAGCGGACGACACCTGGTACTTCCGGCCGGACGCGGCCGGCGCCCTTGTCTCGCCCTCCGAGAGCGAACCGAGCCGAGCCGAGGACGCGATCCCCCGTCCCGGCCACATCGAGCGCACCCTCGAGCTCATCCGAGCGGTCGCCGACCTCCCGGTCACAGGAATCGTCCGCGCCTGGACGGGCCTTCGGACCTCGCCCGCGGACGGACTCCCGGTCCTCGGCTTCGATCCAGAGGCCCCGGGGTTCTTCTGGCTCGCGGGGCAGGGCGGCTACGGCTTCCAGACGTCGTTCGCGCTCGCCGAGGACGCCGCCGGACAGCTGCTGGCGGGCGCCGATGCGCTCAGGAGCGGGGCGCATCCGGTATCCGAGACGGAGCGCGCGCTGGATCCGCATCGGCTGTCGGTGCGCCGCTAGAGGATGGGTTCATGACCCTCCTCATCGACAACATCGGCGAGCTCTCCACCCAGGATTGGGGGGACGGGAGCGACGAGGCGATTGCCGCGAGCGTCCTCCGTGATGCCGCCGTCGTGCTCGACGGCGAGCGGATTGCCTGGGTGGGTCCGTCGTCGTCCGCTCCTGCCGCAGACGAGCGCTACGACGCCGAGGGCCGCGCTGCGCTGCCCGGTTGGGTCGACTCCCACAGCCACCTCGTGTTCGCCGGCGATCGGACCGAGGAGTTCGAGGCCAGGATGGCCGGGCAGGCTTATGCCGCGGGCGGCATCGGGGTGACGACGACGGCGACCCGCGCCGCGTCCGACCGCGAGCTCAGGAGCCTGCTCGCCTCGCGGGTGGCCGAGGCGGTCGCGGGCGGGACCACGTATCTGGAGACGAAGACGGGCTATGGGCTCGACGTTGCGAACGAGCGCCGCAGCGCCGAACTCGCGGCGGAAGCCGTGGACGAAGTGACGTATCTGGGGGCCCACCTTGTGCCGGCGGGCGCGGACCCCGAGGAGTACACGGAACTCGTCTGCGGGGAGATGCTCGAGGCCGTGCGGCCGTTCGTGCGATGGGCCGACGTGTTCTGCGAGCGCGGAGCGTTCACCGAGGACCAGTCGCGCCGGGTGCTGCGTGCATGCCGTGACGCAGGCCTCGGGCTCCGCGTGCACGGGAACCAGCTTGGCCCTGGCGCGGGCGTGCGCCTCGCGGCCGAGGTGGGAGCGGCGAGCGTGGACCACGTGAACTTCCTCGACGACGCCGACGTCGATGCACTCGCCGAGACCTGGGCCGGGTGGGGTGGCTCCTCGTCCTTGGACGGGGCGGGAACGGTGGCGACGGTCCTTCCCGCGTGCGACCTCTCGACGCGGGCTCCGCTCGCCCCCGCGCGCCGGCTCCTGGGCGCCGGGGTCCAGCTCGCGATTGCCTCGAACTGCAACCCGGGCACGAGCTACACGAGCTCGATCGCGTTCTGCGTCACCGCGGCCGTGCTGCAGATGGGGCTGAGTGTCCAAGAGGCCGTGCGCGCGGCCACGTTCGGCGGCGCCCTTGCCCTGCGCAGGCACGTCGGACGCGACGACGACGGGCAGAGGGCGGTGGGCTCGATCGCCGTCGGGCACCGCGCCGACCTCCAGCTCCTCGACGCGCCCTCGGCCACCCACCTCGCGTATCGCCCGGGGATGCCGCTCACCCACGCGGTGTGGAGGGTGGGGGAGAGGCTGCGCTAGTGCTGGATTAGGGCAGGATTGATGCATGCCCGATGCACCCGCCGTCGTCCGTTCCGGCTCCCGCACGCGCTGGCGAGCGCAGCTCCTCATCGTCCTGGGCCTGTCCCTCGGCCAGTCGGCGGTGTACTCGGTGGTGCAGCTGCTCGACAAGGCGACCCAAGCCCCGCTCTCACAGGGAACATCGACCCTCAACCGCTCGCTCAGCCAGCGGGAGTACTTCGATCTGGTCTATCAGCTGCTGGACATCGTGTTCTCGCTCGTGCCAGTGGCCCTCGCGCTGTATTTCGTGTGGGAGGCGGTTGGAAGGGGATCGTGGACGCGTCCGTTCCGGCGTCTCGGCCTTGATCTGCGCAGGCCGGGCCGGGATGGGCTCCTCGGCGTCGGCCTGTTCCTCGCGATCGGCATTCCCTCCCTGGGCCTGTACTGGCTTGGCCGCACGCTCGGCATCACGACCTCGATCATTCCCAGCGGCCTCGACCAGTATTGGTGGACCGTGCCAGTGCTCATCCTCTCGGCCATCCGGCACGCGCTGCTCGAGGAGACGATCGTCGTCGGCTTCCTCCTCGGCTGGCTGCGGCGCCTGGGGTGGAGCACGACGGCGGCAGTTGCCACGAGCGCGATCCTGAGGGGCAGCTATCACCTGTACCAGGGAATCGGCCCGTTCGTGGGGAACGCGATCATGGGCTTGATCTTCTGCTGGGTCTACCGTCGCTGGGGTCGGGTCATGCCGCTCGTGATCGCGCACGCGCTCTTGGACGTCGTCGCGTTCGTGGGCTTCAGTCTTGTGGGGAAGGCGATCGGCCTTGGGTGAAAAGTGGCCACGCAACGAAAGAGATCTGGCCACGCGTCCCTTAGGACCCGTGGCCAGATCTCATGTGACCCGTGGCCAGATCTCACGCAACGCGTGGCCAGATCAGATCGTGACGAAACCGCTTCCCGTGTCGAACGTGACCGACATGATGCCGGGCGTGCCCTTCGGCGAGACCCACTCGACCTCGACGTCCTCGAGCGGCTTCTCGACCGGCTCGCCGAGCCACTCGGTCACGCGCTCGGCAGAACCGGCGATCGTGAGCTTCGTGACGGAGACAGTCCCGGGGTAGGCGTTCGACGGGTGCAGGCCCGGATCGCCCTCCCACTTGAGCATGTATGGCACCTGCGGATCGGCGATGAGACCGAGGATGCCGATCTGCTTCCACACGAGCTCGCGCCCGTCGGGGAACTTTCGATTGCCGGGAACGGCCTTGCGGCCGAGGCGCTCTTCGAACGGAACGAGGTCGTCCACCTCGACGCACCAGCCCATCCATCCGCCACCGGACGCAGACCGGGCGCGAACGGCCTGGCCGAAGGGGGCCTTGTCCGACGCCGGGTGGTCGAGGACTTCGACGACCTCGAGGTAGTGGTGCCCGGTGAGCGGGATGATCATATTGCGGGTGCCGAACCGAGGGTGGACCCCGCCCTTGACCGCCTCGACTCCGAGCGCGCTGGCGATCCTCTCCGTTGTGGCCGCCAGGCCGTCGGGCTCGCAGGCATAAGAAACATGGTCCATACGCATGCAGTCATCTTGGCACTTTGTGACTGGCCTCTCAGCTTAGGCTTGCCTTACTTGGCGGAGGCAAGCGGGAGCGTCACTTCCATCGTTGTTCCGCTCGCCCCCGTCTCCACGATGCGGACGGTTCCGCCGTTGCGGACGGCGATCTCCCGGACGAGGGCCAGCCCGATGCCGTAGCTCCTCCGAGCGTCCAATCGAGGAGCCGCGCTACCCCGCGAATAGCGTTCGAACACCCGCTCCGGGGCCGGTCCGGCGATGCCGTGCCCCGTGTCGGTCACGGTGAGGACGGCGGTTCCGCGACCCCCAGCCGAGCGCGCGCCGACTCCAACCGAGATGCGGCCGCCTGCGGGGGTGTACTTGATGGCGTTGTCGGTCAGGGCGACGACGACGCGCCGGAGCGCTGCCGGGGCGACCCCGACCAGGATCGGCTCGGCGGGGACGTCCGCCGTAAGGGCGATCGCCCGCTCTCGCGCGAGGACGGCCAGATCGTCCACGACGTCCTGGGCGAGCCCGGCGAGGTCTGTGGGCGACGCGGCGGCATCGGGTCCCGATCCGGCGATTCCGCGCAGCAGATCCTCGATCACCGTGGCCAGAGCGGCGGAATCGCTGCGAAGCTCGGCAAGGATCGCTGCAGCCTCGCCGTCGGAGGCCAAGCGCTTCTGGGCGAGCTGGATACGGGTGTCAAGGACTGCGAGCGGCGTGCGGAGCTCGTGACTGGCATCTTGGACGAACCTCCGCTGGAGGGCGAGGGCCTCGCCGAGCGGTCGCACCGCCCGCCGGGCGCTCAACAGTCCGACCACTCCGCCCAGGACGATCCCGGCAATCCCGCCGACCACGAGGACGCCCAGGACGTCGACCGCGTCGAGAACCACCTGCGGCTCGGCCCGGTTGAGGTGCGCGAGCACTTCGGCCGGCTGGGTCTTCACCCAGAGGAACACGCCGGCTGCCCCGAGCAGGAGGATGACGACGACGGCGACCGCTCCCGCGATCTGCAGCCCTACGCGGAATGCGGCGCGGCGGACGGCTGCCTCGTCTGAGTTCTTCGGCGGCCTCACGAGGCGGTTTCCGAGCGGGAGTTTCATTCGAGGGTCCCGAGTTGATAGCCGAGTCCGTGAACGGTCCTGATCACTGAGCGATCCGTCTTCTTCCGCAGGTAGTGGACATACGTGTCGACTGCGCCGGGAGTGTCGCCGGCCTCGAACGCGACGTCGAGCAGTTCGGTGCGCGAATGGACGCGGTCAGGTTCGCGGGCGAGCGCGGTCAGGAGCGCTGCCTCCGTGGCCGAGAGCTCCACGCGATGGCCGTACGGAGACGAGAGCATTCGCGCAGCCGGGTCGAGTTCCCACGAGCCGATCCGCAGCGGGACGGTCCGGGGCGTCTCGTAGGTCCGCGTCATGGCACGGAGGCGGGCCGCGAGCTCGTCGGCATCGAAGGGCTTGACCAGATAGTCGTCCGCCCCGGAGTCGAGGCCTTCGACTTTGTCCGGAACGGTGCCGAGGGCCGTGAGCATGAGCACGGGGGTGGCGATGCCCCTGGCCCGGAGGGCCTTGACGAGCTCCACCCCGTCCACGTGGGGAAGGCCGCGATCCACAACCATCGCCTCCCACGCTCGTTCCATAGCGAGCCGCAGCCCTTCGCGGCCGTCAGGGGCAAGCGTCACATCGAAGTCCGTGCCGAGGAGCTCGGCGACGAGGGGGCCGAGTTGACGGTCGTCTTCGACGAGAAGCACGCGGGGCCGGGGGGTCACAATAGGCCGGGGAGTCACGATGGCCAGTCTGCACGTCAGTCCGCGGCCGGCTCCAGCTCCGGCTCGGCCTTGGCAGAGGCATTGGGGGAAGTTGCCTGCGTCTCCTTGGCCTTGCCGCGCTGCCGCAGCATCTCGATGCCGATGGGCACCACCGAGGCGAGGACGATCACCACCGACAGCACGTCGATGTTCTTCGCGATGAACTCGACGTGTCCCAGCCACACGCCCAAGAGCGTGACCGAGACCGCCCACGAGACAGCGCCGAGCACGTTCCAGGCGAGGAACTTCCGGTACGGGTACCGCGCTGCGCCCGCGACCAGCGGGGTGTAGGTGCGCACGATCGGCACGAAGCGGGCGAGGACCAGGGCGCGGCCGCCGTAGCGGGTGAAGAACCCCTCCGCGCTCTCCAGATGGCTCAGCTTGAGGATCCGTGCGTCCTCCCGGAACCACTTCCGTCCGACCGCCTTGCCGATCATGTAGCCTGCCTGGTCGCCGGCAATGGCGGCCACCATCACCACAAGGATAAGGACCGGCAGGGACAGGCCGAGCTGCACGTGCAGGAGGCCGACCGTGAACAGCAGAGAGTCGCCGGGAAGGACGGGAACAGGAGCCCAGATTCGATGAAGACGATGAGTCCCACGACGCCGAGGACCCAAGGTCCGGCGTCGACGAGAAGTGAGGTGGGGTCGAGCATGGTGGTCCTTCCGGTCAGCGGTACTCGAGGCGCGTCACGAAGGGCACGCGGGCGAGGATCGGTGGCGCGAAGCGGTTCCAGAGGCCGCACCAGAGGATGATTCCGGCGATCGAGGCGGGGAAGGAGGCGATGACGTCGATCGGGTAGTGAACGCCCACGTACACGCGCGAGACCGCCACGAGGCCCGAGACGATCATGCCGACGACGAGGACCCAGATGCCCCAGCGCTTTTCGCGGAACAGGAAATAGAGCGCGATCGTCAGGGAGACCGCGAAGCAGACGTGTCCGCTCGGGAAGCTGTTGGGGTCCATATCGGGGGAGAGCGGGTTGGCCAGCAATGTCGGATCCGGGCGGTGACGATGCACGGCGTACTTGAAGATGAGGCTGTAGATCCACCCGAAGGCGCTGATCGAGGCGACGGCCAGCGCGTCGATGGGGGTCCGGCGGACGAACCACAGGATTGCGATGAGCACGAGCAGGATGACGATCGCGCCCGAGGGTCCAAGGATCTTCTCGACCGCAAGTGAGATGGTGTTGAGCCACCCGACGTGCTGGGTGCTCATTGTCTGGTTGATGGCCAGCTCGCTGCCGGTGATGGCCGAGGTCGAGGCGACGAATCCGAGGACCAGGACGACGACGCTCATCGCCACCGGGGTGATGATCCAGTGACGGAGGGTGGGCAGAGTGGCCAAACGGCTGCGCGGAGGCCGCGCGGGAGGTGCGCTGCGCGCGGCGAAGTCCGAAGAGGTCATGCATCTATCCTGCCCTGCCGGATCTAAGACGGTTCTAAGAACCGCTGAGAGGCCGCTGGAACGGTATGATCGTTCCGATTTCCGAGATCGCTTGTGACCCGCCTCACTTCACGAGGGGCTGAAGGAGCGTCACCGGCACGATCGTTCCGGTAGGAGGCGAAGTGGTGGGCGACACCATGGCGAGGATCGCGGCGGCAGTCCGCGACCGCCGTCGCGCGCTCGAGCTGACCCAGCAGGACGTCGCCGATCTCGCGGGTGTCTCCGAGCGTTTCGTGCGCTTCGTCGAGCAGAGCAAGCCCAGCGTCAGGCTCGATGCGCTGGCCGCGGTCCTCGATGCTCTCGGGCTGGCCCTCGACGCGGTGCCGAGCCAGAAGATGAGCCACAAGGCCATGCCATGACCCGGCATCGGTTCGCCGACGTGTACAAGGGCGGCGTCCTCGCGGCGCGGCTCGAGCGCATCGAGGGAGGGACGCGATTCTCCTATCTCCCCGCCTATCTCTCCGCCCGCGGCGAAGCAGTTGCTGTGACCCTCCCGCTCAGCCCTCGCCCCATCGACACGCCAGCGGGAGCCGTCCCGCCGTTCTTCACGGGGCTCCTGCCCGAGGGCCGACGGCTCGCGTCGCTGCGTCGCGCCGTCAAGACGAGCGCCGACGACGAGTTGGGCCTCCTTATGGCGGCAGGGGCGGATCCGGTGGGGGACGTCCAGATCGTGCCGCATGCCGAGCCGCTTGAGGCCGAGGCGAGGGACGCCGAGCACGCCGTCGAGTTCGACGCCCGGCGCCCCCCGGATTTCGCGGCCCTCGTGGACGATCCGGCGCTCGTGGACCCGAAGGCGCTTCCGGGCGTCCAGGACAAGGTCAGCGCGGGCATGATCTCCCTCCCCGCGGTCCAGGACGAGCGCCGGTACATCCTCAAGCTCAACGCGCCCGAGTTCCCTCACGTGGTCGAGAACGAGTTCCTCATCTACCGCTACGCCGCCAGGCTGAGACTGCCGCTCAGCAGGGTCGAGCTCGTGCGGGACGTCGCAGGGCGCCCCGGCCTCCTCGTGGAACGCTTCGACCGCCCAGTCAAGCCGAACGGCGGCACCGGCCGGCTCGCGGTCGAGGACGGCTCCCAGCTTCTGGGGCTCTACCCCGCGGACAAGTACAACGTCAGCTACGAGGAGCTGTGCCACGCGCTGGCCGCGCACTGCGCCGCGAGACTGCCTGCGCTGCGGAACCTCGCGCTCCAAGGCGCGTTCGCGTGGCTTGTGGGCAACGGCGACCTGCACGCGAAGAACGTCTCGGTGGTGCAGGGCCTCACGGCCCCGGGGGAGTGGAGCGTCGCGCCCGTCTACGACATCCCGTCCACCGTCCCATACGGCGACAGATCCTTGGCACTCCCGCTTGGCGGCAAGCGGACTGGGATCTCACGCCGGCACTTCCTGGCCTGGGCCGCCGAGCTGGGCCTTCCGCCACGCGCCGCGACCGCCGTCGTCGACCTCGCGCTCAAAGCCGCGGGTCCGCTCGTGGCGGCGCTCGAAGCGGACGACGGCGGCGCCTCGCCTTTTTCCGCTGCAGTCACCCGCGCGTGGGTCAAGGAGCTCAAGCACCGCCGCCGGCTCTTCGAGGGCTGAGCCCGTTCTTCACAGACGGTCACACACTTGTCGGCGTCAAACTTCGGCCTCTTACACTCGCATCAGGTCATGAGCGCCAGCGTCAAACCCCGGTTTGCTGGCCGGCAACCCTCCCGCTGCGGCGGGGTGCCCCGGGTGAGGACCTGGTCCGGCGAGAGTCGCCGGTCAAGTGCAGCGCAAAGGAGATTGCTATGTCCGGCAACCCCCAGTGGTCGTTCGAGACCCGCCAGATCCACGTTGGTCAGACCCCCGATTCCGAGACCGGAGCGCGGGCCCTGCCGATCTACCAGACCACCTCGTTCGTCTTCCCGAGCGCTGAGAGCGCGGCCAACCGCTTCGCCCTCGCGGAGCTTGCGCCCATCTACACGCGCATCGGCAATCCCACTCAGGATGCCGTCGAGCAGCGCATCGCGAGCCTCGAAGGCGGCGCCGCGGCCCTCCTGCTCGCCTCGGGCCAAGCGGCCACGACGTATTCGATCCTCACCGTGGCGGAGGCCGGCGACCACATCGTGGCCAGCGCGAGCCTCTACGGCGGAACGTACAACCTGCTCAAGCACACGCTCAAGAAGTTCGGCATCGAGACCACGTTCGTGGTCGACCCGGACAACCTCGAGGAGTGGAAGGCGGCGGTGCGGCCCACCACGAAGGCGTTCTTCGCGGAGTCGATCTCCAACCCGCGCCAGAACATCTTGGATCTCGAGGCCGTCGCGGCGATCGCCCACGAGGCCGGGGTCCCGTTCATCGTGGACAACACCGTGGCGACTCCCTACCTCCTGCGCCCGCTCGAGCACGGGGCAGATGTGGTGGTGCACTCCGCGACCAAGTACCTCGGCGGGCACGGCGCTGCGATCGCAGGGGTCATCGTGGACGGCGGCACCTTCGACTACGCGCAGGATCCCTCCAGGTTCCCTGGCTTCAACACGCCGGACGAGACTTACAACGGGCTCGTGTTCGCCCGCGATCTCGGCGTCAACGGGATCCTCGGCGCGAACCTTGCCTACGTCCTCAAGGCGCGCGTCCAGCTCCTGCGCGACCTCGGGTCCGCAGTCTCCCCGTTCAACGCCTTCCTCATCGCCCAAGGCCTCGAGACGCTGAGCCTCCGGGTCGAGCGGCACGTGGAGAACGCCCTCAAGGTCGCGCAGTGGCTCGAAGCGCGGGAGGACGTGGAAACCGTCGCATACGCCGGCCTCCCGTCGAGCCAGTGGTACGCCCTGGGCCAGAAGTACGCGCCGCGGGGAACGGGTGCCATTGTCTCGTTCGAGCTCGCGGGGTCAGCTGGCCTGTCCCCGGCCGACGCCGGCAAGCGGTTCGTCGACGCCCTGACTCTGCATTCCCACGTGGCCAACATCGGTGACGTCCGCTCGCTCGTGATCCACCCGGCGTCCACCACGCACGCCCAGCTCTCCGAGGAGCAGCAGCGGGCGGCTGGCGTCACGCCCGGGCTCGTCCGCCTGGCCGTCGGGATCGAGAACGTCGACGACATCCTCGCCGACCTCGAGGCCGGCTTCGCAGCCGTGGCAGCCTCCGGCACTGCGAGCGCCGAAGCTGCCGTCCCCGAGCCCGTCGCATGACAGTGGCTGATCCGCTCGCAGCAACTGCGGTTCCCGCAGCCCCGGGCACTGACACTCCCGTCCACCGCGACGGCGTCGTCCGTGCCGTCCAGATCGGCGCCCTCCAGCTTGAGGCAGGCGGGGCCCTCCCTGAGGTAGAGCTCGCCTACGAGACCTGGGGAAGCCTCAACGCCGACGCGTCCAACGCCGTGCTCATCCAGCACGCTCTCACGGGCGACACCCACGTGGCGCAGGGGCACGGGCTGGAGCCGGGCTGGTGGGACGCGCTCGTGGGCCCCGGGAAGCCGGTGGACACGAACCGGTTCTTCGTGGTCGCGGCGAACATGCTCGGCGGCTGCTACGGCAGCACCGGGCCCAGCTCGTCTGATCCGGACGGCCGTGCCTGGGGCTCCCGCTTCCCCTTCGTGACGATCCGCGACTCCGTGCGGGCCGAGGCGCGTCTGGCGGATCGGCTGGGGATCCGTCGGTGGCACGCCGTCCTGGGCGGTTCCATGGGCGGCGCGCGCGCCCTCGAGTGGGGCGCGACCTACCCGGATCGGGTGCGGCACTGCGTCGTGGTCGCCATCGGGGCGTACAGCACGGCGGAGCAGATCGCGCTCGCCCAGGCCCAGCTGCTGGCCATCCGTCAGGACCCGCATTTCCGCGACGGCGACTACTACGGCGGGCCAGCCCCCGTGGCGGGGCTGGGCCTGGCCCGCCGCATCGCCCACATCAGCTACCGGTCCGAACCGGAGTTCAGCTTCCGCTTCGGCCGGCGGGGCCAAGGCGCCGAGAATCCGCTCGAGGCTCCGGCCGGGGCGGCGTCCCGCGGCAGGTATCAGGTCGAGAGCTATCTGGACCATCAGGCGGACAAGCTCGTGCAGCGCTTCGACGCGAACAGCTACGTGATCCTCACGGAGGCGCTGATGAGCCACGATGTGGGCCGGGGGCGCGGCGGGGTGCAGCGCGCGCTGGCTTCCGCCAAGGCAGAGTTCTTCCTCGCGGCCGTGAACTCGGACCGGCTCTACTTCCCCGATCAGAGCGAAGAGCTCGCGCGCGCGCTGCCGGGAGAGGTGCCTGTCCACACCATTGACGCGAAGATCGGGCACGACGGCTTCCTCACCGAGATCGGCCAACTCGGCCCGGAGCTGAGGCGGAAGGTTTTCACGCTCTGACCCTGGCTCGGCACCGCTTGTGCCCCGCACACAGCGATTCCACAGGTTCCGCTCCTTGAAGGCACAAGCGAAGGGTCCATTCTGGGTAGTACACCAGAGAGGAGGCCGAGATGAGCCAGAACATTCGTGAGACAGGGCGTCGTCGGGCGCGCGTGGCCGCTGTGGCGATCGGGGCCTCCAGTGTCCTGGGGGCCGCCGCCATCGCCGCAGCGGTCTACGCGCCGTCGGCCATCCAGAACGTGTCGGACACCTCGGGCAGCTCCGGCGGGAGCACCTCGTCCGACTCCAGCGGCACCCAGCAGTATCAGCCGTCGCACCAGGGTCTCCAGTCGTCCCGAGGCGGAGGCGCGTTCGGCCATTCTTCGGGCTCATGAGATGGCAGTAGCCGTCGATTTCGAGGCCTTCACCTGCTCCTGCCGCCTAGCGGTCTCCGCCGAAGCGGCGGTAGAACCGGCCCTCGGTCACGTCCAGTCGTTCCTCCGCAGCGTTGACGAGGCGTGCAGCCGCTTCCGCCCCGACTCGGAGCTCAACGCGCTCCAGCGCCGCGGCGGCGGGAAGGCCAGTCCGCTCTTGGCCGCGCTCGTCCGGACCGCGCTCGCGGCAGCGGAGCGCAGTGAAGGCGACGTCGTTCCTACCCTTGGAGCCGAGCTCGCCGAACTCGGCTACGGACCCGCGGTCGGGAGCGCGCTCCCCGTGAGCGAGCGCGTCCTGCCGGCGGAGAGCTGGCGCGGAGTGCGCGTGGACGACGACGGCGTGCTGACGATTCCCGCGGGCGTCGCCTTGGACCTCGGCGCCACAGCGAAGGCCGCTGCAGCCGATCAGGCCGCGCGAGAGGTCCAGGAGCGCTTCGCAACGTCGGTCCTCGTCTCTCTGGGCGGCGACCTCGCGACCGCTGGGCCTGACCCTTGGGAAGTCTTCGTGCAGGATCTTCCCCACGACCCGTCGACCCAGGTGCAGCTCTCGGGCGGATGGGCGATGGCGACGTCGAGCACTCAGAAGCGCCGCTGGCGCTCGGGCTCGTTCGAACGACATCACATCCTCGACCCTCGCACCTCGCTCCCCGCCGCCCCGGTTTGGCGCAGCGTCTCCGTCGCCGCGCCGGACTGCGTGAGCGCGAATGTGGCGAGCACGGCCGCCGTCGTCCGTGGAGAGCGCGCGATTCCCTGGCTGCGCAATCTCGGCTACCCGGCGCGGCTTGTCCGCGAGGACGGACGGGTCCTGGAGCTCAGCGGGTGGCCTGCCAAGGAGCTGCAGCCATGAACGAGATCATGTGGGCCTTCGGGCGTGCGAGCGGCATCGTGTCGCTCCTGTTGTTCACCCTCGTGGTCGTTCTGGGAGTGGTGAGCCGTTCGGGCCGACCCCTCGGGGCACTCCCGCGGTTCTCGGTCGCACTCCTGCACCGCAGCACGTCGCTCATCGCGCTCACCTTCCTGGTGCTCCATGTCGGAACGCTCATGCTGGATCCGCACGCAAAGCTCTCGCCCCCTGACGCCCTCGTTCCATTCATCGCCGGCTGGAATCCCTTCTGGGTCGGGCTCGGAACGGTTGCGCTCGATCTGGTGATCGCGCTTGTGGTGACGGGGCTCCTGCGCCGACGCATCGGCGACCGAGTCTTCCGCGCCATCCACTGGGCCGCCTATGCGATGTGGCCGCTCGCGTTCGCCCATGCGCTCGGATCGGGCACCAACGCCGGGGACCTGTGGTTCCAGCTCTTCGCGTGGACCTGTGCGGGAACCGTTGTCTCCGCGATCGCCTGGCGCGCGAGCGCGGGCTTCGCGGAGACCGCGGCCGCGCGAGCACGTCACGCTGGGAGCGGCCGCGTCGGAGATCCGCGGCTGAGGGGGGAGCGATGACGGAGATGACCGTGGACCCGCCGAGGCTCGGGACAGGACGGCTCTTCGCCGCGGCCACCCCTAGCCTCGAGGCGCACGAGGAGACCTTCGGCCCACGGCCGACCGGGTGGCACCGCGAGCCGCTCCTCGCCGAACTGGAAGCGTCTGGTCTGACGGGGCGAGGCGGCGCGGGCTTCCCCGCCTACCGCAAACTTGCTGCCCTCCGCGGCACCTACCCCGTCCTCATCGCCAACGGAGCCGAGGGCGAGCCCCTCAGCCGGAAGGACGCAGCATTGCTCAGGCATGCCCCGCACCTCGTCCTCGACGGACTGCTCACCGTGGCCGAGGCGACCGCGGCCTCGGAAGTCTTCGTGTATACGACGGCGGAATCGCTGCCAAGCGTCGCCACGGCACTCGGCGAACGCCGCGACGCTTCGAGGGTGCGGCTGGTCGAGGCTGACGAGGCCTTCATCTCAGGCGAGGCATCCGCCGTCGTCAACGCCCTCGAAACCGGGGTTGCCGTGCCGCGCGACAAGCCGCTGCCGCTCAGCGTATCGGGCTACCACGGGCGCCCCACCCTCCTCCACAACGTCGAGACCCTCTCCCAGCTCGCTCTCGTGGCCCGCTACGGCGCCCCGTGGTTCCGCAGCGCCGGCGCAAAGGACGATCCCGGCACCCGCCTCTTCAGCCTCGCGGGCGACGTTCCCGCCGAGTCCGTGTTCGAGGCGGCCGGCGGCACGACGATCCGGGACCTGCTCATCGCGGGCGGCGCCGATCCCCACGGGATCGACGCGGTGCTCGTCGGCGGCTTCTTCGGGGCCTGGGTCCCGGTTGATGGCTTCGACCTGCCGCTGACGGCCCGCGCGCTCGCGCAGTTCGGAGCAAAGCCCGGAGCAGGGGTGCTCATGGCCTTGGGACGCGGGCGCTGCGGTCTCGAGGTCGCAGCTGCGGTCGCGCGCTACCTCGCGCAATCCTCGGCCCGACAATGCGGGCCCTGCATGTTCGGCCTTCCTGCCATGGCCGGTATTCTGGAGCGCATCGCCGGAGGCGAGCGGACGCCGTGGCTCGCTGCCGAGGCTGAGCGGCTTGCCGGAGTGGTGACGGGCCGGGGGGCCTGCCACCATCCAGACGGGACAGCCGGGTTCGTGCGGAGCTCGCTGCGGATCTTCCGGCACGAGGTCCAAGCCCACCTGTCCGGCGCCTGCACGGCCAAGCGAGCTCCGCACGAACCCGGGACGGGCTATCGAGGAGGCCTGGGGTGACGAAGACCAGAACGCAGCTCGAGCTCCACATCGACTTCGCGCAGTGCGACGGACGCGGCCTGTGCACCGAGCTCCTGCCCGAGCTGTTGGTCCGCGACGACTGGGGCTACCCCATGTCCCGGAGCGCATCGAGCGTCCACGGCAGCCGTGACGTCCGCGTGCCGGAAGGCCTCGCGGAGGCCGCGCAGGACGCCGTCGAGCTCTGCCCGGTCCAAGCGCTCATGCTGCGGCGCGTCAGCCGCGCATGACCTCATTCCGGGCCTTCATGTACTCTTCGAGCGAGATCTTCTGGTCCGTGAACTGCTGATCGAGTTCTGCGAGCTTGCGCGCGCGGTAGCCCTGCGGTTCGCTCGTGGGAACCGGAGGAGGAACGGGCGACGGCGCCGCCTGGGGTTCCGCTTGACCGGCGCGCTTCTGCGGGACAGGCTCCTGCTGGCCCGGGAACGTCCCGGGTGGAATGGGCTGCTGCCACCATCCACCGCCCGCAGGCGGAGGTATCTGCTGGCCCTGGTTCTGGCCCGTCTGCTCCCTCGGTGGCGGCGGGGGAGGGAACCCACGGGGATAGGGGTTGCCTGGGTAGCCGCCGTACCGGTTGTAGCCGCGGTCGCGCGGCGGGGTCCGCCGGCGCGAATCCTGGCTCATCCGGCGCAGGATGATCGGCACCACCCACGCGAAGATGACCACGAAGAAGAACCAGCTCATGACGCCTCCTACTCAAGCCCTTGCCGAAGCTCGGCATCGGACGCCGCCACGGCGTCTCCCGAGCCCAAGGGGACGCCCGCGCCGAACACGGGCTCCGCCGTCGGACGCTTTGCGGACAGGCCGTCCCCGCTCGACTTGTGGCGGATTCGGCGAATGACCCAGGGCACGAAGTACTCCCGCGCCCACACGAGGTCTTCGGCGCGGGCGGTGCGCCACGAACGGCCGGGCGCGGCCGCCGGTTCCATCGGGGAGAGGTCGTGCGCCACGTTGAGGGCCTCGAGCGCCATGATCGCGATGGTGTGGTGGCCCAAGGGGGAGAAGTGCAGCCGGTCGCTCGCCCACATCCGGGGATCGGAGAGCTGCCGGAGGCTCCACATGTCGGCGATGATCGCGTCGTGCCGGGCGGCGACGGTGCGGAGGTTCTCGTTGTAGATCGCGACCTTCCCGCGGATGGCCGCGAGGACTGGGGTTGAGCCGATGTCGGGGCCGTTGAAGAGCAGCACCGTGGCCCCCGAGTCGGCAAGCTGCCCGACGGCGGTGTCCAGCTTGACGGCCAGGGCGTCCGGATCGCTTCCAGGCCTCAGCAGGTCGTTGCCGCCGGCGGAGATGGAGACGAGGTCTGGGGCGAGGGCCAGAGCAGGCTCGAGCTGTTCGTCGACGATCTGCTGCAGGAGCCTGCCGCGAATGGCCAGGTTCGCGTAGGCGAAGTCGTCCTGCGTGCGGGAGAGCTCCTCGGCCAGCCGGTCCGCCCAGCCGCGATGTCCCCCGGGCGAATCGGGGTCTGGGTCTCCGATCCCTTCCGTGAAGGAGTCCCCGAGGGCGACGTAGCGATGCCAGGGGTGACGCGCCGCCCCTTCGGCGAGTTCCGTGTCCCGTTGGCTCGTTTGGGTCATCTCACTGCTCCTGAGTCTCTCTATCGGACGTTAACGCCAATCGTGGCGTTCCTGTGCCCGAAGAGCCTTCACGTGATAGTTGATGCTTCAAGTATGTGCCACAATGGAGTGCATGACTGAGGCGCAGACCACCCCACGCTATCCCGAGAACTACCCCGAGCCCCAGGGCCTGTGGAGCCGGCCCGAGGGCGAGCGCTCGGGCACGCCCCTCATGGTTCTCCTGCACGGCTATGGCGCGAACGAAGCCGACCTCATGGGGCTCGTGCCCATGCTGCCCGAGGAGTTCACTGTTGTCTCGCTTCGCGCTCCCCAGACTCTCGCGCCCGGGGCGTACCAGTGGTTCCCGCTCATGGCCTCGGAGGATTTCGACTTTGCCCAGGTCAAGGCGGCGAGCGAGTACGTGCTGGAGTGGCTCGACGGGATCAAGGGACAGCATTCGTCCGTGACCCTGCTCGGCTTCTCCATGGGAATGGCGATGGCCACCACCCTCCTGCGTCGGCGCCCGCGGGATTTCGCGGCCGTCGTGGGCCTTTCAGGCTTCGCGATCGATCCCGCGGCGGGAGACCCGACCGGCGTCGGGACGCGTTACTTCCACGACGCCGAACTCGACGGGACCGTGCCCATGTTCTGGGGCCGCGATCAGGCGGATCCGGTCATCACCCCGGACAAGGTCGCCTACACGCTGGACTGGGTGCGAGGCCATGTGGACCTCACGAAGATCGCATACGAGGGGATCCGCCACAGCATCAGCGTCCCTGAGATGGCGCACGTCGCCGAGTTCCTCAATCTCAAGGTGCTCGCGCCCGCCCAGCGCTAGCCGCGCGCAATCAGGCGGACGCGCTCGCCATTGACCTCGACCACGTCGCCTGCCGTCAACTGCCGCCCGCGCCGCTCCTCGATGTCGCCATTGACCTTGACCAGGCCGTTGCGGATGAGCTCCGTGGCCTCGACCCCGTCCTCCACGAGCGAGGCGAGTTTGAGGAGCTGTCCGAGCCTGATGGTGCCTTCGCGGATTTCGACGTCGTGCATGCCGTTCACTCTATGCGCCGGGACCGCTGGTGCGCCGGTACGCTTGACTCTGGACATCACCGGACCGCACCCAGCGGCCCTGATCACTATGGAGGACATGTCTTGGCACCCAAATCCCAACTGGACGCGATCGTCTCCCTGGCAAAGCGCCGCGGATTCGTCTTCCAGGCGGGTGAGATCTACGGAGGCTCCCGTTCGGCGTGGGACTACGGGCCCCTCGGCGTCGAGCTGAAGGAGAACATCAAGGAGCAGTGGTGGCAGACCTTCGTCCGCTCGCGTGAGGACATGGTGGGCCTCGACTCCTCGGTCATCCTGCCCAAGCAGGTGTGGGAAGCGTCCGGTCACGTCGCGACGTTCACCGACCCGCTCGTGGAGTGCCTCAACTGCCACAAGCGCCACCGTCAGGATCACCTCGTCGAGGCGTATGAGGCGAAGAAGGGCCGCGAGCCCGAGAACGGCATGGAGTCCATCACGTGCCCCGACTGCGGCGTCACGGGCAAGTGGACCGAGCCCCAGATGTTCTCCGGCCTCATGAAGACGTTCCTCGGGCCGGTGGACAACGCCGAGGGGCTCCACTACATGCGTCCCGAGACGGCGCAGGGAATCTTCGTGAACTTCAACAACGTGGTCACCACGTCCCGCAAGAAGCCCCCGTTCGGCATCGGCCAGATCGGCAAGGCCTTCCGCAACGAGATCACGCCGGGCAACTTCATCTTCCGCACCCGTGAGTTCGAGCAGATGGAGATCGAGTTCTTCACGGCCCCGGCCGAGGCCGATGAGTGGTTCAAGCACTGGGTCGACGAGTGCTGGAACTGGTTCGTGGACCTTGGGATCAATCCGGACAACATGCGCAAGTTCGACGTCCCGGAGGACGAGCGGGCCCATTACTCGGCCGGCACGATCGATCTCGAGTACCGTTTTGGCTTCCAGGGGAACGAGTGGGGCGAGCTCATGGGCGTCGCCAACCGCACGGACTTCGACCTCAGCAGCCACTCGAAGGCCTCGGGCCACGAGCTCAGCTACTTCGACCAGACGACCAATGAGCGCTACGTCCCGTACGTGATCGAGCCGTCCTTCGGCCTCACGCGGTCGATGATGGCCTTCCTGGTGGACGCCTACTCCGAGGACGAGGCGCCGAACACGAAGGGCGGCGTCGACAAGCGCACCGTCCTGCGCCTGGACCCCCGCCTTGCGCCGGTCAAGGCCGCGGTGCTTCCCCTCAGCCGCAACGAGGCGCTGTCTCCCAAGGCGCGCGATCTCGGCGCCGAGCTGCGCAAACACTGGAACATCGAGTTCGACGACGCGGGGGCCATCGGCCGCCGCTACCGTCGTCAGGACGAGATCGGCACCCCGTTCTGCATCACCGTCGACTTCGACACCCTCGAGGACCACGCTGTGACCATCCGCGAGCGGGACACGATGACGCAGGAGCGGGTCTCGCTCGACAAGGTCCAGGGCTACCTCTTCGAGCGCCTCTCCAAGAACTGATCCGGAGAGGACAGCGGGTGGCCGAGCTTGCGTACCGTGCCTGGCGCACGGGGGACGACCAGACGCTCCTACAGGTCTGGGGAGACGCCGAAGGGCCCGCAGCGGAACAGTTCCGCGGCGAGCTCGCCCCTGATACGGGGGCGGACGACGGCGGCACCTGGCGGCGCTGTGTCGTCGCCGTGGATGAGGGGATCCCGATTGCCGCCGGGGTCGTCTACACGAGCGCGCTGCACCCGCGACGGCTCTGGGCGTACGTCGAGGTCGGCCGAGACCATCGGCGTCAGGGAGTGGGCACTGAGCTCCTGCGCCGGCTGCGCGAGGCGGCCCTGACGGCGCCCGGCGGCGCACGGCCGCTTCGGACGAAGGCTAGGGCGGGGAGTTCAGGGGAGGCCTTCGCCCGTGCGTCGGGCTTCGGGCATCTCCAGCGCTCGCGCCACGTCGTGGTGCGCCCGGGCGCGCTCAAGCTCCCCGTGTTCGGCGACGGCACCGAGCAGCAGAGCTCTCAGCTCGTCCAGGATCTGGCGACGGGCTCGGTCGAGCTGAGCGACGCCGTCGGCCGCTATTACAGCTCGGTGCACGCCTGGGACCCGCCCGCGTCGCTCAGTGTGGGGAAGGCCCAGCAGCTCTTCCTCTCCGACAGCTCGGGTGCGCACGGGGCGGTGGTCCTGCGCGCCCCCGCAGCCAGCGCCTTCGGCAGTGGGGTGCCCACCGCCAAGAAGGGGCGGCTGCGGGCCTTCGCCGTGAGCTACGCCTCGCCCGCTGCTGGTGCAGTCGCGGCCGACGGCGACGGCGAGCCCACCGAGGTTCTGCTGGGCCACGATCCTGATCTCGACGTCGACGACGCACGAGACGCCGTGCGCGGGCTCCTGGCCCTTATCGCGTATCAGCATCCCGTGGTGCTGGAAGTGGACGATTCGATGGAGGCGCTCCGGGCCGCCGTCGATCCCCTTCTGGAAACCGGGGCAGCGCAGCAGCTCGGGCCCGACACCCTCATCCTCGGAGACTGACCCGTGGGAGCTGGGCACGCACACGAGGACGCTCCGCCCACACCCGCTGCCGCGACGGCGCGCCGACGGGCCACCTGGATCCTTGCGGCCATCCTCGTCCCGCTCGGGCTGGTGACGCTCGTCGCCATGGTCCTCCTGTGGCCGACCGGGGACCGCGGCGACCTCAAGCTGGCCAACCCCTACTCTGTCGCCCAGGGCGTGACGATGGAGACCGGGACGGTGCAGTCGATCGCGGAATCGGGCTGCATGCCGGGGCAACCCACATCCCAGTGCACTGTGGCGGTGGCTCAGCCGGACGCCGGCGGAAGCCAGGTCCGCGTCGCGATGAACCCGGATGTGGTCCTGTCGCACGGGGTCAAGGCGGGGGACAGGATCAGGTATCTCAACCTCACCGCGGTGCAGCCCCAGGGGAGTTCGGCGCCGTCGTACGTCTTTGTCGACTTTGTGCGCACGGTGCCGATCCTGCTGCTCGCCGGTCTCTACGCCGTGGTGGTTGTGGCCGTCGCACGGTGGCGCGGTCTTCGGGCGCTGCTCGGTCTTGTGGGCGCCTATGCGGTGCTCGCGACCTTCATCCTGCCCGGCCTGGCCGAGGGGAAGCCGCCGCTCCTGCTCGCCCTTGTGGGTTCGACCGTGATCATGATGGGAGTCCTGTATTTCGCGCACGGCGTCTCCGCGCGGACCTCCACGGCGCTCCTCGGCACGGTCTTCGGCCTTGCTGTGACGGCACTCCTCGCTTCGTGGGCCATGGACGCCGGAAACCTGACCGGGGTGGGTTCGCACGACGCGGCGTCTCTGGTGAATCTGGGCGGCAGGCTTTCGATCTCCGGCATCATCCTCTGTGGACTCGTGATCGCTAGCCTGGGCGCCCTCAACGACGTCACCATCACGCAGGCCTCAGCGGTCTGGGAGCTGTACGAACTCGCTCCGGCCACTCCGGCCCGGACCCTGTTCGCATCCGCGCTGCGCATCGGGCGGGACCACATAGCGTCCACCGTGTACACGATCGCCTTCGCCTACGCCGGCGCCGCCCTTCCCGTGCTCCTGCTCGTCATGCTCTACGACCGCCCCCTGCTCGAGGCGCTCACGAGCTCCGAGCTGGCCGAGGAAGTGGTGCGGACGCTGGTCGGCTCCATTGGGCTCGTGCTCGCCATTCCGATGACGACGGCGGTCGCCGTCGCCGTCGTCAAGGCCACGGGGGCGGGGCGTCGCGCGACGGCTGGAAAGCGCGTGGTCGAGGACTACATGTCGCGGTAGCGCTTCGCGTCGACAGTGTCGAAGCCGAAAACGTCGATGAGCCGCGCGACCTCCGCCTTGGCCTCCGGGTCGTCGCCGGCGGTCGCAGATGGGCCTGGAGCATCTCTGCGGTGGTCGTCTCTTCGGATTCGAGCTCCTCGACCGGAACCTCTCCGATGTTCTTGAGGGGGATTGCCACCACGACGATGTCGGCGGCAGTAGCCTCCAGCGCTGTGGCGACCCTCGCCGGGGAGTCGAGTTCGTCAACGAGATCCTTGAGGGTCTCAGGTCCGCGCGAATTGCTGAGGACGCGTGAAAGTTATCCACATACGCCTCTTGTCCCGCCCTCCTAGGTTCCCTGCGCCGATAGCGTCGAGGGCATCGGAAGAAGACGGGGACAGGGGGCACCATGGGGAAAGCAGAACGACTGCGGAAAATTCGGGCTCAGGAGCAGGATCCTGAGGCTCCGGACCGCTTCCTCCCAGGCTTCACGCGTGGCAGCGCGGATGCCTTGCGCCAGCACTGTGCAGAGGCAATTCGAGGTCTCGGCTACAGGGCGTGGGACCGGGGAAGTCACCTCGTCATCACCAGCGGCCCTTTCCGGTCGCCGGGAGCCACGCTCGGCTTCACGACCATCGCCCGCGAGGCAGCGCGGGTCAACGAAGAGGAGTGGCCGGAACTCGTGGCGGAGATCGTCGGCCAGCTAGTCTCAGGAGCCCTTGCCGCACCTCCCCATCTCGGGAGGGGGGAGCTCCGCGCCGAGCTCTTCCCCAGATTCTCGGCCCTCGGCAGGATCTCGGAAGGGCAACTGCAGGAGGACTACAGCTACAGCCGGCGGGTCGGCGGCTTGCCTCTCCTCCTCGCGGTCCGTCATCGACAGACGTCCGCTTTCCTTGCCGACATCCACCTCTCGAAAGCCGGAGGTCCCGAGGCAGCGTGGGAAGCGGCGGCCGCCAATCTGTTCGAGGCCGGGCTGGGCGCTCCGACGGTCTACGCGGCGGCCAGCGGCGCAGCGATGGTCGTCCTCGAGTCGGAGCACCCCCGTCAGGCGGCCTGGCTCGCGTACCCGGAGCGTCTCATGGAGGTTCTCGGGCTCGAGGTCGGCCCGCTCGGCGTCCTGTTCTGTGTTCCGGCGCACCGTCTCCTGGGGTTTCATCTCGTGACGGAAGAGACCACGCGCCAGGACGTAGACCGGATGCGTGATCTCGCGTCGATCCTCGGGACAGATGAGGTGGCACCGCTCAGCAGCGATCTCTTCTGGTGGGCCCCCGGAAGGCCTGTGACGACAGACGTTCCGGTGGGAGCGCCGGCAGCCGTCCCAGAGGGGCCGCGGGAGTTTGACACAATGGATGGGTGACTGCCGTGACCACCGTTCCTTCCGAAGCCGCTGCTCTTGCCGGATCTGCGCCGGCCCGGCTCGAGCTGCCGCCGCTCAGGCTCGGTCGCCACACCATCACCACGCCGGTCGTTCTCGCCCCGATGGCGGGCATCACCAATACGGCCTTCCGGCGGCTCTGCCGCGAATTCGGCGGCGGCCTATACGTTGCCGAGATGGTGACCTCAAGGGCGCTGGTCGAGCGCCATCCCGAGTCGCTGCGGATCATCGCCCACGACGAGGACGAGAAGGTCCGGTCGGTGCAGCTCTACGGGGTTGATCCCGTGACGGTGGGTCGGGCCGTGCGAATGATCGTCGAGGAGGACAGGGCGGATCACATCGACCTGAACTTCGGCTGCCCGGTCCCGAAGGTCACCAAGCGCGGCGGAGGTTCCGCCCTGCCGTGGAAGACCGATCTCTTCACGTCCATCGTGACGACCGCGGTACGGGAGGCGGAGCGCGGCGGCATTCCGCTCACCATCAAGATGCGCAAGGGCATCGACGAGGATCACTTGACCTATCTGGATGCCGGACGGATCGCGCGGGACGCGGGGGTGGCCGCGGTCGCCCTTCACGGACGCACTTGCGCCCAGTTCTATTCGGGGACGGCCGACTGGGACGCGATCGCGCGGCTTCGTGAAGCTCTGCCGGACATCCCGGTCCTCGGCAACGGAGACATCTGGAGCGCGGAAGACGCCATCAGGATGGTGCGGCACACGGGCGTGGACGGAGTCGTGGTGGGCCGCGGATGCCAGGGCAGGCCGTGGCTCTTCGGAGACCTCCAAGCAGCTTTCGAGGGCCGCGCAGACCGGATCCAGCCGAATCTGGGCGAAGTGGCCGCAGCCTTCTACCGGCACGCAGAGCTTCTCGTCGACTACTTCGAGGACGAGGACAAGGCCCTGCGGGATATCCGCAAGCACGTGGCCTGGTACTTCAAGGGGTACACCGTGGGCGGCGAATCGCGTGCGCGCTTGGCCCAGGTTCCGTCCCTCGCGGTTCTCCGCGAGCTCCTCGACGAGCTTGATCCATCGGCTCCCTACCCGGGGGCGGGCGCCGAAGGGCCGAGGGGCCGGGCGGGATCGCCCAAGCGGCCCGCGCTCCCGCACCGGTGGCTCGAGAGCCGGAGCATGAACGACGAGCAGACTCAGGACATCGCTGCAGCCGAGTTGGATGTGTCAGGTGGCTGAGGCGCTCAAGGACGGACGGAACGTCCTCGGGGCTTACACGGAAGAGGACAGCAGGCGCTGGGTGGCCGAGCCCACGAAGAAGAGCTATCGGAGCGACTTCGAACGAGATCGCGCCCGCGTGCTGCACTCCTCTGCTCTGCGCCGGCTCGGTGCCAAGACCCAAGTGGTCGCCCCCGACACCGATGACTTCGTCCGCACCCGTCTCACACATTCGCTCGAAGTCGCGCAGGTGGGACGTGAGCTCGGTCGTGTTCTCGGCTGCGACCCGGACGTCGTCGATGCCGCGTGCCTGAGCCACGACTTGGGGCATCCCCCCTTCGGCCACAACGGGGAGAGCGCCCTCAACGAGATCGCGCACCGGATCGGCGGGTTCGAGGGCAATGCCCAGACCCTGCGGCTCCTCACACGCCTCGAGCCGAAGGTGCTGGATCACGAAGGCCGGCCGGCGGGGCTCAACTTGACACGGGCCAGTCTCGATGCCGCTTGCAAGTACCCCTGGACAGCAAGGGATGCGCCGCTCGTCCATGGGCAGCGGACCAGCAAGTTCGGTGCTTACGAGGACGATCTGGCGATCTTCGAATGGATCCGTGAAGGGGCTCCACCAGGGCGAAGCTGCATCGAGGCTCAGGTCATGGATCTCTCGGATGACATCGCCTACTCGGTGCACGACGTCGAAGACGCCATCGTGGCGGGGAAGTTCCAGCTCCGGTGGATGGCAAACCCGGACCATCGCGCGAGGGTGATCGGCTACACCCAGCAGTGGTACCTGCCCCACAGCGACGCGGCGGAGATCGATGCCGCCCTTGCGCGGCTCGAGTCGACGCCCGTGTGGGTGCTCGAGGCAGACGGCTCGAGGAAGTCGATGGCCGCGCTCAAGAACATGACGAGCCAGCTCATCGGCAGGTTCTGCGACAGCGCGCTTGGATTGACCCGCGCCGCGTACGGCGAGTCCCCCCTCACCCGCTATGCGGGTGAAGTCGTCGTGCCCCAGGAGACCGTCTTGGAGATCGCCGTCATGAAGGGGCTGGCTACCACGTTCGTGATGACGACCGATCATCGTCAGCCCATCTATGAGCGGCAGCGCGAGGTGCTCCACTCCCTGGTCTCTGCGCTCAGCGCAAGCGGGGACCGGCACCTCGAGCCGATGTTCGCGGCCGACTGGCGAGCGGCGGACGACGACGGGGCGCGCCTCCGGGTGGTCGTCGATCAAGTGGCGTCGCTGACGGACGCGTCCGCTCTGGCCTGGTACGAGAGGCTCGTCGGGAGCCTGCCCAGCCTGTGGTGACTAAGGTGGTGGCGTGGCAGGCCTGATCAAACCGGAAGACATCGCCGAGGTGCGTGCGCGCACCGATATCCGTGAAGTCGTCGAGGGCTATGTCACCCTCAAGAGCGCCGGGATCGGGTCGTGGAAAGGTCTCTGTCCCTTCCACGACGAGCGCACCCCCTCGTTCCATGTGCGCCCGCAGGTCGGTACGTATCACTGCTTCGGCTGCGGCGAGAGCGGTGACGTGATCAGCTTCGTCATGAAGCTGGACCATACGGCGTTCGCGGAGACCGTCGAGAAGCTGGCAGCGCGGATCGGCTACGAGCTGCACTACGAAGAAGGCGCAGGGCCGCGGCGCGAAGAAGTCGGGCGGCGGCAGCGCCTTCTCGATGCCCACAAGATTGCCGCGGAGTTCTACCGCGACCAGCTGCTGACCCCTGCTGCAGCCGTGGCACGGCAGTTCCTCTTCGACCGGGGCTTCGACCGCACGGTGTCCGAGCAGTTCGGTGTCGGGTTTGCACCTCAGGGGTGGGACGGCCTCCTCAGGCACCTGCGCGGCAAGGGCTTCCGGGACGACGAGCTGAAGTTGACCGGGATGTTCTCTGAAGGCAATCGGGGTCTCTACGACCGCTTCCGGGGACGTCTGATCTGGCCGATCAAGGACATCGCCGGGGACGTGATCGGCTTCGGAGCCCGGCGTCTGTTCGACGACGATCAAGGTCCCAAGTACCTCAACACGCCGGAGACCGCGCTCTACAAGAAGTCGCAGGTCCTTTATGGGATCGACATCGCGAAGCGGAACATCGCGAAGAAGCGGCAGCTTGTCGTCGTCGAAGGCTACACGGACGTGATGGCCTGCCATCTCGCCGGAGTCGATACCGCAGTCGCGAGCTGCGGCACGGCCTTCGGGAGCGAGCACATCAAGATCGCCCGCCGCCTTCTGTCGGACGACGGGACGGGGGGAGAAGTCGTCTTCACGTTCGACGGCGACGCGGCTGGGCAGAAGGCCGCACTGAAGGCCTTCGAGGAGGACCAGCGTTTCGTCGCCCAGACCTTCGTGGCGGTAGAGCGCAGCGGGATGGACCCCTGCGAGCTGCGCCAGCACGGCGGCGACACCGCGGTCGTTGCGTTGATCGACTCCCGGCGGCCCCTGTTCGAATTCGCGATTCAGGCCTCGCTCCGCAAGCATGACCTCAACACGGTGGAGGGCCGGGTGGCCGCGCTACGGGAAGCTGCGCCCGTCGTCGCCCAGATCCGTGATCATGCCATCCGTCCCGCCTACACGCGAGAGCTCGCGAAGTGGCTTGGTATGGCGCCCGACGACGTTTCCCGCGCTGTCGGCGCCGCGGGCCGCCGCGCGCCGTCGTCCGCGCCCACCTCGGCGCCGACCTACCCACCCGCCGAAGGCTTTGCGCCCCGGCGTTCTGCCCGTCCGGATCCTCGCGACCCTGTGGCGACGATGGAGCGCCAGGCGCTCGAAGTCATCCTCCAGCACCCAGACCTCCTCGACGACGACGCGTGGCTGCACGTGGGGCAGTCCCATTTCACGGCGCCGGCCTATCAGGCCGTGCACGCAGCTCTCGGGGCCGCTGGGCGTCCTGAATCAGGGCGTGAGGGACTGGCGCTCTGGATGGACCGGATCCGCGACGAGTCCCCGGAACCGCTCCGCCCGCTGATCGCCGAACTGGCGGTGACGCCGTTGCCCGCCGCGACCCCCGAGTCCCTCGAACGGTACTGCCGGGACATCCTTGCTGGCCTGTTCGAACTCCAGATCACAGCCCGGAAGGCCGAGCTCATGGGCCAGCTCCAGCGGCTCGAACCTGACGCGCCTGCCGACGAACGGCACCGGCTGAACCGGGAGCTGATGGAGCTCGAGCTCCGGCGTCGGCAGCTCCGTCAGAGGGACTGAGTCGATTTCCGGTCAGCGCCTCGATCCTGCAACTCTGGACCGCGTTGCGCCTTCCCCCGTAGCTCAATTTGCAGAGCATTCGACTGTTAATCGAAGGGTTACTGGTTCGAGTCCAGTCGGGGGAGCTTGGAGCTGTCTGTCCTCGTGAGGACGGTCAGCCCCTTCCCCCGTAGCTCAATTGGCAGAGCATTCGACTGTTAATCGAAGGGTTACTGGTTCGAGTCCAGTCGGGGGAGCCACCACCCGGAATATCATTGATCCATGGCCGCGCAGAGGGTGTCGTTGCCTGCTGGATGGACCCGCTACGAGGGCCCACTCCTGACCATTTGGCGGGTCCGGTACGAGCGGATCTATGGCGAAGGATCCGCCGAGCACTACGCCGACGGGATGTTCGTCCGCGACCATCGGCGCCCCATCGCCCAGTGGATCAACTACTCCGCCAAGTCTGCGCTGCTTGTAGCCCCTGAAACTCCGGCTGGCTGGCCTGTCCAGCGATTCGCCATCTACTACGCACCTCCCGGCGACGGACTCGAACCGGTGCTGACTGCCAGGCACGAGTGGCAGCCGCGGGGTCCCCGGGGGTCCACCACGGACGCAGATGCCTTCGCGGCCGCCGTCCTCGCCGCTGAGCAGTTCCTTGTCGCCGAAGCGGCTTTCGGGACCATCGGCTGACCTCCTCTGTCGCTGAATCCACCTCTCTGCCCGCATTCACGCCTGCTTGGCCCCCTGAGAGCGGGGTCGATGGTAGCTTTGGTGACGGACCGCCACGGTCCTGTCAAGAGAATGCCCGAAGGGGAAGGGGCCCAGCGATGAGTGGACGCCACACGCTTGCCGGGAGGCGGCCGCGCCTCGCGGCCCTGCCGGACCTGGTGGGCCAGGCGGCTCGGCTGGCGCCCCGTCAGTTCAACGACGAGGTCGCGCTCGCGAAGTACGAGCTGAAGGATCGCGGCACCCAGGCCGGCATCGGGGCGGCGCTCTTCGGCGTCGCGTTCGTCTTCCTCGGCCTGCTTGTCATCGCGCTCGTCGTTGCGGCGATCCTCGGCCTGGCAACGATCATGCCCGGCTGGCTCGCCGCCCTCATCGTCGGGGCTGTGTGCCTGGTCCTCCTGCTGATTGCCTCGCTGGTGGGTGTGGGCAGGGTCAAGAAGGCCATGCCCTTGATCCCAGCCGATGCCATCCGGAGCTTCCGCCACGATCTCGGCGTGATCAAAGAGGGGCGCACTTTCGACCCGCGGGTTCTCGACCCCTCCACCATCCAGTACAAGCGGGCGAAGGCAGCGAAGGAAGCAGCCGAGGCCAAGGCAAAGATGGAGAAAGCCGCAGAAGACCGCGCTCACGGACGCATCAAGCCGCCAACGCCGAGCGAAGCGGAGCTTCGCGAACGCATCGCCAGGCGCCGCGACCACATTCTCGACGTCAGGGACGACCTGGTCGAGGAAATGGACGTCAAGCGGCAGGCTGATGGCCTCGCCGAAGATGCCCGCGAGAGCTTCTACCGTCTGCGCGCAGCCGCCCTCTCGATGGTCCGGTCCGCAACCGCCCGCCCGGGGCGGGGGGCTGAGACGCCGAGTGCGTCGTCGGCAGCCCGCACGTCGGAGAGCGGTCCTGCAGGTCCGAATCCGATGGGCGAGGCGGTGAAGGAGCGCTGGGCCCCGATCGCCGCGTTCGCGGTGTCGACGACGGCCTTCGTGGTCCTCCTGCGCAAGCTGGTCCAGAGCTGAGGCCGCCGGCCTCTTTCCGGGGTATCCGATGAGGATGTTCGGTGCTGGTTCCCGGCCCGGACGGCCGGCCGTGCACCATGACCGCGTGCTGACAGTTCCCAACGTCCTCACCGTCGTCCGGTTCATGGGCGTGCCCTTGTTCATGTGGCTCGTCCTGGGCGCTCGGGAATACGGCTGGGCCGTCCTCGTCCTGGCTCTCATGGGCGGTACGGACTGGGTGGATGGCTACGTCGCGCGCCGCTTCGACCAGACCTCCAAACTGGGGCGCATTCTGGATCCAGCGGCAGACAGGCTCGCGCTGCTCGCCGTGGCTCTCACGCTGGTCCTTGCCGACGTGGTCCAGTGGTGGTACCTCGCTGCGCTCGTGGTACCGGACGTCATTCTCGGCGTCGTGTCCCTCTTCTACTTTCACAGCCACCCCGATCTTCCGGTGAGTCGCGTCGGCAAGCTGCGGACGGCGCTCCTGCTGATCGGGACGCCGCTGCTCGTCATCTCGAAGCTCCCGCTCCCAGGGGCCGACGCCTATCTCGTCGCCGCGTGGATCTTCCTGGGCCTCGGCCTCGCAGGGCATTGGGTTGCCGGCTACAACTACTTCTGGGCCATCGTCCGCAAGGGTCGCGCCGTGCGCGGCGGGCAGCGATCTGAGGATGACGGCGCCCACGGCATTGGCGGGGTGCGCTCCTGATGGTGTGGTTCGCCGTCGTCCTCGCGCTCTTGGGAGCCCTGTTCCTCGCGCTGGGAGCACAGCGCCAGGGCAGCGCCGTGAAGTTCGACACGGGCGGGCTCGGTCTGAGTTCGAACGGCTTCTTCCGGCTGCTCCGAAATCCGCGCTGGCTTCTGGGGCTCTTCCTGCTGTGCCTCGGGCTGGTGTCGAACATGATCGCCCTTATTTCGGCGCCGCTGACCGTTGTGCAGCCGATCGGCGCGATCGCCCTGGTCATCACCACGGTAGTGAACTCGAAGGATCAGGGGATCACGCTCAACCGTGCGACCGTCGTCGCGATCACCGCCTGCGTCACCGGGTCCGCCTTGTTCGTCCTTTTGGCTGTGAACGCGACCGAGGAGAACCACAACGTCTCAACCACGGAAGAGCTCACCATCGTGCTGCTGCTCACCGTCGCCATCGCCGTGTTCGGCAGTCTCGCCGTGGCATTCCGCCAGCGGCTCAACGCGTTCGTCTTCATCCTCGGCGCGGGTGTCCTCTTCGGTTTCGTTGCGGTGCTGACGCGGATCATCGGACGCCAGCTGCTGGACCCGAACGGACTGTTCCTGTTGAACGTGCAGTGGTATTCGATCATTGCGATCGCCGCCGCCGGCGGCCTCGGCTCGTGGTTCGTGCAGAATGCGTATTCGTCGGGTCCGCCGGACCTCGTCATCGCCGGCCTCACGGTGATCGACCCGATGGTGGGGGTGGCGATCGGCATCGCCATCCTCCATGAGCTAATGCCCCACGTGCCGCCCGTGGTGGGGATTGGCATGGCTGCCGCGGCCCTCATTGCTATCGTGGGTGTCATCGCCCTGTCCCGGCACCATCCAGAGGTGACCAGCCGACGGAACGAGGCCGCCCGCGAACTCCGGGGGTCCGCTGAGCCAGGACAGTGACCGGCCGACCAGAAGAGGAACCGTGACTCCATCCGACCCTGAGCCCGACCGCGCGGCACAGAGCGCCAAGCCGCTGACGATCCTGATCGGCGCCGACACCTACCCGCCCCACGTCAATGGCGCGGCGCAATTCGGCTACCGCCTCGCGAAGGGGATGACAGCTCGCGGCCACAACGTCCACGTGCTCGCGAGCCGCTCGGAGAAGGGCAAGAGCTACAGCGAGTTCAGGCCGGAGGCGACGGTCCACCGGCTCCGCTCCCACTCGGTCCCGACCCACCCGTACTTCCGCGTGGTATTCCCCTGGGAGATCAAGAAGGAAATCTCGCTGCTGTTCGACCGAGTCCGGCCGGACGTCGTGCACATCCAGAGCCATTACATGATCGGCGAGCACGTCCTGTACGAGGCCGTCCGGAGGGGGATTCGGGTCATCGCCACGAATCATTTCATGCCGGAGAACCTCAACCCGTTCCTTCCGTTCCCTCAATGGTTCAAAGACATCGTCGGCCGGGTGTCGTGGAAGGACATGGGCAAGGTCATGGGGCAGGCGAATGTCGTCACCACCCCCACGCCGCTGGCCGCAAAGGCCATGCGCGACCACGCCTTCCTCCACAAGGTGATCCCGCTCTCGAACGGGATCGACGCCCACGCCTACGAGCTTCGCCCAAGCGAGCAGGTCAACAGGAACCCGTGGCCCACGGTGCTCTTCGCCGGACGTCTCGCCGAAGAGAAGAATGTCGATGTCCTCATCGACGCTGTGGCCAAGCTGCCGGCCCAGCTCGACGTGCATCTTGAGATTGTGGGCGACGGCGAAATTCGCCACCGTCTTGACGCCCAGGTCGCGCGGCTTGGGCTTGGTGGGCGTGTGCGTTTCCTCGGGTTGGCGTCTGATGAGGAGCTGCGCGAGGCATATCTGCGGGCCGACGTGTTCTGCATGCCGGGCACCGCTGAGCTTCAGTCCCTCGTGACGCTCGAGGCGATGAGCGCCTCGACCCCGGTGGTGCTTGCGGACGCCATGGCGCTGCCACATCTGGTGCGCGATGGCGACAACGGCTTCCTCTTCCGGCCCAACGACCGCGAGGACCTCGCATCGAAGATCGGCGCGATTCTGGAACTGCCGGAGGCCGAGCGGCTCGCCATGGGCAAGGTCAGCCATGAGATGGTGCAGAAGCACAGCATCAAGTACACGCTCGACACCTTCGAGGCGCTGTACCGAGGCGCGGACACCATTCCGTCCCACATTTGAGCGGCGTCTCACGAGACCCACTAGGATGGGAAGGCCCGGGTGCGCGGCTGCCGGGCTGAGGGGCTATAGCTCAGCCGGTTAGAGCAGGGGACTCATAATCCCTTGGTCCTGGGTTCAAGTCCCAGTAGCCCTACGGGCCCCGGAATCGCTCTTGATTCCGGGGCCTTTCCCGTTGTTCCCGGGCCTTTCTCCTTGCTATGGCCGGCTACGCCTGCGGTTCTTCGCCTCTGGTGTTCCAAGCGTGCTCGCGTTCGAGGTGATCTTGTGGCCCTTCGTACGCGGCCAGAGCATGCCAATCGCGGGGGAGTGCCTCCGGCTTTTGGTCGCCGGCGAGGGCAGAGACCTCGCGTCCCAGGGCGAGGAGCGCCTCTCTCGTCGAATCCGGCGCGTGCGAGATCCCCGGGATGTGAAGCGCGTCTGGATCTGAATCGCTCACGTCCAGGCCCAGCGAGCGCGCCGCCGCCATGACGATCTCCGTCGCACTCGCCCCAGTGGCCCGCTGAAGACCCCGGATCGTATCAGGATCGGGGAAGTTCTTCAGGGGCGAGTTGATGAGCTGGAATAGCCGCTTGCCGGTGGGCACGCCCCCGCATGCCCGCGACATGGCCTCGAACGACCATCGGCGGGCAGACTTCACGTCTGCCAGCAACGACGCAAGGTCCTGCTGACTCATCACTGTTCCCTCATCCTTGGTCCCAACCTCTGAATCTTAGGCAGCTCGGCCCCGCGGTCGCCGCCATTGCTGCAGCCCGTGCCTAAGAAGTGCCTAACTTTCCCAACGGGCCTACCGCGGCATTGCACGGCGCATGACTGCACGATGCCTAAGATTCGCCTAACTATACTTCAACTTACGTTACCCCTGACTTGACGAAGCTGCACCTCTCCAGATTGAATGGCTTCACTGCATGCTGCGGGGGTCGGACGTACCGAAGGGGGTGGCACGCCGAGATGCGGATGAGGCTGGTTGCGCGTGACATCCTCGTGGATCAGATGGCCCGGAAGGGGTGGACGAATCGCAGCCTCGCCGAATACGTGGGCTGTGCCCCTGGGACCATCGACAATCTCGTGGCCGGGCGGACTCGTTCGGTCAACGGCCCGAAGAAGGCTCGGCTGATCAGCGAGGCCCTCGGCCTGCCTGTTGAGATTTTTTTCGTACCCGACTTGTCTAGCACTACTAGACAGGTCAGCAACCGAAGTTTTCCGCCCCGAGTGCGGCCGGAGAAGGGGGGTGGGGAAGGCGACGACTAATCCGCAACGGCTGTAGAGCCGCAGAGCAGCAATTCATTCATTTCGCATCTAAGTGAGGAACTCATGGACCTACTCCTGGCAAAGGGCGCCGTGGCAGGCGCTGTGCTGACATCAACAATCCGGGAACGAGCAGAAATCGCGGCCAGCTCGCAGTACCGGACCGACCGGTGGGCCGTCTTCATCTTGGTCCCTCTTGCGCTCATCGTGGTCTTCGGCGTTTTCACCGCCTGGTGGATCGCATGCCAGCAGAAGGGGATGTATCCGGCGCTTGACTTCCCGTCGTGGAACACGGGTGGCACCTTCAAGGCCTACTGCAAGTCCTGACGGACAGTGATGTGGGGGCTGGTGTGATTTTCAGCGTTGACGCGCGCGGCGTCGGGAAACGATACGGAAAGCGGGTTGCGCTCTCTGATTTCAGCCTGCGTCTGGAGGCAGGCAAGATCTACGGCCTGCTGGGCCCGAACGGCTCCGGAAAGACGACCGGCCTCCACATCCTCACGGGCCTCTTGACCCCCACAGAGGGCTCCGTCCTCATCGGGGGAGTCCCCATCACAGAAAAACGTTCACGTGATCTCTACGGCTTCGCCCCCGACGACCTTCCCTTGCCAGTGGCTTTGACCGGGCGGGAATACCTCGAGTTCCATCACGCGATGCGGAGGCGCAAGGACGGGCCTCGGGCCCGAGACCTGGCCGACCTCTTCGGCCTCGCTGACGACCTCGACAAGCAGGTAGGGCAGTACTCCCACGGCATGCGCAGGAAGCTTCAGGTCATCGCCGCATTGAGTCATGAACCCCAGATCGTCATTCTGGATGAGCCCTTCAGGGGCTTGGACCCGGATGCCGCGGCCGCATTGAGGGACGTCCTGACAGGCTTCAGTAGAAGCGGGCGCACGGTCCTCATCGCGACCCATGACCTTCTGCGGGCCGAACGTGACTGCGATGAGGTGACGATTCTGGCGAACGGGCGTGTTGTTGCCACGGGCTCTCCCCAAGCGCTGCTCGCCCAGCACGGCGGGATCCCCAATCTCGAGGGCCTGTTCATGTCGGTCACGGGTCTCGACGGGGCGAGTGAGCGCCGTAAGTCCCGCATTGCGGGCCTCTTCTCGTCGCCTGCAACCGCACCCTCAGCTACCGCACCCTCAGCAACCGCAGCCTCAGAAGGAGAGTCGTGATGCTCACGCGAATCGTTGTTTCTGCTCTCAGCGGCATGGTGCTCGGAGCCGCGGTGCTCATCATCGTTCTGGTCGGATCTACCGCCTTTGCATGGGCCACGGGCACTCGGGCATTTCTGCCAGGGATCTTCGAGGCCTGGGTCACGGAAGAGAACGGCATGCCTGCCGTCAATTTCGTGCCGAATCTCTGGGGCATGCTCGCCGTTGTCCTCGCTACGTCTGCCTGTCTGGTCGTGGCCTCGTTGCGGAAGCGCGGACCCGGGCGTTCGTCATGATGTCCAGACTCCGAGCCGTTGCGTCGGTTTCGGTGCTGCTCTGGCTTCGAGATCTCGCGGCGCTCTTCCATGCTTCGAGCAGGGCCGTCGCGCTGGGTTCGGCCATGGTGCTCTTGGGGGCCACTGCCCTCGGTCTTGGCCTGGCAGCAGTTGCCCTGAAGCCTTCGTCCTCCGGATACCCGCCAGAGCTGAAGGAGCTCATGCTGCGGACCGCGTTCTCGACGAGCGCCGTGATCGGTCTCTTGATCATCGTGGTCCTCGCGGTTTCGCTCCCGCCGCGGACCGCACTTCAGTCGCTCGTGGACCTTCTTCCTGTGCGCAGGGCGGAAGCGCAGCTTGGTCAGCTCCTGCCGGTAGTCGCTCTTGGTGCCGCCTTCGGCCTGGTGCTCTCGGCTCTCACGATTGCCCTCGCCAGCCAGCTACTCGGGCCCGTGGCCTTCGGGGCGGCCTGTCTCCTCGTCGTGGGGAACATGGCAGCGTTGCAGATGCTGGGCTTGAGCGTCTTCCTCGCCAACAGTTGCCTGCTGCGTCGACGCTTGCGGATTCCTCAGCAGTACGCGACCACCCTTTCCGGTGCGCTTGTCATGGCGGCAGCGCTCGCTGCGTTCTCGGGCGACGTCCTCAATCTGGCGACGCGCCCGGCGCAGGGGTGGACCCTCGGAGATCTGCTGGTCACTCGGCTTGCCGTGAAGACGGTGCTTCAGGGGAGCCTTCTCGACGTTGCGGGCGTCCTGTTGTGGTGGGCGGCAAGCCTGGTCAGCTTCCTTGCCGCGGGCCGGCTCAATCAGCAGAGTGGCGGCACTGGAGGCATCAGGCTTCTCACGGGGACGACGGCTCCGACGGGCCGGTTCCTGAGCGCAGTATGGATCCAACTCCTGATCGCCGTCAGAACGCCTCAGTTCGTTGTCACGGCGCTCTCGGCGGTACCGCTCGTGCTCGGTGCACGCTGGCTCTCGTCGATCGACATGATGGCGGTCGCAGCGGCCCAGCTCGCGTCTGGGCTCCCCGCTGTGCCGTTTGCCCTCTCGATGTACGCGCTCGGCAGGACGGTGAAGTACCGCTGGCTGGGCGCATCCGTCCACGGGTCATGGTCATGGTGGGTGGCTCCGACCGGAGTTGCATACTTCCTCGCCGGGGCAGGTGTAGCGGTCTTCGTCTATGCCGGTGAGCTGGCGCTGGGCCTGGTGGAGCTGGGAGATCTTGGCTCGGTTATAGCCCGGACCGTGCTGGTGCTCTGCGCGGGACTGCTGGGGGGTGCACTCGCCCCCTACTCAGAGGAGCAAGGACTGTCGGTTGCGGCCTCAGGGTTCTTGACGGGACTGCTCGTCATTGCTTCGACGATGTTCGTGTCATGGGCGCGGTCCGCGACGACGGACCCTATCGGCATTCTCGCCGAAGGCGCCGTTGCAGTGCTGTTCTTCGCGCTGTACGCACTCATCGGATCTGGTCAGGCGCGGGATGCGGCACGATATCTCTGATCAGGCGTGCCGTCTGGTCTTGACTCCGGGAGCATTCGACCGGGGAGACGCTGTCCTGCACCCTTCCCTGGGAATTGAAGCTTCCCGCAGCTCGAAGGACTTCAGGCAGACGTTGCTCGAGCTCGGACTTGCGAGCGAGGCGGGCAGCAACGTGTGGCGTTGGCTTTTCGGCGCTGCCACGAGTCGCGCGCGATTGCTCCCGGACGGGTGGCCTGCCGTCCACGCCGCCCTGATCCACTGCTTGACCGGAATGTCCCGCTGGGCAGCCCTTGCCTTCGTGAGCTCAGCCTTGGGGTTCGCCGCAGGACTTTCGTCTCTGATCGCGCTCGCTGCTGGCGGCCTGCTCTTCTTCGCTGCCGTCCTTGTCCACGAAATCGGGCACGTCGTCGCGTATCGTGCGCTCGCACCTCGTGACAGTCCGGGGATCATGGTGACCCGCGGGCTCCGGTGCCATCTGGTCCGGAAAACGCTCGCGCCCAACGCCAACCTCGCCGTAGCACTTGCCGGTCCGGTGGCTCCCGCGATCGCTGGATCCTTCCTGATACCAGTCGCCACGTGGGCTCCGCTCGTCTTCTGGGCGTGGGCAGCTCTGGCGTTGAGTCACGCCGCCTGCGCGGCGCTGCCCTTCGGCGACGGCGAGACCATCAGGGACAGCTGGCGCCGAGCGCGAGGCGAGCGTCGTCGAGGATGAGAGCGCGCGGCCGAGCGTTGCAGGCCTCTTCAGCGGCGCACGCGGACGTCCACGGCATGCCGTCTCACGGGCAGCGCCTCCCAGGGCCGCCTCAGCTGAAAGACGACGGCGCCCGATTCAGTGCCTGCCCGTAGGAGGAATCGCTGGGACGACGGAGAGCCTGGCGCCGCCCCCTCAGTCGCAGTCCTCGGATGCTCCGCCACGAGAGTCATCCCCTCGGACAGCACTTCCACCTCCCACCGGAACCCCGTTCCTCCGGGAGCTGTCAGCACCACGTCGAACTCGGCGCCCGCGTCAACGTCCCGCCCTTCCCGGCTGTCTGCAGACTCCATGGCCCCGATTTTTCACGTCGGCTCCAGCCTCAGACAAGTGTCCGGTGAGATCAGGGGTCACGCCACGGCAGAAGGACGGACGGTCGCGTATCGGCCACCAGACGCAGAGGATCCACGTAGTCGGTTCCCCGGGGGCCTGCGCCGTCGCCGGTCTCCCGGACCCCCCAATGCAGGCATCCTTCCGGGCAATGCTGGGGCGTCGGAGCGACCCGGCCCACGGCTTGCCCGGCGGTTACGGCGGCGCCCCGGGGGAGGCCGGATTCGACCGGCTCGAAGCTGCTGCGCAGGCCGTTGCCGTGGTCGATCGTGACAACGTCCCGATCCACGACCCGGCCCACGAAGGAAACTATGCCACTGGCGGGGGCCCGCACCTCTTGCCCGGGGGTCGCCCGGAGGTCTACGCCGCGGTGGCCACTCAACCAAGGGCGCTCGGGAGGATCGAAGGTGCGGACGACGGCGGGGCGCGGCGCGAGCGGCCACTCCCACCCGGCGCGAATCCCTCGCTCGTCCGACTGAGACGGCGCAGCCGTGCTGGCGATAGCCGGCAGGAGGAGCAGGAGTGGGAGGATGAAGCGGGGGAGCGCGAGATGGTGGAGCACAGACCGAGCCTCTCGCGTCTTGGCGCATCGGATGAGCCCACGTTGCCCGCATGTGGAGGACACGCCGTCGTCGGCTCTGTGGAGGGCCGACGTGGAGGGCAGACGAAGCGCGGCGGCGGGGTAGCGCTGTAGTACACTGAGAACCGCGGCTTTCTGCGTCCTCTTGCCATGCCAATCTTCCAATTGAGCGGAAGCATGGGTGCGCGCGGAAGCCGACTCCGCGCATCCAGCGTCCCACCTCCCTGTGAGGTGTGATCCGGTGCTCCCGACGGTCCGCCCAGTCACTGCGACAGGACGGTTCGGGTGCACGGGGGATGCCAGGGATGGCGGCCGGCCGGCCGTCGTCGAACAACCGTCAACATCAATGGCAGGGGCAAGGGCACCCGTAGGGGCTCCCTCATCCATGACCTGCCGGAAGGAGCGTCGGCATGCCCGTCGTCACCATGCGCCAGCTGCTGGACAGCGGCGTCCACTTCGGTCACCAGACCCGTCGTTGGAACCCGAAGATGAAGCGCTTCATCTTCACGGAGCGCAACGGCATCTACATCATCGATCTCCAGCAGTCGCTGTCGTACATCGACCGCGCCTTCGAGCACGTCAAGAACACGGTCGCCAAGGGCGGCACGGTGCTCTTCGTCGGCACGAAGAAGCAGGCCCAGGAGGCCATCGCCGAGCAGGCGACCCGCGTTGGTCAGCCGTACGTCAACCAGCGTTGGCTGGGCGGCATGCTCACCAACTTCTCCACCGTCGCCAAGCGCATCCAGCGCCTCAAGGAGCTCGAGGAGATCGACTTCGAGGACGTGGCCGGTTCGGGCCGCACCAAGAAGGAACTCCTCATCCTCGAGCGCGAGAAGGACAAGCTCGAGAAGACCCTCGGCGGTATCCGCAACCTTTCGCGCACCCCGTCCCTTCTCTGGGTGGTCGACACCAAGAAGGAGCACCTCGCGGTGGACGAGGCCAAGAAGCTCGGCATTCCGGTCGTCGCGATCCTCGACACCAACTGCGACCCGGACGAGGTCAACTACCCGATCCCGGGCAACGACGACGCCATCCGCTCCGTCAACCTGCTGACCCGCGTGGTGGCCGACGCCGTGGCCGAGGGTCTCATCGCCCGCAACAACCGTGGCTCGGGTTCCGAGGGATCCTCCGCGGCTGAGCCGCTGGCCGAGTGGGAGCGCGAGCTCCTCGAGGGCCAGAACGCGGAGCAGGCCGAGCAGGCTGCCCCGGCTGCCGACTCGGCTGAGGGAACTTCGGCCGAGGGCGAGCAGGCTCAGGCCTAGTCAGCCCCAGAACTTCCTCTGAGTCCGGATCCCGGTGTCGGAGGACTACGGCAGGATGGCACCGTGAACCGCGGCGCCATCCTGCCGATGTGTGAGAAGTGCAAAGTACAAGACAGAGGGGTTCACATGGCGAACTACACCGCTGCTGACATCAAGGCCCTGCGCGAGCGCACGGGCGCGGGCATGATGGACGTCAAGAAGGCTCTCGACGAGGCCAACGGCGACGCCGAGAAGGCCATTGAGATCATTCGCATCAAGGGCCTCAAGGGCGCCACCAAGCGCGAGGGCCGCTCCACCGCCGAGGGCCTCGTCGCCGCCAAGGTCGAGAACGGCGTGGGCGTCATGGTCGAGGTCAACTGTGAGACTGACTTCGTGGCCAAGTCTGCGAAGTTCATCGAGCTGGCCGACAAGGTTCTGGCCGCCGCGGTTGCGTCTGGCGCGTCTGACCTGGACAGCCTTCTCGCTGCGCAGGCGGACGGCAAGGCCGTGAGCGACTTCGTGGTCGAAGAGGGCGCAGTCCTCGGCGAGAAGGTCGCGGTCCGCCGTGTTGCCCGTATCGAGGGCGCGACGGTTGATGCCTACCTGCACAAGACGTCCAAGGACCTTCCGGCTCAGGTCGGCGTCCTCCTGGCCGTCAACGGCGAGGGCGAGGCCGCTCAGGCTGCTGCCCACGACGTCGCCGTGCACGTCGCCGCGATGGCTCCGAACTACCTCCGCCGCGAGGACGTCCCGGCCGATCTCGTCGAGTCCGAGCGCCGCATCGCGGAGGAGACGGCCAAGGCTGAGGGCAAGCCCGAGGCTGCGCTGCCGAAGATCGTCGAAGGCCGCGTGACGGGCTTCTTCAAGGGCGAGGTGCTCCTCGACCAGGCGTTCGCAAAGGACGCCAAGAAGAGTGTCGGCCAGGTGCTCCAGGAAGCCGGAGTCGAGGCGACTGCCTTCGCTCGCTTCCGTGTCGGCGCCTGACCCACGCGACCAGCCGAAAAGCACTGAGGGGCGGCCACCGCGGGTGGCCGCCCCTTTTGTGCGCTGAGAATGCCGATAATCTAGACCAAGGCCCACACAGCGTTCGCGAACCACCGCCTTGAGGGGACAGATCACCAATGGAAACCGTGCAGACTGACGTGCAAACCTCAACGCTTCCCCTGACCGACGATCCCCTCCCGCCGCACCGCCGGCGCGTGCTGCTCAAGCTGTCGGGGGAAGTCTTCGGCGGCGGCAAGCTGGGCGTGGACCCGGGCACCGTTCGCAATGTCGCCGAGCAGATCGCCGCAGCGGTCGACGACGTCGAGGTCGCCATCGTTGTGGGCGGGGGCAATTTCTTCCGAGGCGCCGAACTCTCCCAGAGCGGGATGGACCGCTCCCGGGCGGACTACATGGGGATGCTCGGCACGGTGATGAACTGCCTCGCACTCCAGGACTTCCTCGAGCAGGCGGGGGTCGAGACCCGCGTCCAGAGCGCCATCACGATGGGGCAGGTCGCTGAGGCCTACATTCCGCGGCGCGCGATCCGCCACAGGGAGAAGGGCCGCGTGGTGATCTTCGGCGCGGGCGCCGGCCTGCCGTACTTCTCGACCGACACGGTCGCGGTGCAGCGCGCGCTCGAGGTGCATGCCGACGTCGTCCTCATGGCCAAGAGCGGAGTGGACGGCGTCTACACCGCTGACCCCAAGAAGGATCCGGAAGCCCAAAAGCTCGAGCGACTCACCTACGACGAGGCCCTTCGCCGCGACATCCGGGTGATGGACCAGACCGCCATGACCATGTGCAAGGACAACGGCGTCACGATGGTTGTGTTCGGTATGGAGGGTGCGGGCAACGTGACTCGCGCCATTCTGGGCGCGGAGCTGGGAACCGTTGTGACCCCCTAGTCCAGCTAGGATGTCGGTAGTCCATGAACGCGTCCAGTCAGGAGCCAGCAACCGTGATCGAAGAGACTCTTCTCGAAGCCGCCGAAAAGATGGAGAAGGCCGTCGAGGTGGCCAAGGAGGACTTCGCGGCGATCCGCACCGGGCGCGCCAATCCGGCGCTCTACGCCAAGGTCATGGTGGAGTACTACGGAACTCCCACGCCGCTGCAGCAGCTCGCGTCGTTCCAAGTCTCTGACGCGCGCACCATCCTCATTACCCCGTTCGACAAGACCGCGCTGCGGGACATCGAGCGCGCCCTCAGCGACTCGGAGGTGGGGGCCAACCCGTCGAACGACGGTGCGGTGATCCGCGTGGTCCTGCCCGAGCTCACGCAGGAGCGCCGCAAGGAGTACGTGAAGATCGTCAAGGGCAAAGGCGAGGATGCGAAGGTCTCGATCCGCAGCATCCGCCGCAAGGCCAAGGAATCGCTCGACCGGCTCGTCAAGGACGGCGAGGTCGGCGAGGATGACGGTGCCCGCGGCGAAAAGGAGCTCGACGGCCTGACCAAGCAGCACACGGACAGCGTGGACGAGCTCGTCAAGCGCAAGGAAGCCGAGCTGCTCGAGGTCTGATGGCCGATCCACAGCCCGAGGCCGGCGGGCCGCCGCTCGACGCGCCGGGGGCGCCGGCCTCCCGGCGCGCACGCCGTGAGGCGGCTGTCGCCCAAGCCGCCGCGGCTGGAGCCGCGGTCCCACCTCCTGGATCCAGCTCGAAGGCGGGGCGCAATCTGCCGGCGGCGATCGTCGTTGGGCTTGCCCTCCTGGCCGCGGTGCTCGCAGGGCTGTTCATCTGGCCGCTCGGCTTCGTCCTGATCGCTACGGCGGCCGGTGTTCTCGGGGTCTGGGAGGTGTTCCGCGCGCTCCAGACCCGCAGGACGAACATCCCGATCGTGCCCGTGCTCATCGGCTCGGTGGCGATCCCGTTCTCGGCCTTCATCGGCGGGCAGGAAGCGCAGCTGTTCGCGCTCCTTGCCGCATGCGCAGCCGTGCTGCTCTGGCAGAGCCTAGAGTCGGCGGAGGGAGCCGTCACCAACGTCGTAGGCGGCGTCTTCGTGCTCATGTGGATCCCGTTCTTCGTGGGCTTCGCTGTCCTGCCGCTGCATGACTCCGGGCTTTCGTCGGCGCCGTTCGGGCTGTGGCCCGGCCTTGAGGTGCCGAAGAGCGTCCTTCAGCTGGTGCTCACGCTCCTCCTCATCGTCGCCAACGACACGTTCGGCTACATCGTCGGGGCAAGTCTGGGCAAGCACCCGATGGCACCGAAGATCAGCCCCAAGAAGTCGTGGGAGGGGTTCGCCGGGTCCGTGGCGGGCGCCATCGTGATTGGAATTCTGGGGACCGTCTTCCTGCTGGGGAGGCCTTGGTGGGAAGGCATCGTCCTGGCCATCGCGATGGTCGGCGCCGCGACGGCTGGGGACCTCGGAGAGTCGATGGTCAAACGCGAGCTGGGCATCAAGGACATGAGCAGCATCCTTCCCGGTCACGGCGGAATGATGGACCGGCTCGACTCGATCCTTTTCGGCGTGCCGGTGGCGTACCTGGTGTTCAGCGTCCTTCCAGCCTCCTGATAAGGCAGGATGAGCCCTGACGGAACGATAATGTTGGGCAGGGCAGGTCATGGCCCGCGGCGGGACACCGCCTCTAGAGAGGGCCGTAGGAGAGGACGGAGGCAGGGTGGCGCGAGCTGAATCGGGGGCCGCGGCTGGGTTCGAGCGGGTCGACCGCGGCGAACTGGGCTACAGCCCCAAGCAGGTCGAGAAGTTCATGGAGGCCGCCCGCGCCTATCTGCGAGGTTCTTCATCAGAGCCGATCACCAGCCACCACGTCCGAACGATTGCCTTCGACGCCGTGCGGGGCGGCTACGACGCGGGCCAGGTGGACGCGGCCTTGGATCGCCTCGAGGATGCGCTGGCCCGCAGGGAACGCGATGAGCTCATCGATCGCGAGGGGGAGGACGCCTGGCTACACGAGGTGGGCTACCTCGCCGGGATCCTCCGCAATCGACTTCACCGCCCCGATGGCGATCGCTTCCGCCGACCCTCGAAGAACGGCGCCCCGAGCTATCACCGGGGCGACGTGGATGCGCTCTGCCACCGGCTCCTCGACTATCTGGAGCACGATGCCACGATGAGCGCCGACGACGTTCGGACTGCCGTGTTCCGTACGGTTGCCGGGCGGGAGGGCTACGAGGAGACCCAGGTCGACTCTTTCTTGGACCGCTGCGTGGAGCTCATCGCGAAGATTGCCTGACGGGGAGCCGGAGCGTGAAGACGCTCCCGACCCCCAGTTCACTCGCGACGTCGAGGCTGCCGCCATGCTGGACCGCCACCTCGCGGGCGAGGGCGAGACCCAGCCCCGTACCGGGGATCCCGGAGCGGACTGCAGCCGAGCTCCGTTGGAAGCGGGTGAAGACCCGCTGAAGGTCTTCGGGCGCGATGCCGATTCCCTCGTCTTCGACGGTGCACACGGCCCAGCCTCCCTCTCGCTTCCCGGTCACCACCACCTTGCCGCCGGTCTCTGAATACTTGAGGGCGTTGGAGACGAGGTTCGCCAGAGTGCGTACGACGGCGGTCTGGTCGCCGAGGATCGGGAGCGCGTCGTCGGCGTTCACGTGGAGTGCGAGGCCGCGCCTTGCGGCCTCGGGGGCCGACGACGCTGCCTCCTCTCTGAGCAGCTGCGCCAGATCGAGCGGGGCCCGGACGGGTTCGGTGGAATCGGAGGTGGCGGCAGCGAGGATGTCGTCCACCATCTTGTTCAGGTGACGGGCGTTCCGTGCCATGACCTGGACGTCGGAGCGGGCCGCTGCGCTGAGAGACGGCTCCTCCTGGAGTAGCTCGGCGTAGCCGAGCAGGCTCGTGAGCGGGGTCCGGAACTCGTGGGACATCGCCGCAACGAAGCGGTCGCGAGCACGAACCGCCTTCACCACCTCCGTGACGTCCGAGAAGGCGAGGACGGACCCTTCCTGGCATCCTGTGACTCCATAAAACGGACGGGCCGAGACTGACACGATGCGCGCGTTGGCGCCTGTGCCGAGTCGAAACACGTCGTGCGCGAACGTCTCACCGTTCCTCGCCCGGTGGACGGGGCGCCTCTCAAGGGGGGTGAGCCGGTCGGAGTCCTCTCCGTAGACGAGGAGCTCCGGTTCGCGGCCTTCGTCCACGCCATCGGGCAGCGCGATCCGGTGCAGTTCGCGCTGCCGCGCGTTCATGAGAAGGCGTCGACCGTCTGAATCGAGCACAAGGACGCCAACGTCCACTGTTTCGAGGACGGTGTCGAGGAGCCTCTGGCGCAGTTCGGTCCGTGCAAGGAGTTCTCGCACCCGGGTCCGCTGGATCATCCCACTTGCGGTCATCACCGCCGTCGCGATTCCGATCGCTAGCACCATGAAGGGGGTGACCAACTCGGCCGTGAGCGTGTACGAGGTGGAATTGCCCTCCCCAAAGTGGGGCGTCCAGACCATGGCGAAGGTCGCAGCGGTTCCGAGGGGGACCATGACGGCAGGCCGGTACCCGGATCCGGCAAGCCACATCATCGGAAAGACCGCGAGGAGTCCGAGGCCTTGGAGGAGGTCCTCAGTGCTGGCGCGGAGGATGCCCACCGGGATGAAGTCAAGCAGGGGGATGACAAGAAAAGCTCGCTTGGGAAGGCGCTCCCACGGAACCACGGCACACAGTGCAAGCAGGAACAGAGCCAGCGCCTGGGCTCCCACGAAGCCTGCGTCGGTCAACTCGCCAATCTGGACCGACGCTGCGATCCCGCACACCAGGATCATCGTGGCATTGAGCGGCAACTGGCTCAGCACGACCTTGGCTGGAAGGTTCAGATCGTGGAAGCGGCGTTGCCCCAGCAGGACAAACTTCTCGACAAGATTCCCCACGCGACCCTCTTCCCCATTTCTGCGTCAATGAGTCAACCCTGTGACGCTTTCTGTCGACTGGATGTCACTTCATCAGGTCCGGGGACCCCGCTCCAACAAGGGGTCCATGCGAAAGGGGATGAGCTCGCCCATGGAGAGCGCCGTATCGGTCCGTTCGACGCCGTCGACGGCCAGGATCTTGCCGTTGATCCGGAAGAGGTCCTCCGCGTCGAGGGCGACCACGCGGAGCAGAAGATCGGCCGTGCCGGTGAGCCCGTGGCCTTCGAGCACCTCGGGGATCTGGGCGATGGCAGCTGTGATCTCGGCGAGAAGCCGCTGCTGGACGTGCACGGTGATGAAGCAGAGCAGTGGGTAGCCGAGCGACGCCGGGTTGATGCGCCGGTCGAACGGGAGGAAGGCGTGCTGCTCGAGGCGGGCGAGCCGTGCCTGGACCGTGTTGCGCGAGAGCCCGAGTTCTTGGGCGAGGGCCACCACTGTTCGGCGGGGGTCCTCTGCCAGAGCACGCAGGATGCGGGCGTCGGTGGCGTCCACGGAGTGCATGCTGCGCAGAGTAGCACGCCGAGCCGGAGCCAAATAGGGCATCCTGCTCACTTCTCGCGTGGATGGTTGTACCCCCTGCCCCTTGTGAGTATCGTCACAGTTACCTCGGGGGCCTACAGGCCTTCCCGCGAAAAGATAGGGATGCGAACCGAAGTGTCCACGTATCAGATGATTGCCGGCGACGACGGATCGCCGATCCAGCTCCTCTCTCCAGACGGCGCTCGACACCCCCACGAGCGCTACGACCGTTTCCTCACGGATCTCGACGGCGAGAACGGCAAGGACCTGCTGCTGAAGATCTACGAGGACATGGTCGTTGCCCGAAGGATTGACGCCGAGGGCACAGCTCTTCAGCGTCAGGGCGAGGTTGGCCTCTGGCCCCCGTTCGTTGGCCAGGAAGCGGCACAGATCGGCTCCGCCTATGCCATCGGCCGTGACGATTTCATTTTCCCCAGCTACCGGGAGATCGCCGTCGCGTATGTTCGGGGCGTTCCGCTTGCGGATCTGGTCCGCCAATGGCGAGGTAGCGCGAATTCAGGGTGGGACCCGTACGAATTCAATATGGCGCCGTCCCAAGTCGTCATCGGCGCGCAGACGCTGCATGCCGTGGGCTACGGAATGGGGGTGCTGTTCGATGGTGCCGAGTCCGCCGTCATCACCTATTTCGGCGACGGTGCCACCAGCCAGGGGGACACCAACGAGTCGATGGTCTTTGCCGCGAGTTTCCAGGCGCCGGTCGTGTTCTTCTGCCAGAACAACCAATGGGCGATTTCCGAGCCTGTGGGAATCCAGGCGCACGTGCCGATCGCTCTGCGGGCACCCGGCTTCGGGATCCCGAGTGTGCGCGTCGACGGCAACGATGTTCTCGCCTGCCTCGCAGCTTCGCGCGAAGCGCTCGAACGGGCGCGCTCGGGCAACGGGCCCTCCTTCATCGAGGCCGTCACATACCGCATGGGGCCGCATACGACGGCGGATGATCCCACCAGATACCGGGACGCCAACGAACTTGAGGACTGGAAGGAACGGGATCCGATTTCCCGTCTCGAGTCGTTCCTCACCTCTCGGGGCTTCCTTGACGACGCCGGGCGCTCGCGCGTCGCGGAGAAGGCGGATTCCGTGGGCGCGGCGCTGCGGGAGGCCACCATCCGCATGCCGGATCCGGCACCGGAGGCCCTCTTCGAGCACGTCTACGCGGGCCCGCAGCCGATCCTTGACCGGCAGCGCGATCATTTCGGACGGTATCGGGCCGGTGTCGAGGCCGGCGCAGAAGGGGGCCAGTGATGACTGAGATGACCTTCGCGAAGGCGATGAATGCCGGCCTGCGTCGTGCCATGGAGCGGGATTCCAAGGTCGTCCTCATGGGCGAGGACATCGGCAAGCTCGGAGGTGTCTTCCGGATCACGGATGGGCTCCAGAAGGATTTCGGGGCGCACCGGGTCATCGACACGCCACTCGCCGAATCCGGCATCATGGGAACCGCGATCGGGATGGCCTATCGGGGCTACCGGCCCGTCATCGAGATCCAGTTCGACGGCTTCGTATATCCGGCTTTCGACCAGATCGTGTCCCAAGTGGCGAAGCTGCACTTCCGCACTCTGGGCCGCGTCCGCATGCCGATCACGATCCGCATCCCGTTCGGCGGCGGCATCGGCTCACCGGAGCACCATTCCGAGTCTCCGGAGGCATACTTCGTGCACACCGCGGGGCTGCGCGTGGTGAGCGTCTCGAATCCCCAGGACGCCTTCTCGATGATCCAGCAGGCCATCGCGTGCGATGATCCCGTGGTCTTCTTCGAGCCGAAGCGGCGCTATCACGACAAGGGAGACGTCGACGAGTCGGCGGGCCTCGAAGGACCGGCGGGGCTCGGCATGGACGCGGCGAGGGTCGCCGCAGAAGGCACAGACGTGACCCTGATCGCCTATGGTCCGCTCGTCAAGACGTGCCTGGATGCGGCAGTGGCCGCTTCGGACGAGGGGGTTTCGATCGAGGTCATCGACCTGCGATCGCTCTCTCCCGTCGATTACCCGGCCCTTGAGGCATCCGTTCGGAAGACGGGGCGTCTCGTCATCGCCCACGAGGCCTCGCAGACAGCCGGTCTGGGCGCCGAGCTGGCGGCTGCCATCACGGAACGCTGCTTCTACTACCTCGAACACTCGCCGGTTCGGGTGACAGGCTTCGACGTTCCGTATCCGAATTCGCGGCTCGAGACTCTTCATCTGCCGGATCTGGATCGCATTCTCGACGGCGTGGACCGCGCGCTGGGCCGCCCCAATTCGCTCAGCGGCAGCGAGGAGGGCGAGGAGTGAGCGCGGTGTCCGAGCGTCCCTCATCCGCCGAGACCGTCACCCGGGACTTCAAGCTTCCGGATCTCGGCGAGGGGCTCACCGAATCGGAGATCGTCTCCTGGCGCGTCGCCGTCGGGGACGAGGTTCGGCTCAATCAGGTGATCGGCGAGGTTGAGACCGCCAAGGCCGTCGTCGAGCTTCCGAGCCCCTTTACAGGTCGCGTCGTCGCGCTCCTCGCGGAACCGGGCCAGGTGGTCGCCGTCGGAACGCCGATCGCCACCTTCGAAGTCGCAGACCAGAAGGAACCGGCCCAGAAGG
>NZ_JBQCGQ010000282.1:0-9801 GCF_051955515.1 Sinomonas sp.
CACGTCCTGCGGCACACCACCGCGATGCGGCTGCTGCACGCCGGGGTCGACACCAGCGTGATCGCACTCTGGCTTGGGCACGTCAGCGTCGACACCACGCAGATCTACCTGCACGCCGACATGACCCTCAAGGAGAAAGCACTCGCCCGAACCAGCCCACCCCACGGGCAAGACAGCCGATACCGGCCGCCGGACAGCCTCCTCGCCTGGCTCGAAGCGCTCTGATTATGCCGACCTGGCCAGCGCCGAGCCCGCGCCCCGCAACGGGTCCACCGGCATCATCGGCATAACTAGGACATCGGCATAATGGATGATGCAGGTCTGGACGGTGGCCTGCTCCCAGACTGCGGTGATCGCGTCCGGGAGGCCTTTGAGCCCGTCGCAGACGGCGATGCAGACGTCCTCCACGCCGCGGTTCTTGATCTCGGTCAGGACCCCGAGCCAGAACTTGGCCCCCTCCCCGCCGTCCCCGGCCCAGATCCCGAGGATGTCGCGTTCGCCGTTCACGGTCACGCCCAGGACCACGTAGAAGGGCTTGTTGCGCACCTGCCCGTCGCGGACCTTGACGTGGATCGCGTCGATGAACACCACCGGGTAGACGCGGTCCAGCGGCCGGTTGGACCACTCGGCCATCTCCTCGCAGACCTTCTCGGTGATCCTCGAGATGGTGTCCTTGGAGACCGCGGCGCCGTAGACCTCCTCGAAGTGCGCGGCGATCTCGCCCGTGGTCAGGCCCCGGGCGGTCAGGGACAGCACGATCTCGTCGATCCCGTCCAGGCGGCGTTTTCGCTTCTTGACGATCTGCGGCTCGAACGTGCCCTCCCGGTCGCGGGGAACCTCGATCTCCACCGGCCCGACCTCGGTGAGCACGGTCTTCGAGCGGGTCCCGTTGCGCACGTTCGTGCCCTCCGCGGACCCGTGCCTCTCGTGGCCGAGGTGCTCGGTGATCTCGGCTTCGAGCGCGGTCTCCAGCACGCTCTTGGTCAGCCCGGCCAGCAGGCCGCCCGGGCCCACCAGGCTCACGCCCTGCTCGCGCGCCTGCTCCAGCAGTGACTCCGCGAGCTCCTTCTGATCGATGATCTCTCCCGTCACGGGATCGATCATCTCGGCGGTCTCGGTCATTGCCCTTCCTTTCGGTCAGGCCACGCCGTTCACACCGTTTTTCTTACAGTCCCTGACTCCGGGGTGTCTTCGGGGTGCCTTCCAACCCTTCGAGGCAGAGGTGGAGTGGATTGACTTAATCGAACACAGTTTCGAAAATAGGAGACATGTCCCTGCCCTTGAGCTCAGCGTCTGCCGCCTCCGCGGCTGACCAATTGCGCGAGCTCCAGGAGCGCATCCATCTGTTGCAGGGACGCCGGAACAAGGAAGGGGCGTATCCGCTCCTCCCCTGTTTTTCGCCGCTCCTGCCCTCTGGCCTCCGGGCAGGCTCGGCCTATTCGGTCGAAGCACCGCTCTCGGTCGCCATGGCTCTGCTCGCCGGAGCGTCCGCGGAGGGCGAATGGTGCGGTGTCGCTGGCGTACCCGAATTCGGGGCGGAGGCAGCGGCAGGATTCGGCATCTCGCTCGAACGGCTGGTCCTGGTCCCCGACCTTGGGGACCGTTGGCTTGTCACACTGTCCGCCCTTGCCGACGTCCTGCCCCTCGTGCTGCTTCGCGCTCCGGCCCGGGCTAGCAGCGGCGATGCCTCGCGCCTCGCCTCCCGATTGCGTGAACGCGGGTGCACGCTGATCGTGCTGGGGCCGTGGCCACAGAGTGAGGGAGTCATCCGTGCCGAGGCTGCGCGGTGGGATGGGCTGGGCGAGGGACACGGGCACCTGCGCAGCCACCCCACCCAGCTGGCGTACTCCCATCGCGGAAGGCAACGGACCACCGTCGTCGATCTTGCATCGGTGCGCGCCGGGACAGGAAGAGCAGCGCGATGAACGCGGCACCTGGCGTTCCTCGGGCACTCGTCCTGTGGTTCCCGGATTGGCCGCTCGTCGCGGCCCAACTCGCGGGCGAGCTTCCAGACAGGGTGCCCGCCGCGATCATGGAAAAGGGGCTCGTCGCGGTGTGCTCCGGTGAGGCGAGGCAGGCCGGCGTCGTCCGTGGTCTGCGCCTGCGGGAAGCCCAATCGCGGTGCCCGGACCTCGTGGCGCTCCCCGCTGACGCAGCGCGGGATGCGCGGGAATTCGAGGCAGTACTGGCCGCCGTCGAAGCCAGTCTGCCCGGCGTCCACGCGTTCAGGCCGGGCTTATGTGCCCTCCGCGCCCGCGGAGCAGCCCGCTACTACGGACGGGAAGAGGATGCGGGCGGAGCCGCTCTCGAAGCCGCGGCGCGGCTGGGGCTCGAAGCACGGGCGGGCTTTGCCGACTCCGTCTTCGCAGCCGAGCAGGCCGCCAGAAGTGCCGGCGAACTCGCGCCTCTCAGAATCGTGGCGCCTGGCGAGTCCGCGGCTTTCCTCTCACCACTGCCGATCGCAGCCCTCCGCGATCCGAAACTCGCCTCGCTCTTGCTGCGCCTCGGAATCCGAACGCTCGGCGATTTTGCCGCACTGCCGCTCGCGGATGTCCGTTCGCGCTTTGGCCCGGAGGGCCTCCTGGCCCACGCATGGGCGCGCGGCGAGGACCCCCGTCCAGTGGTGCCGCGAGTACCGCCGACGCCCCTCGAACGCGTGGTCGACTTTGAGCCCGGGCTGGACCGGGTTGATCAGATCGCCTTCGCGCTCCGTCCCTTGGCGGAGGACTTCGTTGAAGGGCTTCGGCGCGAGGGGCTCGCCTGCACGGAGCTGCGTGTCCAGATCACCGATGATGCGGGGCACCGCACCGAGCGCTGTTGGGGGCACCCGCGGCACTTCAGCGTGGGCGACGTTATCGACCGCGTGCGCTGGCAGCTCCAAGCGGCGGATGTCGGCACTCCCTCCGGAAATTGGCGTACTACGGGCGAGGCACTCGCGGCCCCTGTTGTGCTGCTCCGGCTCCTTCCCGAGCGGACCGATCAGCTCGGGCTTCGAGGACAGGCTCTCTTCGGGGGCGTCGACGAGCGGCTGGACCACGGCCTCCGCCGACTGCAGAGCATGCTCGGCCACGACTCCGTCCTGCATCCAGTCGAAGCCGGTGGCAGGCTCCTGGCAGAGCGGTGCCTCATGCTCCCCTGGGGCGAGGAGCCGCCGTCGGGCGTTGCTGCCGCCGCCCAGCGGCCCTGGCCGGGGGCGATACCGGCGCCCCTGCCCGCCACGGTCTTCCCGGAGCCGGTGCGCGTGGAGCTCCTGGACGCCGCGGCAGACCCGGTCCTCGTGGACGCCCGCGGCCACACGTCGACGCCGGCCTGGTTCAAGCCTGCACTCGGCAAGGACCGCCGCGCCGTTCAGGGCTGGGCTGGTCCCTGGCCCATCCTCCAGCGCTGGTGGGACCCGGCGCAGGCCCTGCGCGCCGACCGCTTCCAGATCCTGGATGACGACGGCGACGCCTGGCTCCTGCTCGGCGCCTCCGGGAGCTGGTGGGCCGAGGCCCGCTACGACTAGGACCCGAAGCGAGTAGGACCCGGAGCGAGTAGAAGAGGGCCGAATGGGCTTCAACAATCCAGCGATGCCGTGGCAGCAGATCCACGACATTCTCGAAGGCAAGAAGGTCTCGCTCCCGCGAACCGGCGACGGGCGCAAGCCCCTCGAGCACGACGGCGGCGACAGCCCCGCCTGGAGCCGCAAGCGGGGCCCGTACATCCCTTTGCCGGAGCTAGCGCACGCGGCTTCCGTCCCCTACGCCGAGCTGCACGTTCATTCCCATTACAGCTTCCTCGACGGCGCGTCATCGCCGGAGGAGCTCGTCGAGGAAGCCGTACGGCTCGGCCTCCACGCCCTGGCGATCACGGACCACAACGGCTTCTACGGTGTGGTCCGCCTGGCCGAGGCCGCCGAGGCCTACGGACTGAAGACGGTCTTCGGCGCCGAACTCTCGCTCGGGCTGTCCGCTCCACAGAACGGGGTGCCGGATCCCGAGGGCGAGCATCTTCTGGTCCTGGCCCGGGGCGAGGCGGGCTATCACCGTCTGGCGAGCGTCATCACGGACGCCCAGCTGGCGGGCGGGGCTGAAAAGGGACGCCCTGTCTACGAACTCGATCGCGTTGCCGATCGACTCCGCGGCCACTGTCTGGTTCTGACCGGCTGCCGGAAGGGAGCGGTGCGGCGCGCCCTCGCGGGAACCGGTGCGGAGGTCGACGAGGAGGCGGCCGCGGAGGAAGTGCAGCGTCTGGTGACGCTCTTCGGTCGGGAAGGCGTCGCCGTCGAGCTCTTCGATCATGGAAACCCTCTCGATAGCGCCCACAATGATGCCCTAGCCGGCATCGCGGAACGCCTCGAGCTGCCGTGCGTGGCCACGAACGCCGTCCACTACGCGGAGCCGTCGCGCCACCCGCTTGCCACGGCGATCGCCGCCGTTCGCGCCCGCCGCAGCCTCGACGAAGCCGATGGCTGGCTCCCAGCCACGGATGCGGCTCACCTCCGCAGCGGCGCCGAGATGGCTCAACGTTTGGGCCGCTATCCCAACGCCATCGAGAACACGGTGCGGTTGGCCGACGAGCTCGCGTTCTCCCTCCGAGCGGCTCGGCCGCACCTCCCGAAGCAAGAGGTCCCGGAGGGGCACACGCCCATGAGCCATCTGCGCGAACTGGTGGAGCGCGGAATCGAGGACCGCTACGGGACGCCAGGACCAGGTTGGCGCGGGCCAGCCTCCCCTGAGGCGGTGCGCGAGCGCGTCGAACAGGAGCTCGACGTCATCGAGAGGAAGGACTTTCCGGGCTACTTCCTCATCGTCTATGAGATCGTGCAGTTCGCAAGGAGCCGGGGCATCCTGTGCCAAGGTCGGGGTTCGGCGGCCAACTCCGCCGTCTGCTACCTCCTTGGCGTCACCGCCGTGGACAGCATCGCGTACAAGCTGCCGTTCGAGCGTTTCCTCTCGAGCCTCCGCGAGGAGGAGCCAGACATCGATGTCGACTTCGATTCGGACCGCCGCGAAGAGGTCATCCAGCACGTCTATGCGAAATACGGCCGGACGAACGCGGCACAGGTCGCGAACGTCGTGAGCTACAGGCCTAAGAATGCCGTGCGGGATGTCGCGAAAGCCCTCGGCTACAGCCAGGGGCAGCAGGACGCGTGGTCCAAGCGACTCGAGCGCTGGGACGCACTCTCGGCGGCCTCTCGCTCGGAGAGCGAGAACACAGCCGACGACGACGGCATCCCGAGTCGCGTCCTGGCCCTCGCCGAGGAGCTCCTGGGCGCCCCGCGACACCTCGGGATCCACTCGGGCGGAATGGTGCTCACCGAGAGGCCGGTTGGCGAGGTGGTGCCGATTGAGCACGCGCGGATGGAGGACCGGACAGTGCTCCAATGGGACAAGGACGACTGCGAGTGGATGGGACTCGTCAAGTTCGACCTCCTCGGCCTCGGGATGCTCGCAGCGCTCCAGTATTGCTTTGACCTCATCGACGAGCATTTCGGCGAGCGCTGGCGGATCGAGGACATCCCCAAGGAGGAGCCGGCCGTCTACGACATGCTGTGCCGCGCGGATTCGGTGGGAGTGTTCCAGGTCGAATCGCGGGCCCAGATGAGCACCCTGCCCCGGCTGCGTCCCCGATGCTTCTACGACCTCGTCGTGGAAATCGCGCTCATCCGGCCCGGCCCCATCCAGGGTGGCGCGGTGCATCCGTACATTCGGCGCCGTTCAGGAGAAGAGGACGTCACCTATCCCCATCCGCTGCTCAAGCCGGTGCTGGAGCGGACGCTGGGTGTGCCCCTATTCCAGGAGCAGCTCATGCAGATGGCCATGGCGATTGGCGGCTGCACTGCGGAGGACGCGGATCTGCTGCGCCGCGCGATGGGGTCGAAGCGCGGCGTCGAACGGATCGGGAGCCTGCACGACAAGCTCTTCGCGGGGATGGCCGCGAACGGCCTGACTCCCGAGGAGTCCCAAGCGATTTACACGCAGATCGCGGCCTTCGCCGACTTCGGCTTTGCGGAGTCCCACTCGATCAGCTTCGCCGTCCTGGTCTACGCGAGCTCGTGGCTCAAGCTGCACTATCCGGGGGCCTTTCTCGCCTCGCTCCTGCGAGCCCAGCCCATGGGCTTCTACTCGCCACAGACTCTGGTTGCGGACGCGCGGCGGCATGGGGTGACGGTGCTCCGGCCCTGCATCCTCCGATCCCTGGCTGACGCGAGCCTGGAGACAGCGGACATCGACGGGCACAGCCCCGCGCGCGGAGGCCTGGATTCGTGCCTCGAATTCCGACAGCCCGAGCCAGGCCGATTCGACCAGAAGGCTCCCGATATGAGCAGTGTCCATCGGCGGGACGCCTCGCACGCTGTGCGGCTGGGGCTCTCGAGCGTCACTGGCATCGGCAAGGACCTCGCGGAGCGCATCGTCGCCGAGCGGGAGGCCAACGACCCGTACGTGGACCTCGCGGAGCTCTCACGCCGGGTCGGGCTTTCCTCCGAACAGCTTGAGGCCCTTGCCTCGGCCGGTGCGTTCGAGGTCCTCAGCCTGACCCGTCGCGAAGCTCTGTGGCGCGCAGGCGCCGCCGCGCTCGAAAGGCCCGGCCAGCTGCCGGGCAGCCAGCCCTTCGTCCAGCCCCCGCTGCTTCCGGAGCTGAGCCCCGAGGAGTCCGTGGCGAGCGACCTGTGGGCCACCGGAATCGCCACCGACGACCATCCCCTGCGGCACGTCCGCCCTGGGCTGGACGCCCGCGGGGTCCTGCGGATCGACCAGCTCAGGACCGCGGAGGAGGGCACGCGCGTGGAAGCGGCGGGCGTCGTCACCCATCGCCAGCGCCCCGGGACGGCTCAGGGCATCACGTTCATGAACCTCGAGGACGAGACCGGCATCCTCAACGTGGTGTGCAGCGTCGGCGTCTGGACCCGGTATCGGCGGGTGGCGCAGGGCGCGAACGCCATGGTGATCCGGGGCCTCCTCGAGCGGTCGAAGGAAGGGGTCACGAATCTCGTGGCGGACCGGCTGGAGAACCTTCCCCTGTCTGCCAAGACCACGTCCCGCAATTTCCGCTGAAACGGGTTCGGGGTCCTCGGCCTACCCCCGCGCCTGCCAGAGGCCCAGCACGTTGCCCTCGGGGTCTTGGAAGTACGCCGCGAAGCCCATTTCCCCCACAGGGGACTTCGGCGAGACCGTCTTGCCGCCGAGCGATTCGATCTTGTCCAGGGCTGCGTCGATGTCTGCGACGTCGACGGTAATGACCGGGCCCTTGGGGAGCTGATCGTTCCGGACGTACATGCCGCCGTTGATGCTCCCCGCATCGGTCGGCTCGCCGCGCTCGTTCGATGGTGTGGTGCCGACCATCGTGTAATCCATGTCGGGAACCGGCATCATGTTCCACCCGAACGCCTCGGAATAGAACGTGCTCGCGCGGGACGAATCGTCGGCAGGGATCTCGAAATGCACAACTTTTCCTGACATAGCGCGATTGTCGCCACGCCTCCGAGCCGCGTCAACGCTCCGAGCAGCCCGGTAGCCTCGCACTGTCGGCTGCCCGTGACATGATGCTCCGGTGACTCTCGCGGCCCCGCTCCCCCGAACCGCAGGCTCCGATCGCCCCGGAAGCACTGCCGACGCGGAGGCTGCATGGGAGGCCCCCGAGGGCTATTCGCTCGCCACCACCTGCTTCCCCCTCCAGCGCGGCGACGGCGATCCGACTTTCGCACCGCACCCCGGGGGACTCTGGACGGCCTTTCGGACCGACGAGGGGCCCGTGTCGCTGCTCCTCACCCACACCCGACGCGAGCTGCGGGCTCGCGCGTGGGGTGAGGGGGCGCCGTCGGCCGTTGCCTCGGCACCGGCCCTGCTGGGGCTCACCGACTCTTGGGAGGCGTTCGACGCCGGGCCCTTCCACGCGTCGCTCCCGCACCTCGTGCGGGAGGCCCGACGGCGGCATCCCGGCCTCTGCCTGCCCGCCACCGGCCGCGTTGTGGAGGCGCTCGTGCCGACGATCCTCGAGCAGAAGGTCACCACCCTCGAGGCGCGGCGCGCGTACCGCTATCTGCTCCGGCGCTTCGGCTCCCCCGCTCCCACTGCGGGGCGGGTGGCCCCAGCGGGCCTCGTCATCGCGCCGACGGCTGCGGAATGGCTGCGGATTCCCTCGTGGGAATGGCACCGGGCCGGGGTTGGGCCGCAGCGTTCGGACACGGTGATGCGTGCCCTGCGCTCGGCATCGGGCCTCGAGCGCCTCGCCTCCAAGCCCGCGGCTGAGGCGGGGGCCGCGCTGCAGTCGATTCCGGGAATCGGAATCTGGACGGCGGCGGAGGTCACCCAGCGCACCCACGCCGACCCGGATGCCATCTCGGTGGGCGACTTCCACCTCGCCAAGTTCGTTGGCTTCGCCCTCACAGGCGAACGCACGGACGACGACGGAATGCTCCGCCTCCTCGAGCCGTGGCGGGGGAACCGACAGCGGATCGTGCGGCTGCTGTATCTCTCAGGCGTGCGGGCGCCCCGCTTCGGGGCGCGCATGACCATCCAGGACCACCGGGGCCACTGATGCCTCTTGCCATCATCGGCGCCGCACTGTTCGTCCTCGGCCTCGCCGCGGTGGCCGCCGGCCTGCTGCCGTGGTCAGCCCTCGGCGCCCTCGCCGACCGTGTGGTCCCGATCCTCGGGTTCGTCGCGGCTATCACCGTGGTCACGGAGCTGCTCAACGCGTCCGGGCTGTTCGAGTGGATCGCCTGGCACTTCCGACGGTGGGGACGCGGGAGTGCTCTGGCCCTCTGGATCCTGGTGGCGGCGCTGTCCTTCGGCGCGACGGTGTTCCTCTCCCTCGACACGACGGCGGTCCTGCTCACCCCGATCGTGGTGGTGCTCGCCAGACGCTGCGGCCTGCCGCCACTCCCGTTCGCGCTCACGACGGTGTGGCTGGCCAACACCGGGTCCTTGCTCCTGCCCGTCTCGAACCTCACGAACCTGCTCGCGCTCCACGCGCTCGGCAACATCTCCCCAGCCGAGTTCGCTCTGCGGATGGCCCTGCCCGCGCTATGGTGCGCGCTAATTCCAGCCCTCGCGGTCATCGTGCTGTTCCGAAAAGGGCTCACCGGTCGCTACACCGTGGACCTCGGCACGGCGCACATGGACGCAGCCGATCCAGTCCTGCTGCGCCTCGGAACCGTGGTTCTGGCGCTCCTGCTTCCCGCGCTCGTCTCGGGGGTCGCCGTCTGGATTCCGGCCACGGCGGCAGCCGTCGTGCTGGTGGCAGGCTTCGCCGTCCGCCGGCGTTCAGCCCTCAAATGGGCCCTCGTGCCGTGGCAGCTCATCCTCTTCGCGGGCGGGCTGTTCATCGTGATGGAGGCGCTCCAGGGTCTTGGGGCGAGGGAGCTCGCGGCCTGGGCACTCGGCTCGGGCGAAGGAAGCTCGGGCCAAGGGCCGCTTGACCTGGTGCGGGTGGCGGCGGTCGGAGCGGTGGGGGCGAATCTGGTCGACAACCTGCCGGCCTATCTCGCCTTCGAGGCCGCGGCCGGCAGCCCGGCCCGTCTCGCCGCGCTTCTGGTCGGCGTCAACGCTGGGCCCCTCATCACGCCGTGGGCCTCGCTCGCCACGCTCATCTGGCATGAACAGCTGCGCCGACTTGGCGTGCAGATCTCCTGGTGGGGATACGCTGCGGCCGGCACGGTGCTCGTGCCGCTGCTCATCGTTCCGGCAGCGCTTCTCGCCGGCGTGCCGTAGCCGACCCGCCCCTGCAAATAGCAACGGCGCCGCGCCCGTGTAGGGGCGCGGCGCCGGTTGCGTCGGGCGGTGTCAGTTCTCGCCGCGGGGGGGCCCCGCCACCCCC
>NZ_JBQCGQ010000283.1:0-8971 GCF_051955515.1 Sinomonas sp.
GCCTTGGACGCCGCCCGGATCCGCTCGGCCTCCGCCTCGGCGGAAACCCCCGCAGGAACCGCCCCATCGGAAGGCTCCCGCACCGGGGCCGGCATCTGCCGCACCGGCCCCACAACCCGCCCCGGAGTCACACCAACGCCGGCGAAGGTCTTGCTCATGGGGAATCCTCTCGGTAGGTGGGGACGGCACTCGGACCATCGGTCCGGGTTACGTTAGCGCCTATAGCGTTGCTATACAAGCATGTTTCGTGATCCTCACCACGCCACAGTGCATGTGGTTCAGCTCACTCTCACCTCTTGTATAGCGTTGCTATATCGGTTACGCTAGCGGCCATGCGTGAAACGGAAACGGGTGTCGCCGGCGACGCCCCGGATGGAGGATCCGCTCAGGCTTCTCCCCGTGAACGCCTGATCTCGGCCGCCATGGAGCTGCTCGCCGCATCCAACGGCAAGCCAGTGTCCACCCGGCAGATCACCGATCTCGCCGGCGTCACGGCCCCCACGCTGTACCACCACTTCGGTGACAAGGACGGACTGATGGAGGCCGTCGTCGCCCGTGGTTTCGAGGAGTTCGTCCAGCGCGAGGGCACCGTGGAGCGCTCGGCGAGTCCGCTCCTCGACGTCCAACGCCTGTGGGACATCCACGTCCATTTCGGACTGTCCCACGCCCAGCTGTACATGCTCATGTTCGGCAACACCGGTCCGGGACGCCGTCCAGTCCTCGTCGAGGAGGCCGAGCACCTCCTCGAACGGGAGCTGGGACGCGCCGCGGCAGCCGGCCAGCTCGCTGCGCCGCCCGCTCAGGCGGCGCGGGCCATCCTCGCGGCCAACATCGGAGTCACCCTCATGCTGTTGGCCGATCAATCCGACCAGCCCCTGACCTCGGACGACATCGCTGCGCTGCCGCTGTCAGCGCAGACGCGCGACGCCGTCCTCCGTTCCGTCGTCTCCGACCCGTCCCTCGTGGACGATCCGGAGCGCGGCGCGATCTCCACCGGCCAGCCGTCCTACGTCGCGGCGGCCATCGCCCTCAACGCCACCCTCGAGTCCTCGCACCCGGAGCAGCTCTCCGGCACCGAGATGCGGCTCTTCCTCGAATGGCTTCACCGTCTCTCCAGCGCCCCGGAAGGCAAGACCCCGGGTCAGAACGGTGCAAACGGGGAAAGCTAACCCCACAACCCCGGCGGCCCCGGCGGGCTGCCTCCTGAAAACGAAAGCAGGGAACCATGTCGACCATCGCAGCGCCCTCACGGAGCCACGCCGCGCGGGCCGGGGTGCAGAAATTCGGCACCTTCCTTTCCGGCATGATCATGCCGAACATCGGGGCCTTCATTGCCTGGGGCCTCATCACCGCCCTCTTCATCCAGACCGGCTGGCTTCCCGTGGCTGCCCTCGGCGGCTTCGGGAAGGACGCGTCCGGCACTCCGTACACGGGCCTCGTGGGCCCCATGATCACGTATCTCCTGCCGCTGCTCATCGCCTACACAGGCGGAAGGATGGTCTACGACGTTCGCGGCGGCGTGGTCGGAGCGATCGGCACGATGGGCGTGATCATCGGGGCCGGCATTCCGATGTTCATCGGCGCCATGATCATGGGCCCGCTGGGCGGATGGACCATGAAGAAGATCGACGCGATCTGGGACGGCAAGATCCGGCCTGGATTCGAGATGCTGGTCAACAACTTCTCGGCTGGCATCTGGGGCGCGATCCTTGCGCTGTTCGGCTTCTATGCGATCAGCCCCGTCGTGGCGGGCTTCAGCAGCTTCGCCGGGACCGTCGTCCAATTCATGGTCAACAACGGGATCCTCCCGCTGACCTCGATTTTCATCGAGCCGGCAAAGGTCCTCTTCCTGAACAACGCCGTCAACCACGGCGTGCTGACCCCGCTCGGCATCCAGCAGGCCACGGCACAGGGCAAGTCCATCCTGTTCCTGCTTGAGGCCAATCCAGGCCCGGGCCTTGGCGTTCTGCTGGCGTACATGTTCTTCGGCAAGGGTGCCGCGAAGGCCTCCGCGCCGGGCGCCGCGCTCATTCAGTTCGTCGGCGGCATCCACGAGATCTACTTCCCGTACATCCTCATGAAGCCGATCCTCATCCTCGCCACCATCGGCGGCGGCATGACCGGCATCGCGACGCTCGCCATCACGCACTCGGGCCTCGTGGCCCCCGCTGCCCCGGGCTCGATCATCGCGGTCATCGCCCAGACGTCGCGGGACAGCTACTTCGGCGTGATCCTCGCTGTGGTTCTGGCCTGTGCGGTCTCCTTCGCGATCGCCTCGATCATCCTCAGGGCCTCGAAGGACCGCGAGGAAGGCGATCTCGCCGCCGCGACCGCGAGCATGGAGGGCATGAAGGGCCGCAAGTCGATGGCCTCGACCGTCCTCGGACGGGGGGCCGCGGCAGGCGCTGCGGGCGGCGCGGCCACCCTCACCGGCACCAAGATCAAGAACATCGTGTTCGCGTGCGACGCCGGTATGGGCTCGAGCGCGATGGGCGCCTCGGTGCTCCGCAACAAGATCCGTGCGGCCGGGCACAAGGACGTCACCGTGGTCAACAAGGCGATTGCGAGCCTCACGGACACCTACGACCTCGTCGTGGTCCATCAGGACCTTGCGCTCAGGGCGGAAGAGAAGACGCCGAGCGCCCAGCTCGTGACCGTTGACAACTTCATGGGCAGCCCGAAGTACGACGAGATCGTCGACCTGCTCAACGAGCAGTCGGCCACCGAGCCCGTGCCGTTCGAGGGCGTGCCGGCAAAGACGGAGCCTGCCTCCGAAGCTGAGGCCGCGGCGTCCCACGTTCCGGTGCCCCACGTCCACAGCGAGACGAGGGACGTTCTCCGGCGCGAGTCGATCGTCCTCGGCGGCGCCGCGGGCGACATGGCGGGTGCGATCGACGAGGCGGGGCAGCTCCTGAAGGCCACGGGCGCGGTCGACGACGAGTACGTCGCCTCGATGCATGACCGCGAGCGGTCCGTTTCCACGTTCATGGGCAACGGCCTGGCCATCCCGCACGGCACGAATGAGGCCAAGGGCCACATCTCGGCCTCCGCCGTCACGTTCGTCCGCTATGCCGAGCCGATCGACTGGCAGGGCAAGCCGGTCACGTTCGTCGTCGGCATCGCGGGCAAGGACAAGGAGCACCTGGGCATCCTCGCCAAGATCGCCAAGATCTTCGGCGACAAGGAGCAGGTCGCGCGCCTCGAGGCGGCGGGCAGCGTCGATGAGATCCTCGACATCTTTGGAAGGGTGAACGCGTGAAGTCGGCTGTCCACTTCGGCGCCGGGAACATCGGCCGCGGCTTCGTGGGCCTGCTCCTCCACCAGGCGGGGTATGAGCTCGCCTTCGCCGACGTGGCGGCGCCGCTCATCGACGCGCTCCGGGAGACGCCCTCGTACACCGTGCACGAGGTGGGGGAGGGGAGTGTCGGCCATGTCGTCGACCGCTATTCCGCCGTCAACTCCGCCACCAACGAGGCGGAGCTCGTCGAGCGGATCGCCCGCGCCGACGTCGTGACGACCGCGGTGGGCCCGAACATCCTCAAGTTCGTGGCCCCCGCGATCGCCCGCGGTATCGCGGCGCGGTCGGCGGAGGTCCCCCCGCTCGCCGTCATGGCCTGCGAGAACGCGATCAACGCGACGGACATCCTCGAGGCGGAGATCCGCGTGGCGGCCAAGGGCGAGGGACTCTCGGAGGCGGACGTCGACGCCAAGGCGGTGTTCGCGAACACCGCCGTGGACCGGATCGTCCCAGCGCAGGCCCCGGGCGGCCTCGACGTGCGGGTCGAGCCGTACTTCGAGTGGGCGATCGAGCGCGGCCCGTTCAACGGAGAGGTCCCCGAGATCCCCGGCGTGACCTGGGTGGACTCCTTGGGCCCATATATCGAGCGCAAGCTGTTCACGGTCAACACCGGTCACGCCGCCGCCGCGTACGTCGGACGCGCGGCGGGCAAGGAGACGATCGCCGACGCGATCGCCGACCTCGCGATCCGCGAGAAGGTCGAGGCCGTCCTCCAGGAGACCAAGACGCTCCTCGTGGCGAAGTATGGCTTCGCTCCGGACGAGCAGGAGGCCTACATCCGCAAGATCCTTGGGCGCTTCGCGAACGCGGAGCTTCCGGATACGGTCGACCGGGTGGGCCGCGCGCCCCTGCGCAAGCTGAGCCGCCACGAGCGCTTCGTGGGTCCCGCAGCCGAGCTCGCCGAGCGCGGCCTCCCCACGGATGCGCTCCTCGAGGCGATGGGGGCCGCACTGCGCTTCGACGCGGCGGACGACGACGAGGCCCAGCGCCTCCAAGCGACCCTTGCGAGTGGGGCGAGCGACTCCGAGGTTGCCGAGGAGCTCACGGGCCTCGAACCCGCCCACCCGCTGTACGGCGCCGTCGTCGGCCTTGTCGCCGACGCACGGAGGGCACGGACGGCGAAGTAGCATGAGCGATCCCCAGCTCACGACGGCGATGCCCGGGCTTGCCGGGGTCACTCACCGGTGGCTCGATGTCCGTGGGCTCCTCATGCATGTGGTCGAGGCCGGTTCAGGCGAACCGGTTCTCCTTCTCCATGGCTTCCCTCAGAACTGGTGGGAGTGGCATGGGGTCATTCCGCGCCTCGCGGAGCAGTATCACGTCATCGCGGTAGACCAGCGGGGCGCGGGATGGACGGACGCGCCCCGCGTGGGGTACGACGCCAGGAGCCTGGTCGAGGACATCGTCCTGCTGATCGAGGAACTCGACCTCGGCAGGGTCCGGATCATCGCGCACGATTGGGGTGCGATCGTCGCCCAGCTGCTGGCACTTGACCGGCCCGACCTCGTGGAAGCGCTCGTGGTCCTCAGCTGCCCGGACCTGCACGTCAGGCCGGACGCGAGCATCCTCCGCCTTGTGCCCAAGATCTGGTTCGATGTCCCGCTCGCCACGGCGGGGGTCGGAGTGTGGGCCATGGCGTGGGGGAAACAGCGGATCGTCCGAATGCTGCTCAAGCACTTCGAGCCGCCTCGCGGCCTCTCGGGCGCGGACATCGGCCTGTACCTCGCCCGGCTCCGTGACCCGGGCCGGGCGAGAGCCGGGTCTGCGCTGTATCGGGACTTCATCCTGCCGGCCTTCATGCGCCTTGTCGCGGGACGCTACGCGGACGAGCCGTTTGCCGTACCGGTGCTCGTGATGATCGGCGAGAACGACCCGTCAGCCGCCTTGCAGAGGATGGGCTATCGCTCGGGATTGCCCGCGAGGACGTTCGTCGAGGTCCTTCCCGGTGAGGGCCACTTCATCGTGGACCACAGGCCCGACGTGGTGGCTCAGCGGGCAGCGGACTTCTTCCGCACAGAGAAAAACGGCGCATAGAAAAACCTGCATCGCGCCGTTGAGATGCAGGTCACGTGTTTGAGTGTAGGCAGACTCGGGTAGCAGTCGCAATCCGGGGTCTGAAAGCGATTATGCCCACACGGTCGTGGGGCGCTTCGCCGCGACACCGTCGACCTCGATGTCCGTCCTCTCGTTGAAGAACGCGATCAGGCCGTGGATCTGCGCCATCTCGGGGAACTCCGGGCCGTAGGACCAGGCCACCGGGCGGCCGTCCCCGAGCCCTGGCGCGGCCCAGTAGCGCGCGTGGCCCTTGTAGGGGCAGATCGTCACAAGGTCCACCGGGGTGAGACGATCCCAGTGCACGTCCTCCGGCGGAAGGTACGCCCGGGGCGGGAGCTGGCCTTCGAAGAGGATGACTGGCCGCGTGCTCTCGGCCAGCACCACACCGTCCAGCAGTACGCGCACGTGCTGGGACGATGCGCGCAGGTCGATGCGCGAGAACGGGTCCCTCGGGTGGCCGATGACCGGTTCATCCTCCTCGAACCATTGGAACGCGTCGGTGTCAAACGCGATGTAGCCCTCGAGATCGGGGTCCGAGAGGCGGAAGGCCGCACCCGGGACGAGAATTCCGCCAGCACGCACCGCGAGGGGGTCGCCGTCGGCCGTATGAGGCTCGGTGGGCCCAGCGCCAGGAGGATTCGGCTCCAAGGAGGCGACGACGTCGTCCGCCGGCACTGCGTGGACCGGAAGCCAGCGCTGGGGTTCCCAGAGCACGATCGCCCGTCGGGAATCGAGAACAAGCTCGTCCCCCAGCCGCGCGCGGAGCCGTTTGGACGTCGGCTCGTAGCGCAGCTGGGGGACGAGGCGCTTGAGTTGTTCAGAGATCCTGACCGCGGCCATAGGGCCAGCGTGCTCTCGCGACTCCCAGGACGCAAGCGTCCTCAGGGGAAAAGCACTACTGGCAGGATCCGCCCTGGCCGAGGTGCTGGCCGTTGTTGCCCTCGCAGTACGAGGCCGGGACCACCGTGCCGTTGGCAGGGTTGAGGATCAGGCCGTCGCGCCGCTGGTGCGTGAAGTCGAACAGGTTCCCGAGCGATCCGGCAATCTGGTCGAACGAGCCGTCGCCGAGCCGGCCGAGGCTCCAGTTGTCCTCGATGAAGCGGAGGATCGAGGACTGCTGCGTGACCGTGTGGTCCACGAAGTTGCTCTTGGCGTACGGCGAGACGACGAGGAGCGGTTGGCGGGGACCGGGGCCGCAGCGATCGGCGTAGCCACCGAGGATCGGCGTGCCGGCCTTCGCGGCGTCGGTGCAGATCGCCGCGTCGCTGGCGGGGTCGTTCGAGGCGTTGAGGACCTTGGTCGCCGCGTGGTCGTACCATCCGTCGGAGTCGTCATAGGCGAGGACGATGGCGGTCGAATCCCAGTTCTTGGACTTCTGGATCGCGTTGATCTCGTTGACCACGAAGTTCTGCTCGTCGATCGGGTCGGAGTAGGAGGCGTGGCCGTCCTGGTACTCCGGCGCCTTCAGGAACGAGACGGCCGGCATGTTGTCCGAGTCCACGACCTTGTTGAAGTCCGTCATGTCGTACTGGTGGTTGGCCTGGCCGTTGTGGCCGATCTCCGCGTCGCTCGCAGGCGCAACGTGATGCGGGTTCGCAGTCGAGGCGTAGTACTGGAACGGCTCGTGGTGCGGGCTGTAGTCGATGGACGAGACGCCGCCGACGTTCGTGTGCTTCGTCTGGCACTGCGCATAGTCGGTGCCGTTGATGGTCTTCGTGCCCTGAGCCGCGAAGCCGCCCTGGAACCAGCCCCAGGAGACGTTCTTCTCGTTGAGGAGGTCGCCTACGTTCTTGCCCTGCACCGCGGCGAGCGCGTTGGACTTGCTGTGGCTGCCGTCGGAGCAGTCGTCGTAGGCCGGGTCCGGGTCCTCCGTGACCGTGCCGACGCCCTGCGCGTTCGGGGACTTGACCGCGTACGCGTCCGGCGTGGTGGTCTGCTTGCCCGTGAACGGGTCGACGCTGATCACGCCGTGCGTCTGACCCGAGACGAGGTTGAGCGCGCCCGGGGTGGACGGACCGAACGTATCGCTGTAGCTGTTGTCGCTCATCGCGAAGTGCTGGGCGTAGTTCCAGAGCCCGGTGACGGTGTTGCCGTCGTAGTAGTCCATCGTGAGGCCGGGCGCGCGGTAGCGCGGGTCGCCCGCGGCACCGCACGCGTCCGTGCTCGTGTTCTCGACGAACTTGTCCATGAGCCCGCCGTCGTATGCCTTCTGCTCGGCCGTGTACTCGTGGTCCTGGTCGCACGTGACGGCCTGGGCCGGCGTGAGCCGCGACGGCTGGACGGAGTTCGGGTTGTTCGGTGCGAGCAGGTTCGCGTTCGCGAGCGTGTTGATGGCCTTGGGCGTGTTCGGCGCTGCCGTGAACGACGACGCCGGAGCGCCCGTCCCCTGGACCGTCTCGCCGGACGTGTTGGCGGCCTGGGGATAGGTCGCGAAGTAGTGGTCGAAGGAGACGTTCTCCCCGAAGATGACCACCACGTGCTTGATGGGCGTCGCAGTGGTGGCGGTCGTTGCGGCCTGCGCCGGGACGGCGGCGAGGGCTCCGCCGGCGGCGACGAGCCCGAGGGCGCTTGTCGCAGCGGCGGCGCCCATGCTGAGTTTGGGCATCTCTTGGTCTTTCTCGAGGGGGCTTCCGGAGAAGACCCTAAACCTGCGAAATGCCTCAGACGGCTGAGTTTTGGATCAGTTCAACAAGTGTTCATGAGCGGGTATGCAACCCGTTGAACAGCACCGCGACCACATCGTCGGCGAGCTTCTCGGACGTGAGCGAACCACCCGGCCGGTACCACTCGACGATCGAGTTGATGGTGCCGAAGAGGAGGCGCGAGACCGTGCGCGGATCGATGTCCTTCCGTACGGTCCCTTCCTCGCGCGCCTCCTCGATCAGCTCGGCCACCTTGCGGTCGAATCCGCGGCGGCGCTCCATCGCCTTGCGCTCGGTCTCAGTGTTGCCGCGGAGACGGAGCAGGAGCGTCACGAACGGGAGCCGTTCGGTCAGAACCTTAACCGTCGAGCGGACCACGAACTCGAGGCGCTCTTCCGCCGAACCCTCCTGGGACTCCGGGGCGTCCCACACCGACTCGAGTCCGCCCAAGGCCTGCTCGAGCGCGAGCGCGAGCAGGTCCTCCTTGGACGGCACGTGGTGGTAGATCGCCGACTTCGAGATGCCCAGATTCTCGGCGAGGATGCCCATGGACGTGGCATCGTAGCCGTGCCGGTTGAAGACCTGGACCGCCACATTCAGCACCGACTGCTGGTCGTAGCCGGGGCGCCCACGGCGTCCGGTGGGTCCGGGGGTCTCTGTTGCGGCGGCGGAAGGCATGGGATCCAGTCTAAATCGGGCGTCAGCTCTTGGTGCGGAGGTCGTAGATGCGGCGGAGCTTGCCGTTCGAGCGCTCGAGCGAGCCCGGCTCCACCACGTCGATCCGGCACGACGAACCGATATGGATCTTGATCTGCTGCCGCAGGATCGCGCCCGCAGCGGCGCGCTGCTCCGCCGTCGTGCCCTCCCGTGGCTCGATCTTCACGGTGAGCTCGTCCATCCTGTTGGGGCGGGTGATCTCCAGCTGGAAGTGCGGGCTCAGCTCGGGAATCCGCAGCGCGATCTCCTCGATCTGGGA
>NZ_JBQCGQ010000284.1:0-13988 GCF_051955515.1 Sinomonas sp.
CGGCCCCGGGGGGCGCCCCCGGGGGCCCTCCCGCGGGCCCCCCCCAAACACCCGGGCGCCCGTCCCGGTTCCCGGGGGCCCCACCCACAACCGGGCCCGCCGCAACGGGAAGTCGGGAAGCCCGGGAAGTCGGGAAGCCCGGGAAACGAGGAGGAGCTCAGTCGAGCTCGCGGCCCTTGCCCTCGGGCGTGACCCGGACGGCGACGGCGGCCGCGCCCAGGATCGCGATCCAGAAGGCGCCGATGAGCCACACGCTCCCGCCCGCGGCGAGGCTCAGCCCGGCCACGATCATGGGCGTGAACCCGGCGCCGAGCATCGACGCGCCCTGATAGGCCAGCGAGGCACCCGTGTAGCGGTTGCGCGTGGGGAACTGCTCGGCCACGTACGCCGCGATCGGCCCGTAGAGGAAGCCCTGTACGAGCCCATTGCCGAGGACGATGGCGATGCCGAAGCCCCACAGCGTCCCATTCGTCATGAGCCAGAGCATGGGGAACGCGAGCACAGCGCCCAGAAGAGATGCGCCGATGAGCACGCGATTGCGTCCGATGCGGTCGCTCAGCCGGGCGGAATAGAAGCAGATCACCAGCGTCAGGACAGCCGCTCCGGCCTTGATATTGAGCACGCCGTTCTTGTCGGCGCCGCTTTCCACCGCCACGGAGACGCCCCACACGGTCGTCATCGCCTGGCACACGTAGAAGGCGGTCGTCGCGGCGAGGCCGAGCAGCACGGCCTTCTTGTTGTGGCGCAGGACGTCGAGGAGCGGCACCTTCCGCTGCGCCCCGGCCGCTTCGAGGCGCTGGAACGCGGGGGTCTCCGAGACCTTCAGCCGAATCACGAGGCCGACGGCGATGAGCAGCGCGCTGAGCAGGAACGGCACGCGCCAGCCCCACACGAGGAAGTCCTTGCCCGAGACAGCGGCGAAGAGCGAGAGCGCGAGGGTCCCGAGGATGGCGCCGGCAGGTCCGCCCGCGTTGGCGAACGCTGCCGCGAAGCCGCGTCGCGCGGCCGGGGCGTGCTCGACCGCCATGAGCGCGGCCCCGCCCCATTCGCCGCCCACGGCCACGCCCTGGATGAGCCGCAGGACTACCAAGGTGAGGGGCGCGACCGTGCCGGCCTGCGCCGTCGTCGGTAAGAACCCGATGGCAACGGTGCCGCAGCCCATGATGAGCATGGAGAGCACGAGCATCTTCTTGCGGCCCACGATGTCGCCGAAGTGGCCGAAGATCACGCCGCCGAGGGGCCGCGCGATGTATCCGACCGCGAGGGTCGCGAAGGAGGCGAACAGTGCGAAGCCGGGGCCGAGGTTCGCGAAGAACACCTTGTCGAACACGAGCGAGGCGGCCGTCGCGTACAGCATGAAGTCGTAGTACTCGATCGCGCTGCCGATGAAGGACGAGCCGAGGATCCGGCGCATGTCCTTCGTGTTGAGCGAGCCGGTCTGGGCGGCCGCGGTGATCTGAGTGGGGGAGGTCATGGGTATCTCCTGTCCTATTCTCTCAGCGCTGAGAGGTGCTTGTGGCGAACGGGATGCTGTCGAGGTCCCGGGGGAGGATGAAGCGGCCTGAGAAGTGCTCGGCGGCCTCCTCCCAGACGCCGTCCGGTGCGTGGCCGGGAACGAGGTGGTGGAGCGCGAGCTGCTGGGCGCCGGCGGCCTCCGCGGCCTTCACTGCGTCGCGCACACTCGTGTGCGACTTGTAGTGGTGGTCGCGGGCGGCGCGGGAGGCATCGTCGGTCTTGTCGCCGTAGAGCTGTTCGACCCATTCGAAGTCGATCGCCTCGTGCAGCAGGAGGTCGGTTCCCTGAGCGAGCGTCACGAGGTTCTGCGTGAAGCAGGTGTCCCCGGAGATCGTGACGGAACCCTCCGCCGTGTCGAATCGGAACGCGAAGGCAGGCGCGACCGGGGGGTGTTCCACGAGGATCGCCGTGACCGTCACGAGGTCGTCCCGATAGACCTCGAAGGGCGCCATCTCGGGGGTCGGGTTGTCGTTCGGGTGGTAGCCGATGCCCGAGGGCAGCGGGCTGTCCTCGGCCTGGAAGACCTCGAGCGGGCTCGGCTTGAGGCTGTCGAGGATGCGGTCGTTGAGGTCGGTGGCGTGCGCGGCCATGAGCGTCTCGAACATCTCGCGGGTGCCCGGCGTCGGGTTGGCGGGCGCGAGCGGCGAAGGGGCGACGACGGCGCGCGGCGACACCGGGGGCAGCTCGCCGCGGTTGCCGGGTCCGAGGATGCGCACGGGAGTAGTGCGTTCCTGCAGGGCGTAGAGGCCGAAGATGCCGAGTCCGGCGAGGTCGTAGACGTGGTCGGAGTGGAGGTGGGTGATGAACAGCGCGCGGAGGTCCCGGAGGTCGAGGCCCGCCTGCGCGATCCGCCGGCCCGCGCCCTGCCCACAGTCCACGAGGTAGAACGCGTCGCCGACGACGACGGCCGTCGCGATTCCGGTGCGCTCACCGGAGTCTGCGGCTGCCCACCAGCGGGGACCGCCGGCGGTGCCGAGAGTGACGATGCGCGGGGCGAGGCTGGAAGCCAAGGGAAACTCCTTCGTTCGGGGCTGGTTTCCAGTGTGCTGTGGCCCACTTCATTTGTATAATCAATCAATTCAAGAAGGCTTATCTATTTTGTTGATGAGGGGGAAGGGTGGCCGAATTCACCCTCCGGCAGCTCGAGTACTTCGTGGCGGTGCTCGACGCCGGCTCCGTCACCGACGCAGCCAAGCGCAGCAGCATCTCCCAGGCCGCAGCCTCGATGGCGATTGCTCAGCTCGAGCGGGCGCTGGGCGTCGAGCTCCTCCTGCGCACGCGGTCCAAGCGCGTCGTGCCGACGGCTGCGGGGCAGGCATTGGGGGTCAGGGCCCGCCGCATCCTGGCGGAGGCGGCCGAGGTGCCGAGTGCCGTGCGGTCGGGCTGGGAGGAGATGCGGGGACGCGTTCGCGTGGGCTGCATGATCGCGATCAGTCCGCGCCTCATGCCCCGTCTCCTGGCCGAACTGGGGCGCCGGTGGCCCGAGGTCGAGGTCGACGTCCTCGAGGGGGCCGCCGAGGATCTGCAGCGGGCTGTCGCGGCAGGTGAGCTCGATACCGCCCTCATCTACTCGCTCCAGGCCGTGCCAGGCGTCGACCTCCTCCCGATCGCGGAGTCGCGGCCGCACTTCATGCTCCCCGTCGACCACCCGCTGGCTGGTCGGGCCTCGCTCGGGTTCGCGGATCTCGCCGAGGAGGATGCGGTCCTGTTCGACGTGCCGCCGAGCGCCGAGCGGGTCCTGGCCATGGCGAGGTCGGCTGGCGTCGAACCGCGGGTCCGGTGGAGGAGCGTCGTCGCGGAGACGATCCGGGGGCTCGTCTCCAGCGGCCTCGCGTACAGCGTGACAAATGTGTGGCGGGGGATGGAGCATTTGTTCGCGGCGTCCGGCGTGGTGCTCGTCGCGGTGGCCGACGACGTTCCCGCCAATGGCGTCGTGGCCGCCGTCGCCCCCGGTGCCCGACGTCCGCCGCGCGTCGACGCCGTCATCGAGACGGCGCGCCGCCTCGCCGCGGGCGAGCCGCGCCCTTAGCCGACCGCGGTGCCGAAGAGCCAGCCGAGCACGTATGTCACGCCGGCAGCGCCGAAGCCGATGAGCAGCTGCCGCATGGCTCGCCACAGCGGCGAGGCGCCGGCGAGGAGCCCCACGACGGCACCCGTCCCGAGCAGCACGAGCCCCACGAGCACGGCGGCCAGAAGCAGCGCGGGCACGCCCACCATCCCGAACAGGAACGGCAGGATCGGCACGATCGCGCCCGAGGCGAAGAAGCAGAAGCTGCTGATGGCGGCCTGCCAGGCAGACCCGATCGCCTCGTGCTCGTCCTCCTCCTCGGCCCGCTCGGGATGGAGCGAAAGACTCGGGTCGCAGTCGCAGGAGAACTGGCCGAGACGCTCCGCAGCGCGGTGCTCGGCCGCGGCCTGGCTCATGCCGCGGGCCTTGTAGACGAGGACGAGCTCGTTCTGATTCAGGTCGAGCGCCGGCGCGGCCGTGAGCGTCACCTGCGTGGGGCGTGAGGCGGAGAGCAGCTCCCGCTGCGACCGCACGGAGATGTACTCGCCCGCGCCCATCGACAGCGCGCCCGCGAGGAGCCCGGCGACGCCGGAGAGCAGCACCACGTGGCTCGACACGCCGGAGGCCGCCATGCCGGTGACGAGCGAGAGGTTGCTGACGAGGCCGTCGTTGGCCCCGAAGACGGCCGCCCGGAACGAGCCCGAAAGGCGGGTCCGGCCGCGGATCGCGAGACCCCGGACGACCTCCTCGTGGATCCGCTCGTCGGCGGCCATGGCCGGTGTCGCGTACGGGTCCGTCGAATAGGGGGAGCGGCTCTCGGCGCGCTGCGCCATGGCCAAGACGAACACGGACCCGAAGTGGCGCGCGAAGAACCCGAGGATCTGGCTGCGCAGCGAGGGGCTCCGGGGCTTCCCGAGTTGGTCGCCGAGGAGCGCCGTCCAATAGGCTTCGTGCCGGCCTTCCGCATCCGCGAGCCCGAGGAGGATCTGACGCTCCTCGCCCTCGCGCCGCTCGGCGAGGGAGCGGTAGAGGGCCGCCTCGGCCTTCTCGTCGGCGAGGTACTGACGCCATCGTCGGTAGTCGGCGGGGGTGGGCTGCTGGCGGGGATCGGTGGACGGTGACATGGTGCTCCTGGGCGTGGGCGGCTTCTCGCGGGCCCCATTGCCCACAGCACTCTAGCCCGGATTCCCGCGGTTTTTCGGCCGGTGCGCCCCACCTTCAGACTTCGGCTCGCCGTAATTTCCTCGGCGAACGGCGACATTTTCCTCAGCGGACGGCGACATTTTCCTCGGCGGACGACGACGGCGGCGAGCCGCCTACTGAGGCCGCTCGCCGCCGTCTTCCCTTGCCTGCGTCAGGCGGTGGTGACCGGCTCCAGCTCTTCCGACTTTCCGGAGACCCGGCGCTCCCAGGCCAGCATGACGCCAGCGTCCGTCCGCGGCGTCAGGAGGGACACCGCGATGTAGGAGACCGCCGAGGCGATGAGGCCGTAGTAGATCGGCTCGTTCGCGTAGATGCCGTCCAGCGGCACTGCGGCATGGATCTCGAGCCAGGTCATGGTGCCCAAGGTGACCACCGTGCCCACGCCCATCGAGACCGCAGCGCCGAGGCCGGTGCCGCGTTTCCAGACGAGACCGCCGAGGATGGCGACGAGGAGGCCGCCGACCAGGATGTCATAGGCGATGGTCAGCGCAGCGACCACGTCCTTGACCAGGATGGCGATGATGATGGCCGCGACGCCGAGGCCGAGGACCCACCAGCGGTTTTCGCGCACGTCTTCTTCGGGGTTGCGGTCGTGCTCGACGGTGACCTTGCGGCCGAACCAGCTCGCGACAAACGGGACGACGTCGGTGCGCGCCACGGTCGCGGCGGCGATGAGGGCGCCGGAGGCGGTGGACATCATGGCCGCGACGGCTGCGGCGAGGACGAGGCCGCCGATGACGAGCGGCAGGACGTGCGTGGCGACCTCCGCGTAGACGACATCCTTGCCCAGGTTCTTGACGTCGATGTCCGGCAGGGCGACGCGGGCTGCCATGCCGATCACCGCGCCGGCGAGGCCGTAGAGCACGCAGTAGACGCCCGCCGTGGTGCCGCCCCAGCGGGCCACGCCCGGCGTCTTGGCTGTGAACACGCGCTGCCAGATGTCCTGGCCGATGAGGAGGCCGAGGGTGTAGACCACGAAGTACGTGATGATCGTCTGGACGCCGATGCCGTCCCACTGGAAGAACGAGGCGTCCACGCGCTGGCGGATCCCGTCGAAGCCGCCCGCGGCGTTGAGGACGAACGGGAGCATGAGCAGAAACACGCCGACGGTCTTGATGACGAACTGGACCTGGTCGGCCAGGGTGATGGACCACATGCCGCCGATCGTCGAGTAGACGAGCACGATCGCGCCGCCCACGGCGATCGCGACCCAGCGGTCCCAGCCGAAGAGGACCACGAAGATCGTCGCGTAGGCGCTCGTGGACGTCGCGCAGAGCATGAGAGTGTAGGCCAGCATGACGATGCCCGACGTCTGCGTCGAGCGCGTGCCATACCGGAGCGTCAGCATCTGAGCGACCGTGTAGATCCTGAGGCGCTGGATCATCCCAGCGAACAGGAGGCTCAGGAGGAGCACACCGGAGCCGATCGCGACGACGAGCCACATGCCAGAGATGCCGAACTTGTAGCCGAGGCCCACGCCGCCGACAGTGGAGGCGCCGCCGAGGACGACGGCCGCCATCGTGCCCGTGTAGAGGAGGGGGCCGAGGCGGCGGCCCGCGACGAGATAATCGCTGTTGTTCTTGGTGCGGCTCTTGCCCCACCAGCCGAAGGCCAGCATCGCGACGAGATAGGCGATGACGATGGCCGAGTTGATCGCGCTAGCGTCCATGGGGTAGGTCTCTCGGTCAGGGTGATTCCTGTGGTGCAACAGGTGTTGCCTAGTAGACTAGATGTGATGGACGCGACAGGTCAACCTTCGACGATGGCGGCGTGGGAGACGGTTGGGGCCGGAGGCTCCGATCGGATACGGCGTGTCGAGCGCCCGATTCCCCAGCCCGGACCGGGAGAAGTGCTCGTCGAGGTCGAGGCCTGCGGGGTCTGCCGCACGGACCTGCATGTGACCGACGGTGACCTGCCCGAGCACCTGCCGCACGTCATCCCCGGCCACGAGGTGGTCGGCCGAGTATCCGCCCTCGGCGAGGGGGCCTCGCGCTTGGCTCTGGGGGACCGCGTGGGGATTGCCTGGCTCCGCTCGACCTGCGGCTCGTGCAGGTGGTGCCGCTCCGGGCGCGAGAACCTCTGCCCCAACGCCCTCTTCACCGGATGGGACGCGGATGGTGGGTATGCGCGCTGGGCTGTTGTGCCGTCGTCGTACGCGTACCGGATCCCCGGCGAGGTGCCCAGCGAGCAGGCTGCGCCGCTGCTCTGCGCCGGGATCATCGGCTACCGGGCGCTGCGGCGCGCCGAACTGCCTCCCGGCGGCCGGCTCGGGATCTACGGGTTCGGCGCGAGCGCCCACCTCACGGCACAGATCGCCATCGCGCAGGGCGCGGAAGTCCACGTGCTCACGCGCGGTGAGGAAGCACGGCGGCTCGCACTCGAGCTGGGTGCGGCCTCAGCCGGGCCTCCCGACGGAATGCCCCCGGTTCCGCTTGATGCGTCGATCCTGTTCGCGCCCGCCGGCGAGTTGGTCCCAGTCGCGCTGGCGGGGCTTGATCAGGGCGGAACCCTCGCTGTCGCGGGCATCCACCTGAGTGACATCCCGCCGCTGAACTATCAGGACCATCTGTTCCGCGAGCGCCGGCTGACGTCAGTGACCGCCAACACGCGGCAGGACGGCGAGGACCTGTTCCGGCTCGCCGCCCGCCTCGGGCTGCGTGCGAGCGTGACCCGCTACCCCTTCGCGGAAGCGGATCGGGCCCTCGACGACCTTGCCTACGGGGCGTTCAGCGGGGTGGCGGTCCTCATCGATTGATTCGTGCTGGGCTTTCCTTATAGGCATCGATCGTTGTCGTAGACTCGACGCATGAAAGCCCTCCCCGTCGAGCCCAGCAACGTTGCCGTCGCCATCGGCTCGAGGATCCGTGCGGCGCGCGAGGCGCAGCGCATGACGATCGAGCAGGTCGCCGAGGCCGCCGGGCTCTCGAAGGGCTTCCTGAGCAGGGTCGAGCGCGACGAATCCTCACCGAGCGTGGCCTCGCTTGTGACGCTCTGCCAAGTTCTCTCGCTCCCGATCGGCGACCTGTTCGCGACCCCCGAGACGCACCTCACGCGGTCCACGGAAGCGCCGCGCATCTCGCTCGGGGGAGAGGGGATCGTCGAGCGGCTCCTGACGGCACGCTCGGAGCGGCGGCTGCAGATCATCCAGGCAGAGATCGAGCCACGTGGGACCGGCGAGTCCGAGCTGTATGCCGTGGACTGCGACGTTGACGTGCTTCACGTGGTCCGCGGACGCGTCGAGCTGGTCATGACGAACGACCGCTACGAACTCTCCGCCGGGGACACCATCACGTTCCCGGGGCGCGAGCCGCACACGTGGGTCAATCCCACGGACGAGCCGGCCACCGTGCTGTGGGTCCTCGTGCCCGCTGCCAGCCGCTAGGCCGGCCGCCCGGCGCTCCGGTCCGGTTCTTGGCCCGCGACACCGCCGAACGCCGGGCACGCCGCCCGGCTGACTGGTTGGGAAGCAACAACCGGACAGGACAGCGGGGGGCCGGGGCCCGGACGATGGAGCGCCGGATCACCCCACGTGCACCCACGGCCGCTCGGTCACTCGCGGCTCGGCCTCGCGGAGCACTTCGCGCGTCACCGGCGCGATCTCGCCGACCCCGAAGAACAGGAACTTCGTGAGGTTCACGATCGGGTTCCCCTCCGTCCAGCGGAAGTAGATGTGCGGCATGAGGCCCGTGACGTTCCGGAGGTGCAGGAGGATGGCTGCGAGGGTGTTCGGCACGTGGTTGGAATGCACCTCGAGTACTTTGAAGCCGTGGCGCTTGATGCCGTGGACCTCGAGTTCCTGCTCGAACTCCGAGCTGTCGTCCACGACCACCTCGATGAACAGGATGTCCTCGCACTCGGGCAGGTGGTTCGCGGCGCGAGCGTGCTCGAGCTTGGCGCGGTAGCGGTCGGAGTCGAGCCGCTTGGGCTCATGGGCGATGAGCCGGATGGGCCCCTGATCCATTCCGGCGAGGAACTCAAGCGCCTGCTCGTCGAGCCGCACGAGGGTGGCACGGAGCTCGAACGAGCGCCGGACGCGGGAGGCGAAGCTGACCACGATAATGCCCACGATGAAGAGGGCCGCGATCCGGATGCCGTCAGGCCGTTCGAGGACGTTCGCGATCGTCGTGTAGATGAATACGGCGCTCACCACGCCGAAGAACCACGTGCGTCCCAACTGCTTCTTCCGCCGTGCAGAGAGCGTGACGGCGATGGCGGCTGAGGTCATGAGCACCAGCACGCCGGTCGCGTACGCGCCGCCCTGGGCGTCCACGTCGGCGTCGAAGATCCAGGTGATGAGGAAGCCGATCGCGGTGAAGACCAGCGTGAGGGGCCGGACGGCCCGGGTCCACGCCGGCGCCATGCCGTAACGGGGGAGATAGCGCGGCACGAGGTTGAGGAGTCCGGCCATCGCGGAGGCGCCGGCGAACCAGAGGATCGCGATCGTCGAGACGTCGTAGACGGTGCCGAAGCCGTCGCCGAGGAACTGGTGGGCGAGGTAAGCGAGCGCTCGGCCGTTGGCCTTTCCGTCCGGTCCGAATTCGGCCGCGGGGATGAGCACGGTTGTGACGAAGCTGGACGTGATGAGGAACGCGGACATGATCACGGCCGCGGTGGTGAGCAGCTGGTGCGTGCCCTTGATGCGGCCCGCGGGATTCTGCGCGGTGTCGCTCGGATGGCCCTTGATCTGAGGCATGACGGCCACGCCGGTCTCGAAGCCGGACAGGCCGAGGGCGAGCTTCGGGAACACGATGAGCGCGATCCCGATCATGAGCAGCGGGTCACTGTGCTGGGTGGTGAGCGCGCTCCACCAGTCGCTCACCGCGGCTCCCTGCGTGAGCAGGTGCCCGATGCCGACGACGACGACCACCGCGTTGAGCGCGAGGTACACCCCGACCAGCACGACCGCCACATTGATGGCCTCTTGGAAGCCCCGCAGGAACACAACGCCGAGCGCCGCGATGAGGACCAGGGTGATGGTCACCTGCTGCCCTCGCAGCGCCTCGGGCGCGAAGGGGTTCTCGATGAGGTGCGCGCTCGCGTCCGCGGCCGAGAGGGTCATAGTGATCATGAAGTCGGTGGCAGCGAAGCCGAGCAGTGCCAACACGAACAGCTTGCCGCCCCAGCGCGGCATGAGGCGTTCGAGCATCGCGATGGAGCCCTCGCCCTTGTGGCTCTCCCGCGCCACGCGGCGGTAGACCGGAAGGGCCCCGGCAAGCGTCACCACGACGAGGATGATGGTCGCCATCGGAGCGAGGAGCCCGGCCGCGAGGGCGGCGATGGCGGGCTGGTAGCCGAGGGTGGAGAAGTAGTCGACGCCGGTGAGGCACATGACCTTCCACCACGCCGACGGCTTGTGCTCCTCTTTCGGAACGCCATGGGGGCCGGGGTGGTGGCCGGATGCCTCCGGCATGCCGTCGAGGAGCCACGTGCGGAAGCTGCGGCTGGGGCGGCGGTTGCCTCGGTTCGAGGGTTCGGCCGGAGGCCTGGTCAGTGTGGTCATAGCTCCCTGCTTGTGCTGGCTCTGCAGGGGAGCGTAGGCGGGGGAATGGCGGAAGCCGGCACTCTTTATAGATCCCTTACGCCGATGTGGCGCAGATGACGATCCTGTATCTATTCGATGGATTTATTCTCTCGGCTCTGGCTTCCGTGTCCGGGCAGTCGGACAGTTGGAGTGCGCGCACCCATCATCACTCGCATTCGCAGGACCAAAGGGGATTTCCATGCCTTCGCACCCACGCGCTGCCGTCGTCGCCCTAGCACTCACGCTGGCCGTTGCAGGCTGTGGTTCGACCACCACGCCCACCTCGCTCGAGTCCACAGCAGCGCCTGCTGGGCCGCCTTCCACGAACGCATTATCGGCCCCGGCCGCGCAGACCCAACTCTTCGCGTTCCCGGATGGCCGCACCTCGTTCCGCCACCCCGCCGGCTGGACAGTGGACCTCGTCCATGCCCCCGAGGGCGGGACCGCGACCGCGACAGTAGCGAGCCCGGACGGAGCGCTCAAGCTCGCCGTCTTCGTCGGGCGGATCACCGACGCCGTCACCGGTCCCGTGACCCGAACGGTCCTGGACGAGGCGCCCGTGCCGGGGCTCGCGCAGCAGCCGGCGCCGGCGGCCCATTATGCGTTCTATCTCGACGACGGCGCAGGCCTCCACTCGTACCACCTTCGGCTTGTCGCGGGCTCGCCGGACGGCGGCGAAGCCATGGCACTCGACGGCATCATCCGCACGGAAACCGGGATCCTCCTCGCAGAGGTGCAGTTCGCGCAGTCGCCGGCCTTCCAGACGACGGATGCGGCCAAGGCGTGGCTCGCCTCGGCCCAAGGCCAGCAGGTCCGCGCCATGCTCCTTTCGATCAGTTACGCCTGACGAGCCGAGCGGGGCGGGAGCACTCCCGCCCCCGCTCGAAGGGAAACAACGGGTGCATAAAAGGAAACTTTGCTGTAGTCTGAATCACAACAGCAACAACTCTGGAGGACCCTTGGAAGAGCTGCGCATCGAGGACAACAATCATCTCGGCCCGATCGACTCATCCCGCATTCCGCGCTTCGCCGGCGCCGCGACATTCGCTCGCCTCCCGCGACTGGACCAGGTCGCGCACGCCGATGTCGCCGTCGTCGGTGTTCCTTTCGACACCGGCGTGTCCTACCGCCCTGGCGCCCGCTTCGGCGCCAACCACGTGCGCGAGGCGAGCCGCCTGCTCCGCCCGTACAACCCTGCGCTGGACCTCTCGCCGTTCGCGGAGGCCCAGGTCGCGGACGCGGGTGACATGGCCGTCAACCCATTCAATATCAACGAGGCCATCGAGACGATCCAGCAGAACGCTCTCGACCTCACGGCGGAGGGCACGCGCCTCCTGACCATCGGCGGCGACCACACGATCGCCCTCCCGCTGCTCCGCGCCGCCTCCGAGCGCGCCGGCGGCCCGGTCGCGCTCCTGCACTTCGACGCCCACCTCGACACCTGGGACACCTACTTCGGCGCCGAGTACACCCACGGCACGCCGTTCCGCCGCGCCGTCGAGGAAGGCATCCTCGACACAGACGCGCTGAGCCACGTCGGCACGCGCGGGCCGCTCTACGGCAAGCGCGACCTCGAGGACGACCGTCGCTTCGGCTTCGGCATCGTCACCTCGTCCGACGTGTACTACCAGGGCGTGCGGGAGACGGTCGCGAAGCTCCGTGACCGCATCGGCAACAGGCCGCTCTACGTCTCGGTGGACATCGACGTCCTCGACCCCGCCCACGCCCCCGGCACTGGCACGCCCGAGGCCGGCGGCATCACGAGCCGTGAGCTCCTCGAGATCCTGCGCGGGCTGCGTGGGCTCAACCTCGTGGGCGCCGACGTCGTCGAGGTCTCCCCGGCGTACGACCACGCCGAGATTACCGGGGTCGCCGCGAGCCACGTCGCCTACGACCTCGTTTCGCTGATGAGCGAGCTGCCGAAGCCGGGGAACGGCAGTGCCGCGCGGGCGGGGGAGCGGACGACGGCGGGCGCCAAGTGAGCGCCCCGTCGGCGGCTGAGCAGCGGGACCAGTACCGCAACGGCGGAGACCTGGTCGTCGAGACGCTCGAGGCGCTCGGCGCGAAGACCGTCTTCGGCATCCCGGGCCAGCATGCGCTCGGGCTGTTCGACGCGATGGGTCGCGGCAACCTGAAGTTCGTCTCGAGCCGTGTGGAGAACAACTCGGCCTTCGCCGCCGATGGCTACTCGCGGGCTACGGGCGAGGTCGGAGTCCTCTTCCTCTCCACCGGCCCCGGCGCGCTCACCTCCCTCGCGGGCCTCCAAGAGGCCTACGCGACGGGCGTGCCCATGGTGGTGATCGCAAGCCAGATCCCGCTCGAGGGGCTCGGCGCGCGGCGAAAAGGCATGCTGCATCAGCTCGATGACCAGAAGGCCTCGGCCGCGAACGTCACGAAAAGCCAGCGCCTCATCCAGCACGCCTCAGGGATTCCGTCGGCGATCCAGGATGCCTGGACCGACGCGATCTCGTCGCCGCAGGGACCCGTCTGGGTGGAGATCCCGCAGAACGTCCTGCTCGACCCGATCATGGTTCCGCCTGTCGAGGACGCCCTGGCCGTCGCGGCAGACAACCCTCCGCGCGTCGAGCTGGTCCGCGAGGCCGTCAAGTGGCTGGCCTCCGCCAAGCGCCCCGCGATCATCGCGGGCGGGGGGACGCGGCGCGGCCATGCGGAGAAGTCCCTGCTCGCGATCGCCGAGCGTCTCCGCGCCCCCGTCATCTGCACTCCGGGCGGAAACGGTGCGTTCCCCTGGACGCATCCCCTCTCGCTCCAGTCCTGGGTCGAGGACCGGTACATGACCGACGTCCTCGAGGACGCGGATGTGCTCGTCGTGGTGGGCTCGTCGCTGGGCGAGGTGACGTCCAACTACTTCACATTTGAGCCGCGGGGCCGGATCATCCAGATCGATGCCGAGCCGCGCGTCTTGGAGTCCAACCGCCCCGGTCTCGGCATCCGCGCGGACGCAGGGCAGGCGCTAGCGGCCCTCGATACCGCGCTCGAAGCCGTGCTGGACCAGGAGGGCGGCGGCCGGGCGCTCGAGCCCGACTGGCACGGGCGCACGGCCGAGCAGCTCGTCGCGGATTCGCTCGCCAAGGTGCGGGCGCGCCTCGAGTCCCAGGACCTCGGCAAGGAGCTCCGCTTCATGGCGGACATCCGCGCCGCCGTCCCGGACGACATGCAGACGTTCTGGGACATGACCATCGCCGCCTACTGGGGCTGGAGCTGCTGGGACGCCCGGCAGGGGCAGTTCCATTCCGCCCAGGGGGCGGGCGGCCTCGGGTACGGCTTCCCGGCCGCGATCGGTGGCGCCGTCGGCCTCGCGACCGTCGGCAAGCCCTCGCGTGTCCTCGCGGTCTCCGGCGACGGCTCGTCGATGTACTCCATCAGCGAGCTCGCGACGGCGAGGCAGCACAATGTCCCGGTCACGTGGCTCATCGTCGACGACGGCGGCTACGGGATCCTGCGCGAGTACATGGTCGGCGCGTTCGGCAAGGCGACGGCGACCGAGCTCGCCCGCCCGGACTTCGTGAAGCTCGCCGAGTCGTTCGGCGTCCCCGCGCGCAAGGTCGCGCCGGAGGAGGTGCGGCAGGCGCTCGAGGACGGCTTCGCCGCGGACGGGCCGAACGTCGTCGTGGTGGAGACTCAGCTCAAGATGTTCGCGCCCACCCACCTCGAGGTGCAGTAACCCCTCCCCCCTTCGTTGCGCCGTCACGTCCGCAGGGGTCACACCCTGCGGACGTG
>NZ_JBQCGQ010000285.1:0-10844 GCF_051955515.1 Sinomonas sp.
CATTCCTGGTCACGGCCACGAGCCAAGGCACCAGCCTCGTCTCCCCCTCGTTCACCCCGGCCACGGGCGACATCATCGTCGTCAAGGCTGCAGGCGAGGACTCCACCCTGCACCTGAACACCCCGACGAACTCGGCGAACACGATCACGTGGACCCTGCAGCAGTCGGACACCACCTCGAGCCACTGCTCGGCGTACATGTGGACCGGGGCCGTCACCGCAGGCGGATCCTCGACAACCGTCACGGTCTCCACCGTCGCGGGCGGCTCGGCCCAGTTCCACTCGATGATGGTCGAGAAGTGGTCCGGTTCCACCTGCCAGCTCGCTGCCACCCCGGCGCTGGACAAGAAAGTCAGCACCGGCACCGCTACATCCTCGCTGACCACGACCGCCGCAGGGTCTGTGATCTCATGGATGGACGCCGACTGGGCGGCCAACTCCCCCGCGAGCGCCACCTACTCGAACTCATCGAACAACACGTCCGAGGGCATCGACAACCGCTCCACGAACAACTACGTCGCCTACTACGACTACGAGCAGGCACCGACCGCCGGGGCGACGGCGTTCGGCGTCACCGCGCCCACCGGGCAGACATACTCGCTGCTCGCGATCGAGATCCAGGCAGCGAGCAGCGGCGGCACCAACTACACCGCCAACCCCGCCGACTCTGAGGGCATCACCGACTCAGCCTCGTTCATCCAGAACCAATTCCTGACCCCGGCTGACTCCGAAGGCGTCACCGAATCCCTCGCTCAGCAGCAGGACATGGTCCGCTCGGCCGCGGACGCCGAGGGCCTGACCGACTTGGCGTCGGTTGTCCAGAATCAGTTCCTCGCCCCGAGCGACCCCGAGGGAATCACCGATACGGCGGCGGCCGCGCAGGCGCTCGTGCGCTCCCAGAGCGACCCGCTCGGCCTGACCGATTCCGTCTCCTTCGTTCAGCAGCAGCAGGCGGCTCCGGCCGATCCCGTTGGCCTTACAGACTCGGTCACGGTGGTCCAGTCCCAGCAGGTCACGGTCTCCGACCCGGTTGGCATCACAGATTCCGAGTCGCAGGGCGCATTCCTATCCTCGAACCCCGCGGACCCCGTCGGGATCACTGACTCGGCGAGCTTCATGCAGTCGCAGCAGGCCGCACCCGCTGACCCGGTCGGCGTGACCGACTCGGCGACGTTCATCCAAGCCCAGCAGCAGGCGCCAGCGGACGCCGTAGGCATCACCGACAGCGCCACCGCGCAGCTCAACGGCGGCGGCACCAACTACACGGCGAGTCCAGCAGATCCCGAGGGCATCACCGACGCCGCGAGCGTCGTGCAGGCCCAGCAGAACAGCAGCGCGGACAGCGTCGGGCTCACCGACGCGGCCACCTCGGGACTCAATGCGGTTCGTTCCGCGAGCGACCCCGTGGGCCTCACAGACGGTGTGGCGAGCTCACTCGGGTACATCCGCACCCCCGCGGACCCGATCGGCCTCGCAGACGCCATCAGCACGGTCCTCAACGCCCAGCAAGGCCCCGGCGACCCGTCGGGGCTGACGGATTCGGTCTCGCTTACGCAGACCGTCCAGCGGTCACTATCCGACGCCGTCGGGCTGACCGACTCCGTCCAGGCCATGATCTCCGCGGCCATGGGCAGCCACCTCGACCTCACCGTGCGGCTCCTGCAGCCTCGGTGGCAGGCCGCCGTCCCCGACCAGCCGCGCTGGTTCTCGTCCCTCAGACTCCCTCGATGGAAGGCGGCAATCATGGGGCCGATCACGATGCCGGCCGCGACGGCCGAGTACCTGCCGATCAGCGTCACCAAGAACGGGCCGAGGTCGGCGATCTCGATCTCCTCGGGCTGCCAATACTCGATCGTCGCGGGAGTCGCCACGACGCCGGGAACATGGACGGCATGCACGGTGGTCGACGGCAACCCGGCCGCGTGGATCGGGAGCCTCAGCCCCGGCACCTACACGGTATTCATCCAGGTCACCGCAAGCCCCGAGGTCATCGTCAGGAACCTCGGACAGATCACCCTCACATAGAAAAGCGCCCCCATCCTCACCTCCCCAGCAGGTGATGGATGGGGGCGCTTTCGTCGTTGGGTCAGCCAGCTAGCTCGAGCTGCCGCTGGTCGTCGGAGGCGTCTCCACTCATCGATGAGCTTCTGGTCGACGTCCAAGCCCTCCGAGACTCGGTGGGCGATCACATTGGCGACGGCGGCACGCTCAGTCATGACATCCATGGTCACTTCCCGAACGCCACGATCCAGAGGAAGCGGATCACGACGTAGAGCATGAACGCGGCGATCGGCGACGCGATGATCCAGAGCGGGATGATGACGCCCCATGCGTGATGCTTCTTCGGCCGCGGGGGAGCGTACTGCATGGGCATCTGCGGAGGCTGCGGGGGCTGCCACTGGGGCTGTGCTGGGTAGTGCGCCATGGCTCTCTCGATTCATCCAACGGCTTGAGTTAATGGGTCGATAGTGCGCTGGCGTGCATGGGCATGTCAATAGCCCACGAGGTACTTCGGCTAAAGTGCCGGCTACAGTCGAGGGCCGGAAACCGCGTAGAATCAGGGAAGGATCGCCCGATCCGGCATACGCTCAGTATGGCAGATAGGGTGGTCTGAGACCTGCCGAAGCCCGGAAACATGCGGAAAACGGCCTCTCTCAAGGGACCACGACACGCCGGGGCGTGCTGGTGCATGGCTAAAGCTATGGCTACAGTGAAGGGGATGGACATGGAAGAGCGATTCGAGGCGGCTCTTGCTCGTTGCAGCGAGTTCTTCGACCGAGTTCCGGAGGACCAGACCAATGAGCTCTATCAGGCATACAGGGATGTCGCTGATGTGCTCTACCGCCTCCGCGAGGTGGAGCGCGAGATCCACCGGGTCAAAGCGCAGTCAGATGAGCGTGCGGCTCGGGCGTGGGATAAGGGCTATGGGGCCGGGCACCATGACGGGCGGTGGCACGACACCATGAGACTCAGCTCGACACCTCGAATTGACCGCGGCCGCCGCAACCCGTATCGGTTCAGCGGCGGCGCCGGATGCGGCTGTCATGGCTCCGACGACTAGGGGCAAGGGCGAGGGTTCGGTCTACCAGCGCGCATCCGACGGCTTGTGGTGCGTCTCCGTCGAGCTCCCGCGGGGCGCGGACGGCAAGCGCCGGCGGCGGGTGGTCTGCCGCAGGGACAAGCGCAAGGCCATCGAGGAGCTGCGGAAGGCGCAGGCGGACCTAGAGCAGCACGGCGACATCGTCGTGAAGTCCATGACCCTCGGCGAGTGGCTGGACTACTGGATCGAGAACATCGCCAAGCCCCGGCAGGAGCCGGGGCACACGAAGAACCAGCGCGGGCATATCCGGAAGTGGATCAAGCCGACGATCGGAAGCCGACCACTGGCGAAGATCAGCGCAAGCCACGTCCGCCAGGTCCACAAGGCCATCGAGGAGGCCAGCAGCTCGACCACTCTCGTGCTCGCCGTCCACACGACGCTGAGGACCGCGCTGAGGGATGCCGTGCGCGAGGGCGGCCTGCTCAGGTCCAACCCGTGCGACGCCATGGACCGGCCCGGAGCGCTCATGGGCGTGCGCGACGGCCTGACACTGGATCAGGCGGTCCAGCTCATCGCGCACCTCGCGACTCGGCCCGACCGAGCGCTGTGGGCGACGTTCCTCCTGACGGGCGCGCGCCGCGGCGAGGTGCTTGGGCTGGAGTCCGACCGCGTCGGGGAGACCCTGCTGTTCTCGTGGCAGCTCAAGCGGATCTCCAACTTCGAGGACGCGCCGAAGACCCGCGTCTACCGGCACGTCGGCGGCAATCTCTACCTGTCCGCGCTCAAGTCGCGCAAGGGCAACGTCCAGAAGGGCCGGGAGATCCCCCTCGTCGAGCCGCTGCGCTCCATCCTCGCGCTGCACATGCAGGGCCGCGGGCCGGGGCTGGTCTTCACTGAGCCTGACGGGTCGGCGATGTCGCCGGACGACGTCTCGGCGCGCTGGCACCAGCTCCTCGAAGAGGCGGGCCTGCCGGGCGACGTCGTGCTCCATGGCTCGCGGCACACGACGGTGGACCTCCTCGACATGGCTGGCATCCCCATGCACACGATCAAGGACATCGTCGGGCACACCACCGAGGCCATGACGATCAAGTACACCCGCCGCGCGAACCTGCCCAAACTGGAGGCGGCCATGGAGAAGATGGGGGCGCTCCTCTCGCTTCCGCCTAACCCTCAGGCTGAGGATGAATCCTGACAAAACTGGGTAGTAGCTTGGAATTTCAGCACCTGATCCGCATGTTTCCGCGGGCAACGTTTAAAGACAGACAGGTCTGTCAGTTGACGGTTCTGTCACGCCGATCTCTAATCAATTCACCGAATTAAACCGACAGCCGTTCGGACTTCGGGGAGGACGCCTTCCAATCGGGGGAAGGATGTCTGCCAGAGGCTAGATCATGGGGAAAGGGCGGTGCGTCGGACAATGGCCGCAGTCGCAGCAATCGAGGAGAGCGCGGGGAGCGCGAGGCGAGGAATGGAAGGGCTGAGGTCCAAGTCCATTGCCGAGCTGTCGGATATAGCGGACTCGCTCGGAGTGCCGCTGGAAGTGCTAGTCGCGATGATGCGGACGATGCCCGTCTGACCCTCACTCAAGGAAAAGGCCCCCGGAGCTAAGCAAATGCTCGCGGGGGCCTTCCTCTGTGTCTGGGGTCTATTCCTCGTCTTCCTTGCGTAGGTCATCGAGAAGCCCGCGCGCGTTGGCGATGATCTGCTCGGGCAGCATGTCTAGGGCGACGGCGATCGCGTCGAGGACTTCAAAGGGCAATGGCTTGTCCTGTGAGTCGTTCAGGTATCGGCTCAGTGTGCTCGTATACATCCCCGCTGAACGAGCCACGTCGGCCGGCTTGAGGTTCCGGAGTGCGATCTCTATACGGATCTGCTTCCGGACCGCTCTCTGCATCAGCTTCCCGTGGTTGGTCTCCATGTATGGGAGCATACGCTACGTTTCGGGAGCTAACAAGCCCATGCGGGAATAAGACAAGTCGATTTAGTAATTACAGGCCTGTTGCTTTCCTCCCAAATGGGAGTAGATTGAAGACATGGGAGCAAAGCAACCGTCCCGCAGCGAAGCCATCGCTCGGAACATCAACCGCCTCGCAGCAGAGCGGGGAATGCGGAAGGCGCAGCTCTACAAGGCCGCCGGCCTCGCGCGCTCCACCTTCCACGACAAGCTCGACAACCGGCCGCAGAAGTTCACGGTCGAGGAGCTCGAGAACATCGCCAAGGCCCTTGAGGTAGCCCTCGAAGACCTTCTCAAGGCGGACTGACAAATGGAACGCCTCGCCTACTCACTCCAGGATGCCGCCGACGCCGTCGGCATCGGCCTCCGCACATTGCAGTCGCTCATCGCGAAGGGCGACATCATCGCCGTCTACAACGGACGCAAGCCCCTTGTGACCGCCGACGAGTTGAAGGCATGGCTCGGCCGCCTTCCCTCCGAACCGCCCGGCCGCTGAGCGTAACCACCAAGTCCTCAGCGGCCGGGCGCACCACCCAATTCCACGCACCTGTCTTTCGAGACTCGGCGATTTCAAGGGGAGAAGTCTCATGTTCCTCAAAGGATTCGACCGGAGCGCAACGAAGAACGAACTTCGCGACGCGCTCCTAGACATGGCCGCAGAACGCGGCGCTGAGCTTTCCGATGCCAAGGCGGACAAGCTCGCCAACAAGTTCAAGCAGGGCAGGTTCGATCCCGACCTCGCCTACTTCCTCGATTACGACGACCCGACCGGCGAAGACGCTAGCGCCCGTGCCGACCGAGCACTTGAAGGAGCGCAGCCATGATGTCCCGAGCAGCCATCCACGAACACCGCATCACCAAGTCCCAGCAGCGCCTACGCCGCGACCTCATCGAGCTCGCCGCGATCATCGACGAGGCAAGGGACTCACGAGAAGCGGCCCGCGCGATCCTAGACGCCGGATACCGGCGGGAGTCGGCCGACGCCGACGACTAAGACCTAGAGTGGCGCTCCACTCCCGCCCTCTGCGATCTTCCGGGATCGGAGCGTTTTCCAACCCGTCGCCCTCTCCGGGTCTCTAGTCGAGAGAGGGCACCCAAAGCTTCCGCAGGGGCGTCAACGCGCGCGCCGCCAACGCATAGGTCAACGAACCGCGGCGAAGGCGATTCGAGGGGTCTTATGGCGGTTCCTTTCTCCCCTTGCAATGAATCGACCTGCGCCCCTGCGGATACCCATTTCCCACCCCAGCCCCCGATTAAACATTGGGGGCTTCGCTTTTCAGGAGTCGCCATGACTTACGACACCGAGCACCCCGGAGTCCCCTACACCGGATTCCGCGACCCCCACGAGCAGACCGGAAGCGACGACGAGACCGATGCGGTCCAGACGTTCCACGAGGGCGACCTCGTGCAGATCCGCGTCTCTGGAGAGTTCGCGAACATCACCGACATATTCGATGAGGGCGTCGGTCTCGTGCTCGTCTTCGGCCCAGACCGTCGTCGCCTCTGGCATGGGGTCCACGAGCTCAAGCTCATCCGTGCCGCCGAGAAGCCCGGCTGGGAGCGGCACGGGATGGTCCGCAACATCGCCAAGTGGCGCATGTGGAAAGGCCAGATCGGCTGGACTGCCGTGCAGCCCTTCCAGTGCGAGGGCCCGCTGTTCCGCACGGGCTACGGCTACGGCGACAAGAGCCACGCCCGCGTCCATGCGGAACTCGCCCTCGCGATCGCCAAGGGCGAGGCCGCGCTGCACCTCCAGGAGGCGCTGTCGTGATCCCCGTCGGCACCCGCGTCCGCGTGGCGCGCGACCTCAAGGCCGAGGCGTTCCCCGTCCCGAGCTGCATCAACATGGTCGGCACGGTCACCCGGCATGGTTCGCGCGGGACCGAAGTCGCCCTCGACCTGAGGCCCAACCCGGCGTGGTTCGACGAGGCGTCTGAGCTGGTGGAGCTGACATGAGGAGGGACTTCGACGCCGTGATCATCTCCATCCACCCCGAACCGCACCCCTCACTCGCCAAGGGCGACCGAGTCGTCATCGTCGGCGGGGCCGCATCGGACTCGCCCGACTACCGCGACGAGACGGGGACTGTCCTGCAGGTCTTGCTCTCCGGCTACGTCGAAGTCGAGCTTGACCACCACGGGCATCCTGCCGTGTTCGCGCCGGAGAGGGTCGAGGTGACGCCGTGAAGGATACGGAGCTGCGCATCTATCCGCCCGCCGCTTGATCCAGTCGTCAGGAACTATGCGCTCTCATGCCTGGCAATGGGCGAGCAGCCCAAGATGCACGATCCGAGCGAGTTTGGGTTCGGGACAGCCAAGCGCCTCACTGACCCCGAGCTCGCGGCCGAGCTCCACAAGGCGATCGGCGAGGTCTACCGCGCCAAGGTTCACGACAAGACGAGCTCGGTCCTCCTCGACCGCATGCAGACAATCCTTCGCTTCGCCACCCACCCTCACTACGACGAGGAGGCGCCGTGACCTATCACCTCGCCCGCGTCATCGACGCCTACGGCAAGACGCCCGACGCTGACACCGCGAGCTACGTCCTGTTCCGCGACGACGAGCCCGTGCGCTGGCTGTTCGAGCACGAGGTCACCGAACTGGTCCGCCAGTACCACGAGGGCAAGCCCGCCAGGCATTGGCAGGTCGCCACGAAGGACGGCACCCTCCACGACTACCCCGAGGCCGTCGAATGCAGGCTCGGGCAGGCGTGGGGCGTCGGGCCGTGGCTATACAAGCTCACCGACACCGAGGGCGGCACCGTCGCCGAGCACCCATCCGAGACCGTCCACTACACAAGGCAGGTCTGACCATGAGCATTGCACCGGCTGAGCGCGTGGAGACGTCGCTCAAGGAATTGGCGGGGCTGGACTTTGAGGCCGAGATCCCCTGCAACATGATCGACTGTTATCAGATCGCAGTCATCCGCGTAGTCCACACGTGCTGCGGGTATCTCCGATTCCGCTGTGATTCACACCTTCAGAGTCTCTTCAAGGTCTTCGCGAAGTACGCAGCCATCGGCGGTGTCGACTGCGCCAAATGCGGCCGGGAAATCAAAATCACAGACATCCGATTCGAGCCGCTCAAGTGAGCGGCGACAAGCTGCCCCCGGAGGCCATCGACTGCCCGCGCTGCCAAGCCTCGCGGCTGAACCTCGGCAAGCGCCACTGCGACAGCGAGCGCTGCGTGTGGGTGAAGTGCCAGAAGTGCCTCGCCACCTACGACATGCACTCGGGCAAGTCCTACCACCCCGACGACTATAAGGAGAAGAACAAATGACCACCGTTACAACTCAGAAGGAACTCGACGCCGCACTCAAGGCTGGCGATCCCGAGATCATCATCAACTCTCCTGCCGGGGTCTGGATCGACGTGCATTCGCGGGACTCCAGCAGCGTCGTGGCGTGGGACTCCAGCCGCGTCGAGGCGCGGGACTCCAGCCGCGTCGAGGCGCGGGGCTCCAGCAGCGTCGTGGCGTGGGACTCCAGCCGCGTCGTGGCGCGGGGCTCCAGCAGCGTCGTGGCGCGGGACTCCAGCCGCGTCGTGGCGTGGGGCTCCAGCCGCGTCGTGGCGCGGGACTCCAGCCGCGTCGTGGCGTGGGACTCCAGCCGCGTCGAGGCGCGGGACTCCAGCCGCGTCGAGGCGCGGGACTCCAGCCGCGTCGAGGCGCGGGGCTCCAGCAGCGTCGTGGCGTGGGACTCCAGCCGCGTCGTGGCGGGCAAGTATGTCGCCGTACGCCTCCACTCCGGGCGCGCCACCGTCGAAGGCGGCGTTGTCATCGATATCACCCAGCTCGACCTCGACGGCCACCAGGATTGGGCCGACTACCACGGGGTCAAGACCGAGGGTGGCGAGTTGATCGTCTACAAGGCAGTCAACGATGACCTGAGGTCGGGGCGCGGTTTCGCCTACCCCATCGGGGAGACTGTCACCGACCCCGCATGGAAGCCGGGGAACTTCTGCGGCGGGGGCCTGCATTTTTCGCCCAGCCCAGCTCAGGCGAAGGCCTATTTCACGGACGCAACCCGGTTCCTCAAGTGCGCGGTGAAGGTGGATGAGCTGTCCATCATCGACGGGGCGGACACGTATGAGACACCGAAGCTCAAGGCGAAGTCAGCTCGGGTGCTGTGTGAGGTGGACATCCACGGGGACGAGGTCTGATGTTCGCCTTCTGCTTCCTCGCCGCCTGCGTCTTCTGGGGCGTGGCCGGCGCCGCTTGGGTCTGTGATCGGGGGCGACGGTGACCGAGTTCAACCCGCGCATCACCTCCGAGCAGGCCGCCGAGCTCCGCGCGTGGATCGGCCCCGTCCTCCCGAAGTGCTCGCCGACGGTCCACTACGGATGCACCGAGGAGGCCGGGCATTACGTCAAGTACCTCCACAACTGCACAGGATCGCACACGACCGTCTTCCCGGTCTGTCGCGCCGTCATCAACGCGATCGGTCAGGCGGTCCTCGACGGGAGCCTGATCCACTGCCCGCATTGCGCCTGCGGCATTCCGGCGAAGCAGTACCGGGTGTGCGTGGAGAAGGTGACTGTGTGAGCTACTCCCCAGGTGTGTACGAGGGGATCTCCAGCGCCGACTACCACGCCGACCCGGCCCTCGGCTCGACGTCGCTCAAGACCCTCGCCACAAAGACCCCTGCCCATTGGAAGTGGGAGCGCGAGCATCCCATCCAGAAGGACGCCTATGACCTCGGGACCATCACCCATAGCCTCGTGCTCGAGCAGGACGAGAGCGGCGTCGTGGTCGTCGAGGCCGAGAACTGGCTGACCAAGGCTGCGAAGGAGGCCAAGGCCGAGGCTCGCGCCGCCGGGAAGATCCCGCTGCTCCCGAAGGACTGGGCGCAGGTCAAGGCCATGCGCGACTCGATCATGGCCCACCCCGCCGCGCGGCACGCCTTCACGGGCCACCAAGCCGAGGTGAGCTTCTTCTGGGACGAGGACGGCCTCATGCTCAAGTGCCGCCCCGACGCATGGCAGCAGGGCTACCTCGTGGACCTCAAGACGACGGTCAACGCGGACCCGAGGAGCTTCCCGAAGCTCGCCTACGACCTCGGCTACTACCAGAGCGCGGCGCACTATCAGGACGGCACGCACGTCTGGCTGGGCGAGACGCTGCCGTTCGTTTTCGTGCTCGTCGAGAAGTCGCCGCCCTACCTCGTGAGCGTCGTCGAGCTCGATGACTACGCCATCCGGCGCGGCCGCGAAGTGAACCATGGCGCCAAAGAGATCTACCGCAAATGCCTCGCCACCGACACGTGGCCCGGCTACCCCGACGCCCCACCCCTTGGCCTGCCCCGCTGGGCCACTCGACAGCTTGAGGAGAACCTCGATGACATCTTCTGAGATCACCCTTCCGACAGGCCCGACCACTCCCGCGACGGTCTCGCCCCTCGCGCCGACAACCAAGACGGCGGTCGAGCTCGTCCAGTGGGCGCAGGAGCTCGACGCAGCGCACCGGCTCGGGACCGCACTCTGTGGGACTGAGTTCGTCCCGGCGAGCTTCCGCGGCAAGCCCGAGGCGGCGGCGGCGGCCATCCTGGCTGGCAAGTCCCTCGGCCTCGACCCGATGAACGCGCTGGCGAACATCTTCGTCGTGCAGGGCAAGCCCGCGCTGTACGCCCGGACGATGGTGGCCCTCGTGCTGCGCGCCGGGCACGAGGTGGTCCGCACCGGGGCCGACGACACGAGCGTCACGGTCGCCGCGCGGCGCAAGGGCCAGAGCGAGTGGTCCGAGTTCACGTGGACCATCGAGCGGGCCAAGAAGGCGGGCTACACCTCGAACAAGAAGTACGAGTCCGACCCGATCGCCATGCTCACCGCGAAGGCGCAGGCCGAGGCGTGCCG
>NZ_JBQCGQ010000286.1:0-7099 GCF_051955515.1 Sinomonas sp.
TGGGCAAGCCGCACAAATATGCTTGGAACGGCGTCGATATCGAGACGTCGCTGTCGATCGAACAGGTCGCCAACATGGCTCAGAGGGCCGCGCAGGAAAGCACAGGCGATCTCCTCAAAGGGAAGCAGCGCGTTGTTACGACGCGATCAGCCGATCGGCAGATCGAGTTCCGGATCAACGACTACCTGATTTCCTTCAACAAGCTCATGCTGTTCTTCCTTGACTTCGATGTGCGGTCAGGGGCCACCTTCGCGTCAACCCGAATCGACTGGTACATGACGAACCAGCAGACGGTCGGTGGCTTCATTCCCGTGTCGACCAAGCGGATGGTGGCCCACCACACGTATATGCAGTTCGTTCGCAACCTGGCGGACCAGGTCCGGGCTGCCGATCCCTCCGCGCGCGTGAGCTTGCGCGAGGGCGTGGAGATGGAGGCCGGGCCTGCGACTGGCCCTGGTGCGCGGAGCGCGCAGGCTTCCATACCACTGCCGCCCCCGCCTCCGCCGCCACCTCCTCACGGCGGTGAGACTCGGATGCCGCCCAAGCCGCCGCATCCGCCGTCGTCCCCTCCGCCGTCGCCAGTGGTTGCCTTGCCCCCGTCGCTGTCACCCGCGCCGGCGGCGACCTTCGCCCCACCGGCACAAGCCGGGGCGCCACGAGAGGCAGGACCTTCTCTGGGGCTCGTCACCGCAGTGCCAGGCTTCTCGCGTGCCGCGGAATCGCCCCTCGAGGTTCCGCCGCCGGTCTCGATTGAACTCGAGGAGGAAGACCTCGATGCCACCCGCCTTTCCGCGCCTCGGGAAACCCTGAAGTGGGTCATCGAATTGCCTGGAGGCGAGACAGCGGAGATCCGCGATGCGATCGTTGTTGGTCGTAATCCCGCACCGCCCGCACATCTCCCCTCAGCTGTAGAACTGCGGCTCAACGATCAGACCCAATCGGTCTCCAAGACCCACGCGACGTTGCAGGCCCGAGATGGACTCCTGTGGGTTACCGACCTCCACTCAACCAACGGCACGGCGCTCACCAACCTTGCCGGCGAGGTGACCCCGTGTCCGGCTGGGACGGCTGTGCCCGCGTCCGATGGGTGGCAGATCGGCTTCGGGGACTTCGTCGTCCGACTGAGGGGGAACTAGCAGTGCACTGGAGCATTTATGACGTTTTGATCTTGGTGTCGGGCCTCATCACCCTCGTCATTGTTATCGCTCCGGTGTCGGGGATCTCGACCCGAACTCGGCTTGCTTCAGGCGGCATTGGGGGTGGGCTTGTGCTCATGTCGCTGGTGCTGGCCAGCGTTCCGTACTTCCGGTATCCGAGCGTTGTCATGATTGCTCCCGTCATTGCTCTGCTCGCTGTAGTCGCCGTTATTGGCAAGGCGGTTCGCGGAGCCAGTTCGCTCCAGGTGGGAGAGCAGGGACACAGCCTCTCGGCCGAGCCCCCCATCGAGGCGCTCGGCCATCTATCGGCGGCCGAGCTCATGGAGGTCGCTGTGCGAGACCACAGCCGTTGGCCAGAGATTGCTCGACATCCAGCGGCGTACCCCGGCCTGCTTGACTGGCTTTGGGAGCACGGAGGAACAGAAGTGCGCGATGCCGTCACTGCGCGGCGCCAACTCGATTCGCACTAGGTGTTCCCGAATATCGGATATCTGCTGATCCAGGTCTCACAGGCGCACGACAGGATCCCTCGGTAACGTCGCACGGGATGGAAGCCCAACCGCAACCCAGCGCAGCAACGGATGATGTGCCGAGCCGGCGATTCGCCACGAAACGGGCGAAAGCGGAGACCGTGGTCATCGTCGCCGTCTTTGCTCTCTACGCGGCCTTCCTCCTCCGGCTGCTGCTCTTCTCCCGCGCACCGGGCTCGGAGAGATCGATCAATCTCATCCCGTTCGCGAGTATCGCGGAATTCATGTCCAGCCACTCTTCCGGTGCCGGGAGGGTGGCGTTCGCCAACGTCGTGGGGAACATCCTGATCTTCGTCCCGCTTGGGGTCTACGTGTCGTGGCTCCCACAGCGGGCGGCCGCATGGCTGGCCATGCTCCTAGTCGCCTTGGTCAGCGTCTCTGTGGAGATCATCCAGGGCGTATTTGCGGTTGGAGCATCGGACATCGACGACGTGATCCTGAACTGCGTCGGAGGAATCATGGGAATCCTCATCTTCAGGCTGCTTTCCGCGTTCCTGCGCGAGCAATCCCTCGTGCGCACTGGGATGGCCGTGCTGTCACTGCTTTCGGTGCCCGTCTGGTGCTATTTCCTCTTCGTCGTCCGATTGCACCTGTGAAGTCATCGCAATGCGCCGCCGGCCGTGCTAATGTCCCTTCCGGTCGTGAATTATCAGCAGGAGGTGAGACCCATGAATGCAGTATCCGCAATGGGCGCTCCCCTGCCGTCCACGATCCGCGGCTGAACTAGCCGCCACTGGGAGCGCCGAACAGGCACCTTTCGAAGGACGACTCCCCATGAACATCTCTTCTTCTTACGCTGCACACCAGGCGGCTCATCCCACCCAGCGGGCCTTGGTTCTTGCCGGCGGCGGAGCTGCCGGCAACGCCTGGGAAATTGGCGTCATTGCCGGCCTCGCCGAGGCCGGGGTCGACGTCACCAATGCCGACCTCATTGTGGGGACGTCGGCCGGATCGACCGCCGCGGCCCAGATCACCAGCGGGACCCGACCGGCCGACCTGTACGCCGCCATCCTCTCCGAGGTGCCGCCGTCGCGCCCTGACCGCCCCGGGCGCGGCCCCGCCCCGAGGGTTTCGGGCGCGGGCGATATGGAATGGTCGGACGGCATCATCGCCTCCGCCGAAAGCCCTGCGGATATGCGGCGCAGGATGGGCGCCGCCGCCCTCGACCTGGATGCGTCCAAGGGCGCAGCAGCATCCCGCTGGCGAGACATCGTCGCCGCTCGGCTTTCCAACCATGACTGGCCGGAGCGGCTCGTGCTCATCGCGGCCGTCGATGCCCGGACCGGGGATCCGATCGCGTTCGACCGAAACAGCGGAATCGACCTCGTGGATGCCGTGGCGGCAAGCACCTCGTCGATGACGCCCTACTGGATCGGCGAGGACCGCTATCTCGACGGCGGATACCGGCGCAGCGAGAACGCCGATCTCGCGGCCGGATACGGCCGCGTGCTCGTGATGTCGCCGTTCGGCGGCAGGACGCGGATGCCGCTCGAGTGGGGAATGGACCTTGCGACCCAGGTCAGCGAACTGCGCGCCGCCGGCAGCCAGGTGGAAACGGTGTTCCCGGACGCCGGTGCAGGAGACGTCTTCGACGCCAATGCACTGGATCCCTCGACGCGCCCGCAGGCGGCGCGAGGCGGCTACGACCAGGGCCGCGCGCTCGCGAAGAGGCTGGCCGAGTTCTGGGGAGCTGAGCCGTCGTAACGCTACACGAACTCCTGTAAGGTTTTGCAGGTGGAGACCTTGACGAGGAACGGGGTTCTGGCGCGCTTCGGGAAGGCCCTCGCGGATCCCACGCGGTCGGCAGTCCTGATGCGGCTCAAGGACGGCCCGGCCTATTCGGGCGACCTCGCCGAGGGGATCGGCGTGAGCCGGCAGGTGCTGTCGAACCATCTGGCGTGCCTGCGCGACTGCGGCCTCGTGGTCGCCGAGCCGGAGGGGCGGCGCGTCCGCTACGAACTCGCCGACCAGAAGCTCGCGCACGCCCTCGGGGACCTGCTGAGCGTGATCCTGACCGTCGAATCCGTCTGCTCCTGCGACGTGCCGGAGTGCCCGCAGTGAGCGGCCACGACCACTCGCACGCCCACGCGACCGACGACCACAAGCGGCTGCTCGCCGCCCTCTGCGTGACGGTGCTGATCCTGATCGCAGAGGTCGTCGGTGCCGTGCTCTCCGGGTCGCTGGCCCTGCTGGCCGACGCGGGGCACATGTTCACCGACGCCTCTGGGCTCGTGATCGCGCTGATCGCGGCGTCACTCGCGCTGAGGCCGCGCACGCCGGAGCGGACTTGGGGGTACAAGCGGGCCGAGATCCTCGCGGCCGGCCTACAGGCCGGGCTGCTGCTCGTGGTCGGCGCGTTCGTTCTCGTCGAGTCGATCCGGCGCCTGATCGAGCCCCCCGAGGTCGGCTCCTCGGCCATGCTCTGGTTCGGTGTGATCGGCCTGGTGGGCAACGCCGTCGCCCTCGCGGTCCTCGCGGGCGGGCGCAAGTCGAGCCTCAACCTGCGGGCAGCCTTCCTCGAGGTCCTCAACGACGCACTCGGCTCGGCCGCGGTGATCATCGCCGCCATCGTGATCGCGCTGACTGGCTGGACGCGCGCCGACGCACTCGTCTCGATGCTCATCGGCGCTCTCATCGTGCCGAGGACGCTGCGGCTCCTCAAGGAGACCGCGGATGTCCTCTTGGCGGCCACGCCCAAGGGCCTCGACCTGCGCAGCGTGCGCGACCACATCCTTGCCCTGCCGCACGTCCTCGATGTCCACGACCTGCACGCGACCCTCATCGGCACGGGCACCCCGGTGATCACCGGGCATGTGACGCTTAGGGACGAGTGCCTGATGGACGGGCATTCCCAGGAGATCCTGTCCCAGCTCCAGCAGTGCGTGGCCGAGCACTTCGACCTGCCGGTGGAGCATTCCACCTTCCAGCTCGAGACTGCGGCGCACCGCGACCAGGAGCAGCTGCACCACTGAGGGCGCCGGTTACTCTCGCCGCCGCATCCGTCGGAGCACCCAGGCGAGTCCGGCGAAGGCGACGGCGTTCGCCACGATGATGACGACGACGGTCGCCCCCGGCTGGATTCCGTACGCCGCACCGAGGATGCCGCCCGCCACAAGGAGACCGAGGCCGCGCACCAGGGCGAGCCACCCGAAGGCGACTGCCCGAGAGCCTGAGGGAACGAGCTCCGTGATGACGGCCTTGACCGTCGAGTCCAGGACGCCGTTGACCACGCCCCACACTGCAGCACCGGCCCAGACGAGCGCCGCCGTGTTGCCGAACGCGATCGCGGCGACAGCGGCCGCGACGGGGACGGCGAGGAGCACGAGGGGCCCGCGCCGGTCGTAGATCCGGCCCACGATCAGACCGCTGAGCCCGTCGACCGCCATCGCCACCGCGAACACCACCGGGACCAAAGCGTCGCTCAGGAGTCCCGTGGTCTGGGCGTGGAACGCCATGAGCGGGAATGGCGCGACGCCGAAGGACAGCACGCCGACAGCTGCGGTGTACTGCCAGAAGCGCGCGGGGAGGGACGCGCGGGGCGTGGGCTCCGCCGTCGTTCGCGGCTTTTGCTGCTCCGCGCCCTCGGTGCCGTGCTCATAGGCGGCGGGGTCGGGTACGCGGGACCGCAGCCAGAAGAGCAGGGCGAGCACGAGCACCCCCGGCACGGCGAGGACGCCGAAGGCGAGACGATAGTCGCCCTCGCGCCACGCGAGGACGGCGGCGAGGAGCAGGGGGCCGAGCATGGCGCCGGTCTGGTCAAGCGCCTGGTGAACGCCGAAGGCGCTGCCGCGGCCCGTGCTGGTCGAGGCGTGCGAGAGCAGGGTGTCCTTGGCGGGGGAGCGCACGGCCTTGCCGAGGCGCTCGGTGCCGTAGAGGAGAAGGGCCGGGGCAATCGCGCCGGTCGCGCCGATGAAGGGAACGCTGAGGACCGTCAAGGCGTAGCCGGTGATGGTCCACGCCCAATAGTGGGCGGTCTGGCGCACCGCATATCCCGAGACAACGCGGAGACCGTAGCCGATGAATTCCCCCGCCCCGGCAACGAGGCCGACGACGGCGGCACTCGCCCCGAGCGTCCCGAGGTACGGGCCGATGATGCTGCGCGCCCCTTCGTAGACCATGTCCGCCAGCAGGCTCACGATTCCGAAGGCGAGCACGAAGTGCCAGGGCCGGAGAATGGGCGGGCGTTCTTGTGCGGGAGTGCGGCCATTGGGCATGGCTCCCATTCTTCCAGCCTGAGTCTTCCAGCCGGTCGTTCTCGAGGCGGCACGTGAGTACTTAGGTGATGGCGCGTGGACGCCCGGGCGGAATCGAGTAGCCGCTACTCAGGACTCGGGCGTGGGCCCGCGCGCAGACTTGAATCGTTGGGGGCAGGACTCGGGGGAGGAAAGGTGTACGCAGAACGTGCAATTGTGATCGACGCTCTGAGGGTGCTCAGGGCTTGCGGTTTGGCGGACGGCTCCGGCGGCCCGCCGACGGGGATCGAGGCCCGAGACGAAGAAGCTCAGGCTGAGGTTGTCGGCGAGGCCATCGCTGCGATGAGTACCGAGGCGTGGGACGAGCTGTCCCATCAGCAGCGACAGGTCCTGCTCATCGCCCAGGCCACGGTGCGGCATTATCGGGGGCGCTCCAGCAACGACGGGCGGGGTGGCTCCAAGCAGCTTCCGCTCGGGTATCTGGGGGAGTCGAGGCGGCGGATCAGGACGACGGCATCGGGCGGCGTGCGGGTGATCATCGACTCGGTGCACCGGTAGGGCATCCTGTTGTTTGAGTGACTCCAGAAACGGGTACTTTTCTTGTTGCGCTGCGTCGCCGCGTGAACGAGACAGGAGCCCTCATCCGGGTGAACACCCACAGGAGTCACGACCCGTCCTCTGGCGCCCCAACGATCCCCGCCACCGGCCCCGTCGGAACGGAGGTGCAGGGGGTGCCGGAGAAGCCGTCATTCCCACCTTCCAACGGTGTGACCACTTCCACAAGGCGGCACCATCGCCATCGTCCGCTGCGCCATGCCGCGATTGCCATGGGCGTTGCCATCACCCTGGTCATTGGTGCTTCCATCGTGGCCGCGCTGGGACTGCGCTCGGTCCTCGGCATGGACAAGATCAGGGACTATCCGGGCCCGGGCTCAGGCGAGGTCGTGGTCACCGTCCAGCAGGGCGCTGGGGTTCTGACGATCGCGCAGGAGCTGCAGAACGACGGGGTCGTCGCGGACGCCGACACGTTCGTCCGCGCCTTCGGCGACGCCGGCGGGAAGATCCATCCGGGTGATTTCACGTTCAAGAAGCAGATGAAGTCCTCGGATGCGGCGCAGGTGCTGGCGGGGGACAGTGCGAAGGTGATGTATTTCGCGCTCAGTGCGGGGCTGCGGGTGGATGAGTCGCTGGACATCATCGCGAAGTCGGCGGGGGTGGA
>NZ_JBQCGQ010000287.1:0-29796 GCF_051955515.1 Sinomonas sp.
GTGGCATCGACGGCGGCGAGGAAGTCATCGGCAGAGCCAATGTCGTTGATCGCGACCTGCGGGGTGCCGGACTTCTCGGTGGAGGTGATGGTCATGTAGTAGGGGCTCCGATGTTGGATCGTTAGTCGGTCAGGCAGCCAAATCCACGCCACAGGGCATGGGCCAGACATCCTGATAATTGGATTGGAACAGCTGCGCACTACGCGCCCGTCCAGTTTAGTCTGGCGCGACAAGGCGGGTCAAAGTGAGCCGCAGCCCATCAGCAGGTCAGAAATGGGTCAGGCAGTGTGCAGGGCGCTCGACGGCGAACATCCTCTCCGCGGCCAGCGCAGCGCCCGGACTGATCTCCGTCAGGCGTCCAGCCTCCCTGAGGGTCGTGGCCCGAACTCCTCCTACGTACAGCGACCCCAGCTCCGCCACGTCGAGGAGAAGGTCCGGCCGCTCGCCGTCGGCCCTCGAGACGCCCGCCACGCCCTCGGCCACCTTGAAGCGGAACCGGCCGCCGGCGAGGCCCAGGCCGTCCATGACCTCCAGGACGAGAGTGCCATCGGCTCCATACCGACGCGCCTCCAGAGCGGCGCGCACGTCGAGGACCCTCAGCCAGAGCATGTCCTGGGCGGCCTCGGCCCGAAGGGCTCTGCCGTCTTCGAGGGCCCACGCAAGTGGGTCGTCGGCCGGCGCCTCGTGCCAGACGACTCGCCGGACGAGGTCGAGCGACCCGAGGAAGTCCCAGAGCGCGAGGTATGCCTCCGGCGTCGCGGCCACGAGATCCCGGATCTCCATCGCGTGTGGCTCGTGCTCCCACCCAAGGAACGCATAGGTGACGTACCCGTCAGGCTCCCCGTCGGACCCGTAGTGCAGAGCAGCGCGGAGGGTGGCGTCGTCGCCCGCGGTTTCCCGGTCCCACTGCCCTGCAGCGGCGAGCCGGTAGCGCTCCTGCCGGTCGATCGATCCCGGGGTTGCCCGGTGCGCCCGCTCGAAGACGGCCGGGGCTAGCTCGAGGAGCGCCGACGGATCCGCCACCTCGACGTTTCCGTCGGCGGCCGCGAGCCGGAACCGCGGACCGGTGGTGACGGTGATGCGGCGCTCGGCCGTCGCCACGCCGAAGCCGAACCGACGATAGATGGACGCCTCGGATGCGGTGAGCGCAGCGACGGGAACGCCGTCGGCCTTCGCCCGCGCGAGGTCGTCCGTCATGAGCCTTCGGAGGAGTCCGCGACGGCGATGGCTCGTGCGGACTGTCACCGCCGTCACCAGGTGCGCAGGCACGAGGATCCCGTAGCCTGCATTGAGGGTCTTGCGGAACGTTGCGAACGTCGCCACGGGCACTTCGCCGCCCGGCGCTCCAACGGGGACGGGGCCCAGCTGGTAGGCGCCCGTGAGCTCACGACCGTCCACCACGAAGGAAGCGGCCGTCTTGGCCACCGCGTCCTCGGAGCGCCGCTTGTCATAGAACCCGGCTCCCACGGCCCTGATCCAGTCCCGAGTCCGCTCATAGCCTGCTTCGCCTCGCAAGGCGGGCTCGAACCTCCGGAGCTCGTACTCGCCAGAGCGGTCCATCAGTGCCCCGCCTCGTTCCACGTCCTCCCGACGCCCACCTGCACATCGAGCGGCACGGAGAGCTCCGCCGCGGATCCCATCTGCTCGATGACCACGGCGCGCGCCGCCTCTTCCTCGCCCGGGGCTACCTCGACGACCAGTTCATCGTGGATCTGCAGCAGGAGACGCGAGCGGAGCCCGCGCGCCTCGAGCTCGTGCTCCACCCCGAGCATGGCCAGCTTGATGATGTCCGCCGCCGAGCCCTGGATGGGCGAGTTGAGGGCGACCCGCTCGGCGAGCTCGCGGCGGGCGCGGTCGGTGCTGTTGAGATCGGGAAGGTACCGGCGCCGACCGAAGATCGTTGAGGTGTATCCGTCCTTGCGTGCCTGCTCGACGACGCCGCGCAGGTAGTCCCGCACTCCGCCGAAGCGGTCGACGTAATCCTTCCTGAGCGTGCGGGCCTCGTCGACCGAGATCTCGAGCTGCTTCGAGAGGCCGAAGGACGTCAGTCCGTAGGCGAGGCCGTAGGACATCGCCTTGACCTTGGACCGCATCTCCGAGGTCACCTCCGCCGGCGGGACGTGGAAGATCCGGGAGCCCACGAAGCGGTGCAGATCCTCGCCTTCGCGGTACGCCTGGATGAGCCCGGCGTCGTGGGAGAGGTGCGCCATGATGCGCATCTCGATCTGGGAGTAGTCAGCGGACAGAAGCGACTCGTAGCCCTCCCCCACCACGAACACATCGCGGACCCGGCGCCCCTCCTCCGAGCGAATGGGGATGTTCTGGAGGTTCGGGTTGTTCGACGAGAGGCGTCCGGTCGCCGCGATGTTCTGTGCGTACGTCGTGTGGATGCGCGAGTCGGAGGTGACGGACTTCTTGAGCGTCTCCACCATCTGCCGCAGCTTGCTCGACTCGCGGTGGGCCATAAGCTGCTCGAGGAACGGGTGGCCCGTCTTGTCGAGGAGGTCCTTGAGGGAGGCCGCGTCGGTGGTGTAGCCGGTCTTGATCTTCTTTGTCTTCGGGAGCCCGAGCTCCTCGAACAGCACGGTCTGCAGCTGCTTGGGCGAGCCGAGGTTCACCTCGTGCCCAATCGCCGCGTAGGCCTTGGCCGCGGCCTCGTCGCTCGCCCGCCCCAGGTCGTCCATGAGCGCGTCGATCTCTGGGGTCGACACCGCGATGCCTGCCCATTCCATATCGAGCAGGATGCGCGCAAGCGGGAGCTCCATGTCGCGAAGCAGTCCCGCCGCGCCGACCTCCTCGAGACGAGGAGCGAAATCCGCGCTCAGGGCGCGCACGACGGCGGCCTCCCGCACGAGCGCTCGGGCCGCCTCGTCGTCGTCCTCAAGGGAGAGCGCGAGCTGGCCAGCCACCGGGGCGGGGCCAAGCTGGACGTCGAGGTGGTGCTGCGCGAGGTGGGAGAGCGCGTAGCTGCGGCGATCCGGCTCGATGAGGTAGCCGGAGATGGAAACGTCGTCCACGACCCCCTCGAGCTCGACGCCCAAGGCACGCAGAGCCTTCGCGGATTCCTTGTACTCGTGCAGGGCCTTGGGCACGTCCCCGTTGGCGAGCCATGCGGCGAGGTCCTCGGGGAACACGCCGTCGAGCGGGATGAAGAGGGCCTGATGGTGCGCCACGAGGGCGACGGCGACCGCCTCCTGCCGCTCCCCCGCCGACTCCGCGCGGACCGCGACGGCGAGGGGAACGCCGTCGGCCGCCTCACCGAGGCGAGCCAGCGCGGCAGCGAGCTCGTCGGGGCTCGGCGTGACGTGCTCGGGGACCTCGAAGACCTCGGCGCTGGAGGCCTCGGGCGCCGTCTGGAAGATCTCATAGACGCGCGTCCGCAGCGTCTTGAACTCGAGTTCGTCGAAGAGCGCCTCGATCGCCGCGGGCTCCGGCTGCGGATCCGCGAGCTCGTCAAGGGTCACGGGGAGGTCGAGGTCGGTGAGGAGCCTGTTCAGCCGCCGATTGCGCGCGACCGACTCGAGGTTGTCCCGCAGGCTCTCCCCCGCCTTGCCCTTGATCTCGCCCGCGTGGGCGAGGACGCCCTCGAGGCCGTCGTACTGCAGGATCCATTTCGCCGCTGTCTTGGGGCCCACGCCGGGGACGCCCGGCAGGTTGTCCGCCGATTCCCCGACGAGTGCGGCGAGATCGGGGTACAGGGCCGGCGGGACGAGATACTTCTCCTCGATCGCCGCGGCGTCCATGCGAGGGATGTCGCTCACGCCTTTGCGCGGATACAGGACCGCCACGCGATCATTGACCAGCTGGAAGGTGTCGCGGTCGCCGGACACCAGGAGAACTTCCATCCCCGCCGCAGCGCCCTGAGTCGCGAGTGTCGCGAGGATGTCATCGGCCTCGTGGCCGGGCAGTTCGATTGTCCGGATGCCGAGGGTCTCCATGACCTGCTTGATGAGGTCGATCTGACCGCGGAACTCGTTGGGGGTCTCGTTCCGTCCCGCCTTGTACTCGCTGTACTCGGCGCGCCGGTGGGTTGTCTCATCGCTGACGTCGAAGGCAACGGCGACATGGGTGGGCTTCTGATCCCGCACGAGGTTGATGAGCATCGACGTGAAGCCGTGGACGGCATTGGTGTACTGCCCCTCGGCGTTGCGGAAACTCTCGGCTGGGAGGGCAAAGAACGCCCGGAACGCCATCGAATGCCCGTCGAGCACGAGGAGGCGTTGGCCTCCCGAAGAGTCGAGGACGACGGCGGACTCGGCTTTGCTGGTTTGGCTCACGGGTGCCAGCCTAGTGGGCATGGACGGGAAAGACACTCGGCGCGACTACGCGCGGGAACTCGCCGACGCCAACGTTCCTGAGCACCTCCGCGGGTGGCTTTCGGACTGGGGCGTAGGCGCCCTCGTCGTCAAGCTCGGCATCGTCTTCGAGGAGCTCACCGCGGAGCGCTCGGTGGCGACGATGCCCGTCGTGGGCAACACCCAGGTCGCCGGGGTCCTGCATGGCGGGGCGAGCGCAGCCCTCGCGGAGACTCTCGGATCGTTTGCGGCGACGCTCCATGCCGGGGAGGGCCGCATCGCGATGGGCGTGGACCTCAACGCAACGCATCACCGGCCTGCGACCTCGGGATTGGTCCGCGGCGTCTGCACGGCCTTGCAGCTCGGCCGGAATGTGACCTCCCACGAGATCGTCATCAGCGACTCGGACGGACGGCGCGTGTGCACCGCCCGGATCACGAACCTGCTGCGGGATCTGTAGTACGAGACGGCCGGTCAGAAACTGGTTCAGGAGACCGGCGTTCCTCAGGCGACCCGATAATCGAGTTCGACCGTGCCTTCGCGCTGGGTGACACCTTCGAGGCGGAAGTCGCGCGGGATGCTCAACGCCCGGCCGCCGAAGAGGGCTACTCCGCCGCCGAGGGCCACGGGAACGAGCGTGACGATCACGCGGTCGAGGAGCCCGGCGGCCAGGAACTGCCCCGCGAGGTCACCGCCGCCCACAATGTAGACGTCCTTCTCCCCCGCATCGCGCCGCAGTTCCCCGGCGAATTCGCTGACGTCGCCTCGCACCACCACGACGTCGGCGCCGTTCTCTGGCGAGTGCTCGTGCCGGCTGAACACCCAGCAGGGAACCGAGTAGGACCACTCTCCCGGGTGATGCTCGCGGATCCACTCGTACGTCTCACCGCCCATGACCACGCAGCCCACGCGCTCTTCGAAGGTGCGGTACGAATCCCCGAGCCCTTCGACGCCGTCGAACTTCTCGAGCCAGCCCAGTCCCCCGCCGTCCTGCGCGATGTAGCCGTCGAGACTGGCGCCTACGTAGTACACGAACTCCGACATGGGCTCAGGGTAGACCGAACCTCAGTGTCAATGGGGTGGAACGCGGGGTTCAATGGTGGAAGTACGGCACGATCAGGTAGACGCCGAACAGGACCGCTGCACCGGACAGCGCGTAGCAGACGCGGCTTGCGAGAGCCAGAGCGCCGCGAGCGCCCCGCCGAGGATCTTCGCTCTCCGCACCCAGACGGACGCCGAGGGCGAAGAAGAGCACGATGCATCCGGCGCCGATGACGGTCGCCAGGGCGACCACGAGGAAGGCTGCCCAGTCGATCACTGCACGTCTCCGTTCGGGTTTCGGTTGGCCTTGCGCGATCGCTTGCGGGGCGGGAAGTGCACGGCTTCGCCTGCCTCCTGGACCTCGACGACGTTGCTGTGCCCGACGCGCTGGCGCCGGCTGACGACGAACATCCAGACGATGGCGGCCGCGCCCACGATGGCCACGATGATCACGCCGACCGGCCCGGCTCCGGTGATGAGGGCCGCGACAGCCCCGACGATGGCGGCTGCCGGCAGCGTGAGGACCCACCCGAGCGCAATCCGGCCGGCCGTGCCCCAGCGGATCGAGGTTCCCCGCCGGCCGAGGCCCGACCCGATGACAGAACCGCTGGTGACCTGCGTGGTCGAGAGGGCGAAGCCTAGGTGCGACGAGGCAAGGATGGCGGCCGCAGTGCTTGACTCCGACGAGAAGCCCTGCGCAGGCCGGACTTCGGTGAGTCCGGTGCCCACCGTGCGGATGATCCTCCACCCGCCGGCGTAGGTGCCAAGCCCGATGGCGGCCGCGCAGGCGAGGATGACCCACCACTGGGGCGAGCTGCCGGCGGGCTGCAGGCCCGAGGCGATCAGCACGAGGGTGATCACACCCATGGTCTTCTGCGCGTCATTCGTGCCGTGCGAGAGCGCAACGAGGCTCGAGGTGAAGATCTGCCCGATCCGGAACCCAGCGCGGCCCTGGTGGAGCTTCTGACCGGACTCGGGATCGCGGCGAGCGGTCACCCCGTACGCGATGCGCGTGCAGACCCACGCCGAGATGCCTGCGATGACAGGGGCTGCGACGGCCGGGATGATGACCTTCGACACGATGCTCGGGAAGTTCACGGAGGAGACCCCGATGCCCACGATCGCGGCGCCGATGAGACCCCCGAACAGCGCATGCGACGAACTCGATGGGAGGCCCCGGAGCCACGTGAACATGTTCCAGACGATGGCTCCGATGAGGCCGGCGAAAATGATCTCCGGGGTGATGTGGACGCCCGGGGCTCCCTCACGGATGATGCCGCCCGAGATCGTCTTGGCCACCTCGGTCGAGAGGAACGCACCCACCAGATTGAGCACCGCTGCGAGGGCCACTGCCCGGCGTGGCTTGATGGCCCCCGTCGCAATCGGCGTCGCCATGGCATTGGCCGTGTCGTGGAAGCCGTTCGTGAAGTCGAAGAAGAGCGCCAGTGCGATGACGAGCGCGATTATGGCGGTGATATCCACCCGGAATCCCATCGAAAGTCGGGGTTGCTGTGGGCGCTCCGCGGTCCCGCCTTCGAACGTCGACACCCGGAGTTCATCTTCCGGATGCTGCGGGTTCACCTGCGCCGAGAATTCATCCTATACCGGTGCCCGAGGAGGGACTCGAACCCTCACACCTTTCGATACCGCATTTTGAGTGCGGCGCGTCTGCCGATTCCGCCACTCGGGCCCACCCGGCCCGACCGATGGCCGTGCCGCTGCACCACTCTACAGGCCGGGTGCCTGTCCGGCCTACCGCCGCCCGCGCCGGAGCCGCCGGCAGAACCCATCGGGTCACGCAAGCGCTGGGCCCTGCGCGCCGGTAGGATCGTCTCCGGAGCCAACTCATTCTGCAGCAAGGAGCCCGAGTGTCCGAGAAGACGTCGGAGAACAACGCCAAGCCCACGCCCAAGAGTTCGACGCCTGCCGAGGCCGGCTCTGCCGCCCGCCGCGTGGTGGTCGCCGAGGACGAGACCCTCATCCGCCTCGACATCATCGAGATCCTGCGCGGCGAGGGCTTCGACGTCGTCGGCGAGGCCGACAACGGCGAGAAGGCCGTGCAGCTCGCGGAGGATCTTCAGCCCGATCTGGTGCTCATGGACGTCAAGATGCCGGTCATGGACGGCATCACCGCGGCCGAGAAGATCGTGAAGGCCAGGATCGCGCCCGTCGTGCTCCTCACGGCCTTCAGCCAGAAGGAACTCGTCGAGCGTGCGCGGGACGCCGGCGCCATGGCCTACGTGGTCAAGCCCTTCACGCCCAATGACCTCGTCCCCGCCATCGAGATTGCCCTCTCGCGCCACGAGGAGATCCGTGCTCTCGAGGCGGAGGTGAGCGACCTTCAGGAGCAGTTCGCCACGCGCAAGCTCGTCGAGCGCGCCAAGAGCCTGCTCATGACCAAGATGGGGCTCTCGGAGCCCGAGGCGTTCCGGTGGATACAGAAGACGTCCATGGACCGCCGGCTGAGCATGCGCGAGGTCGCGGAGACGATCATCAGCCAGGTCAGCTGACCGTTCCGGCAACGACAAGAGGCCCGGTCACCCCGTGGGATGACCGGGCCTCTTGTCGTTGCCGACAGCCAAGCGAGGGTTTAGACCTCAGGCCACGGGCCGACCTGCTCGCGCACCGGCTTCGTAGCGCCGTCGAGCAGCTGGCCTGCGTCGGCCAGGTCGCCGACCTTATGGACCCGGAGCATGTTGGTGGAACCGGCCACACCGGGAGGGGAACCGGCGGCAACGACGACAAGGTCGTTGGGCTCTGCCATGCCCGCACGGAGAAGGTACTCGTCCACCTGGGCGATCATCTGGTCGGTGTGCTCGGCGAACTCGACCATGCGCGGCTGGATGCCCCAGCAGAGGCTCAGGATGTTGAGCGTCGAGCTCAGCGGCGTGAAGGCGAAGATCGGCTTCTGCGGGCGGAGGCGGCTCAGGCGTCGGGCGGAGTCACCAGACTGCGTGAACGTGCAGATGTACCGCGCGTCGAGCTGGTCTGCGATCGTGACAGCGGCACGGGTGATGGCACCGCCGCGGGTCTTCGGCTGGGTGCCGAGCGCGGGAACCCGCTCCAGACCGTGATCCTCGGTGGACTCGATGATCTTCGCCATGGTCCGAACGGTCTCGATCGGGTAAGCACCCACACTCGTCTCGCCCGAGAGCATGACCGCGTCAGCGCCGTCGAGCACGGCATTCGCACAGTCCGAGGCCTCAGCGCGGGTAGGGCGAGGATTCTCGATCATCGACTCGAGCACCTGCGTCGCAACGATGACGGGCTTGGCCCACCGTCGCGCGAGCTCGATCGCCCGCTTCTGGACGAGCGGCACTTCCTCGAGGGGCAGCTCGACGCCCAGGTCTCCGCGGGCCACCATGATGGCGTCGAACGCGTCGATGATCTCGTGCAGCTGCTCAACGGCCTGCGGCTTCTCGATCTTGGCGATCACCGGCACGCGCCGGCCTTCCTCGTCCATGATCTCGTGGACACGCTCGATGTCCTTCGCGTCGCGGACGAACGAGAGGGCGATGAAGTCCACGCCTCGCCTGAGGGCCCACCGGAGATCGCCCTCGTCCTTGCCGCTGAGGGCAGGAACGTTGACGGCGACGCCGGGGAGGTTGATGCCCTTGTTGTTCGAGACCATGCCGCCGATGACGACTTCGGTGACGACCTTCACGTCGTCGACCGCCGTGGCGCGCAGGCTGACCTTGCCGTCGTCGATGAGGAGGGTGTCCCCGACGGCAACGTCCTCCGTGAGGCTCTTCAGGGTCGTGGAGCAGATCTCCTTCGTGCCCGGGACGTCCTCGGTGGTGATGGTGAAGACGTCACCCGGAGCCAGCTCGTAGGGCCCGTTCTCGAACCGGCCCAGACGGATCTTCGGGCCCTGGAGGTCGGCCATGATGCCGACGGCCTTGTGGAGTTCGGCCGATGCCTTGCGCACGTTCTCATACGTGGCGTCGTGCACGGAGTATTCTCCATGGCTCATGTTCAGCCGGGCCACGTCCACACCCGCCTCGATCACTGCGAGGGTCTTCTCGTAGCTCGAGATCGCGGGGCCGAACGTGGCAACGATTTTCGCTCGTCTCATATACCTCACCCTAGGGGTTGTGTGGGGAACGGGAATGTCCGGGGAATGAACTTTCGTGCTGTGGGAAAGCTGCTGCGAGAGGGCCGGCCCCCCACAGCACGCAGGGCCCCCGAGCTGTTGTTCGGGGACCCTGCAGAGCGGATCAGAGGACCGCGATCGCGCGGTCCGTCGGCGCCACCGGCGCCGGCAGGATCGTGCTGCCCATGAGGTACTTGTCCACCTCTGAGGCGCACGCGCGGCCTTCGGCGATGGCCCAGACGATGAGCGACTGGCCTCGCCCGGCGTCGCCCGCGACGAACACGCCCGGCGTCGCCGTCATGTACTCGCCGTCGCGCGCGACGTTTCCTCGTTCGTCGAACGGCGCGTTGATCTGCTCGGGAAGACCCGACTCCTCGGCGCCGGTGAAGCCGAGCGAGAGCAGGACGAGGTCCGCGGGGATGACCTGCTCCGTGCCCGCCTTGGGGAGCCGCTTGCCGTCGACGTATTCCGTCTCCGCCACCTTGAGGCCGGTCACCTTGCCGTTCTCGCCGATGTACTCCACGGTGGAGGCAAGGTACGTCCGCTCGCCGCCCTCCTCGTGGGCGCTCGCGACCTCGAACAGCGTCGGGAACATGGGCCACGGCTGATGTCCGGGGCGTTCCGACGGCGGCTGCTTGCCGATGGCGAGCGTTGTCACCGAGGCCGCCTGCTGGCGGTGAGCCGTGCCAAGGCAGTCGGCGCCGGTGTCGCCGCCGCCGAGGATCACCACGTGCTTGCCTCGTGCGTCGATCTGATTCTCGACCTCTTCGCCAGCCACCACGCGGTTGCCCTGGACGAGGTACTCCATCGCGAAGTGGACGCCGTCGAGCTCGCGGCCGGGGATCTTGAGGTCGCGCGGCTTCGTTGCGCCAGTGGCCACCACGACGGCGTCGTACCGCCGGCGGAGCTGGTCCCAGCTGACATCGCGGCCCACGTCGACGCCGGCCCGGAATCGCGTGCCCTCCGCCTTCATCTGCTCCAAGCGGCGGTCAAGGACCTCCTTCTCCATCTTGAAGTCGGGGATCCCATACCGGAGGAGGCCGCCGATCCGGTCGTCACGCTCGTACACCGCGACGGTGTGACCGACCCGGGTGAGCTGCTGCGCAGCTGCAAGCCCTGCCGGGCCTGAGCCAACGACGGCGACTGTCTTGCCTGTGAGGCGAGCGGGAGGGAGCGGCTCGACCAAGCCGCCCTCGAACGCCTGTTCCGCGATCGACACCTCGATCTGCTTGATGGTCACCGCCGGCTGGTTGATGCCGAGGACGCAGGCGGACTCGCAGGGAGCGGGGCACAGGCGCCCCGTGAACTCCGGGAAGTTGTTCGTTGCGTGGAGACGCTCACTCGCGTCCGCCTCCTTGCCGCGCCACGTGAGGTCGTTCCACTCCGGGATAAGGTTCCCGAGCGGGCAGCCGTGGTGGCAGAAGGGGATCCCGCAGTCCATGCACCGGCTGGCCTGGCGCTTCAGAACGCCGTTCTCCTGGGCCTCGTACACTTCCTTCCAGTCCATGATGCGTACGGGGACGGGACGGCGCGGCTGCGTCTCACGCTGCCGAACCTTCAGGAATCCGCGTGGATCAGCCACCGGTCACCTCCAGAATGCGAGACCAAACTTCCTCCCCGTCCGGATCAAGGCCCTCTTCGAGGGCTCCAAGACGGGTTTGCTGCACTGCCGCATAGTCACGCGGCAGCACCTTCGTCATGCGGGCAGCGGTGTCGTCGAAGTTGTCGAGCAGGCGCTCTGCGAGCTGCGAGCCCGTCTCCTCGACGTGCGTCGCGATGAGGTTCCGCACGATGTCGCGGTCCTCGTCATCGAGCTCCAGGAGCAGCAACTCCCCCGAGTCGACTGCCAGCGTGTTGACCCTCGTGGGATCCAGGTCGAGCACAAAGGCCGTGCCCCCAGACATTCCCGCGCCGAAGTTGCGGCCCGTGCGGCCCAGGATTACCGCCTGACCGCCGGTCATGTACTCGCAACCATGGTCGCCGATGCCCTCGACAACGGCTGTCGCGCCGGAGTTCCGGACGAGGAACCGCTCGCCGACCGTTCCCCGGAGGAAGATCTCGCCGCTCGTCGCACCGTAGCCGATGACGTTGCCGGCGATCACGTTGTCTTCAGCCGCGAACACGTTCGAACGATCCGGGCGAACGATCACGCGGCCGCCTGAGAGGCCCTTCGCGACGTAGTCGTTCGAGTCTCCAAAGAGCCGGAGGGTGATCCCCGCGGGCAGGAACGCGCCGAGCGACTGCCCCGCCGTCCCCGTGAGGGTCACGTCGATCGTGTCCTTCGCGAGCGTGTCTGTTCCGAAGGTGCGCGTGACCTCATGCCCGAGCATTGTGCCCACCGAACGGTCGGTGTTGATCACGGGAAGGCTGATCTTGACCGGGCTGCGGTCCGTGAGCGCCTCCTGCGCCATCTCGATGAGCTGAACGTCGAAGTGCTTGTCGAGCTCGTGGTTCTGCCCCGTGAGGTTCCGGAGCGGCGCGTCCTCGTCGAAGTCCAGGCCCGCCAGGATCGGTGAGAGGTCCAGCCCCTCGGCCTTCCAGTGGTCGATCGCGTCCTTCGTGTCGAGGAACTCGGAGCGTCCGATCGCCTCCTCGAGCGAGCGGAAGCCGAGCTGCGCGAGGATCTCCCGGATCTCCTCGGCGACGAACTCGAAGAAGTTCACCACGAATTCGGGCTTGCCCGAGAAGCGCGCACGGAGCTCGGGATTCTGGGTCGCCACGCCCACCGGGCAGGTGTCCAGGTGGCAGACGCGCATCATGATGCAGCCTGACACCACGAGCGGAGCCGTCGCGAAACCGTACTCCTCGGCGCCGAGCAGCGCCGCGATCACCACGTCGCGCCCGGTCTTGAGCTGCCCGTCGACCTGGACCACCACGCGGTCGCGGAGCCCGTTGAGCATGAGCGTCTGCTGCGTCTCGGCGAGCCCAAGCTCCCAGGGGACGCCCGCGTGCTTGAGCGAGTTGAGCGGCGAGGCGCCGGTTCCGCCGTCGTGCCCGGACACGAGGACGACGTCGGCCTTCGCCTTGGTCACGCCGGCGGCGACCGTGCCGATGCCCACCTCGGAGACGAGCTTGACGTGCACCCGCGCGCTCGGGTTGGACCGCTTGCAGTCGTAGATCAGCTGCGCGAGGTCCTCGATCGAGTAGATGTCGTGGTGCGGAGGCGGCGAGATGAGGGTCACGCCGGGGGTCGAGTGGCGCGTGCGCGCCACCCACGGGTAGACCTTCTGGGCCATGAGCTGGCCGCCCTCGCCGGGCTTCGCACCCTGCGCCATCTTGATCTGGATGTCGGTCGCGTTGGTGAGGTAGAGGCTCGTGACGCCGAAACGTCCCGACGCAACCTGCTTGATCGCCGAACGCCGCTCAGGATCGAGCAGGCGGTCCACGTCCTCGCCGCCCTCGCCCGTGTTCGAGCGCGCGCCGAGGCGGTTCATGGCGATGGCCAGCGTCTCGTGGGCTTCCTTGGAGATCGAGCCGTAGCTCATGGCCCCCGTCGAGAACCTCTTGACGATGCTGGAGACCGGCTCGACCTCATCGATGGAGATCGGCGCCCGCAGTCCCCCGCGGAAGGCGAGGAGGCCGCGGAGCGTCATGAGGTTCTTTGACTGGTCGTCGACGCCCTGCGTGTACGCCTTGAACACGTCGTAGCGGCGCTCCCGCGTGGAGTGCTGGAGCCTGAAGACGGTCTCGGGGTTGAACAGGTGTGGCTCGCCGTCGCGGCGCCACTGGTACTCGCCGCCGTTCATGAGCGGCCGGTGGGGCTGCTCGATGCCCGAGGGCGGGTACGCCATCTCATGGCGCGCGGCGACTTCGGCGGCAATAACGTCGAGGTCCACGCCGCCGAGCTGGCTGTGGGTCCCCGCGAAGAACTCGTCCACGAGGTCCTGGGAGAGGCCGAGCGCCTCGAAGGTCTGGGCTCCGCAGTAGGACGCCACCGTCGAGATGCCCATCTTGGACATGATCTTGAGGACGCCCTTGCCGAGGCCCTTGATGAGGTTGTACACACCGTCCTCGGGCGTGACGCCGGGCAGGTCTCCAGAGCGGATGAGCTCCTCGACGGACTCCATGGCCAGGTAGGGGTTCACCGCCGAGGCGCCGTAGCCGATCAGGACCGCAACGTGGTGCACTTCGCGCACGTCGCCAGCCTCGACCACGAGCGCGCACTTGGTGCGGTTTGCGCTGCGGAGCAGGTGGTGGTGGACGGCGGAGACGAGCAGCAGCGACGGGATCGGGGCCCACTGGGCATTCGAGTCGCGATCCGAGAGCACCACGTACTGGACGCCTCGGTTGATCGCGCCCGAAACCTGCTCGCAGATCTCGGTCAGGCGGGCACGGAGGGCCGTCTCGCCTCCCTCTGGGCGGTAGAGGCCGCGGATCTTGACGGCGATCCTGTCGCCGTCCTGATTCTCGATGTTCGCGACCTTCGCCAGCTGGTCGTTGTTGATCACGGGGAAGGGCAGGATGACCTGTTTCTCCTTGACCTGGCCCATGCTGAGCAGGTTCCCGTTGGGGCCGATCGCGCCGTTGAGGCTCGTCACGAGCTCCTCGCGGATCGCGTCGAGCGGCGGGTTCGTCACCTGCGCGAAGGACTGCACGAAGTAGTCGAACAGGAGCCGCGGGCGCTTCGACAGCACGGCAACGGGCGTGTCGGAACCCATGGCACCGATCGGCTCTGCGCCCGTGCGGGCCATCGGGCCGACCAGGATGCGTAGTTCCTCCTGCGTGTAGCCGAAGGTGCGCTGGCGCATGTTGACGGACTGCGGCGTGTGGATGACGTGTTCGCGCTCGGGAAGGTCGGCCAGGCGGATGACGTTCTGGTCCACCCACTCCTGCCACGGGTTCGTGCCGGCGATCTCCGCCTTGACCTCGGAGTCGTCGATGATGCGACCGGCCTCCGTGTCCACGACGAACATCTTCCCGGGCGAGACGCGGCCCTTCTTGACGATCTTCGAGGGCTCGACGTCCACGACCCCGACCTCGGAGGCGAACACCACAAGGCCGTCCTCGGTGACCCAGTAGCGGCAAGGACGCAGGCCGTTGCGGTCGAGCGTGGCGCCCACGAGCGCGCCGTCGGTGAACGAGACGGCAGCGGGCCCGTCCCAGGGCTCCATGAGCAGGGAGTGGTACTCGTAGAAGGCCCGGCGGGCAGGATCCATCGTTGCGTGGTTCTCCCACGCCTCCGGGATCATCATCATGATCGCGTGCGTGATCGGACGGCCCGAGAGCCACAGCAGCTCCGCGACCTCGTCGAACGAGGCCGAATCAGAGGCACCGGGCGTGCAGATCGGGAAGAGCTCCTCGGGAACGTCACCCAGCAGCGGGCTCGAGAGCTGCGACTGGCGGGCCCGCATCCAGTTCCGGTTGCCCTTGACCGTGTTGATCTCGCCGTTGTGGGCGATGGTGCGGAACGGCTGGGCGAGGGGCCACGAGGGGAACGTGTTGGTCGAGAACCGCGAGTGGACGATCGCGAGCTTCGTGGTCAGGCGGTCGTCGGACAGGTCCGGATAGAACGGCTCGAGCTGCGCCGTGGTGAGCATGCCCTTGTACACGATGGTCCGCGAGGACAGCGACGGGAAGTAGACCCCGTGCTTGTTCTGGGCGCGCTTGCGAATACGCCAGACCCGCGCGTCGAGGTCGTTCCGCTCGAGCTGGTCCCCCGTTGCGGAAGCGAAGAAGGGCTGGGCGAAGCGCGGCATGCAGGCACGCGCCATCGATCCGACGAGCTCGGCCACGGCGGGCACTTCGCGCCAGCCCAGGACGGCGAGCCCTTCGGCCTCGGCCAACGCCTCAATGCCGGCGCGCGCTGCAGCGTCCTCGCGATCCTCGGCGGGGAGGAACGCAATGCCAACGGCGTACTGACCGAGAGCGGGCAGCTCGAAGTCCACGACCGCGCGGAAGAACCCATCCGGGATCTGGAGCAGGATGCCCGCGCCGTCGCCCGTCCCCTCGTCGGCGCCGACGGCACCGCGGTGCTCGAGCGCTCTCAGCGCATGCAGGGCGGCGTCGACGATGTCATGCCCGCCTTCGCCACGGAGGGTCGCAACGATCGCGAGACCGCAGGCGTCCTTCTCCTGGTCCGCGCGGTAGAGACCTGCCGAGGGCGGGAGGGCCGAGAACCGCTCGAACGGCGAGACGGCTCCTCCTGTCCGAGGGTCGACGGCGGTGCCGGGTGTCGGGTGAGTCATGACGAAACGTCCTTCCTCCTGATCGATTCGCGACAGGGGACAACGCTGGCCCCGCGTTGCTCGGCCACGACGGGACCCAGCACGGCGCTGATTACTGGAAATTGTAGGGTCGGCCCCGCGCCGTCGAACAGCGTCGGACTCCCGCCTACGTGGGCCTGGGGAAAGGGGTCCCGCGGCCGGTAGTCCACGCCATTGTGGTGCGAGCTTCGCTTGTGGGCGGTGGCCCGGAGCGTGGCTAGCCTGGCCTGAGCCCTACTTGCCGTCGTACATCGCTGAATGCCTCGCGTCCTGAGATGCGGGACGCGGATCATCGAGTCCGGCTCGGAGGGCAACATTACCATGGTCGTCGCATTTCGAGACGGAAGCGTCCACATGCTGAACCGGCATGGCCTTTCCTGCGGCTTCTGTTACGGTGCCCCGAATTCACAGGTGGTCGACCCTGACGAGAAAGGGGCGGCACGAATGCCACCCCCTCGTCACGGTGCGTCCGCTCCCCGCGGGAGTCCGCTGCTGAGTTCCGCGGCAAGGCGCCCCACGGCATCGGGGCCGCCGTCCCGCAACGCCCCCACGATCGCGGTCCCGACGATCACGCCGTCGGCGTAGGCCGCGATCTCGCGCACGTGGTCGGCGCTGGATACCCCAAGGCCGACGCACACGCGCTCGGCCCCCGCCGCTCGGGCCTCTGCAACCACACGCTGGGCGCTCTCGTCGACGGCCGCCCTCGCACCCGTGACCCCCATGAGCGAGACGGCATATGTGAAGCCGCGAGTGGCCGCGACCGTCATCGACATCCGTTCAGGGGAGGTCGACGGGGCGACGAGGAAGACCCGATCGAGTCCGTATTTATCCGAGGCCTCGAACCACTCCGACGCCTCGTCAGGGATCAAGTCGGGCGTAATGAGGCCTGCGCCTCCTGCCTCCGCGAGACGGCGCGCGAATTCATCCACGCCCATCCGCATAACGGGGTTCCAATAGGTCATCACGAGGACGGCGGCGTCGGTCGCTTCGGTCACGGCCTTCACGACGTCGAACACGCTGGCCACGCGGAAGCCGCTGGCAAGCGCCTCGGTGGTCGCAGCCTGGATCACGCTTCCGTCCATGACCGGGTCCGAATACGGGATCCCGATCTCGATGATGTCCGCACCGTTCCGCGCCAGCTGGATGGCCGCCTCGATGCTCTCCCCAACGCTCGGATACCCAGCCGGAAGGTAGCCTACAAGCGCGGCTCGACCCTCAGCCTTGGCCCGGTCGATGGCGGCCGCCGCCTTGCTCTCCGTCGCTCTGCCCACGGATGCCTGATCGATGGCGCTCATGCCTGCTCCTCCGTTCCGCCGCGCTCCTGAACGACGCCCTTCGGGCGCCGCGTGGACAGCGTGGTGCCCTTGACCTGGCCGTTCTCGTCCAGCATGCCGAACCATTCGGCTGCTGTCTGGACGTCCTTGTCCCCGCGACCTGACAGGTTCACGATGATGACGCGCTCCGCGGGGTCGCCGCCCTCGGCCGCGAGCCGCTGCCCGACCTTGATGGCGCCCGCCAGCGCGTGGGAGGACTCGATGGCCGGGATGATGCCCTCGGTCCTGCACAGGATGCTGAAGGCGTCCATGGCTTCCGTGTCCGTGATCGGCTCATAGGTGACGCGGCCGATGTCGTGGAGGTAGGAGTGCTCCGGGCCGACGCCGGGGTAGTCCAGCCCCGCGGAGATGGAGTGCGACTCGATCGTCTGGCCGTCATCATCCTGCATGAGATAGGACCGCGCGCCGTGGAGCACGCCGGGGCGGCCGAGCGTGATCGTTGCCGCATGCTTTCCCGTCTCGACACCTTCGCCGCCGGCTTCGAAGCCGTACAGGCGTACTGAGGCATCGTCGAGGAACCCGTGGAAGATGCCGATGGCGTTTGAACCGCCGCCGATGCAGGCGCAGACGGCGTCGGGCAGCCGGCCGGTCTGGGCCAGGACCTGCTCGCGCGCCTCCTCCCCGATCACCTCGTGGAAGAAGCGGACCAGGGCCGGGAACGGGTGGGCGCCCGCCGCGGTTCCAAGCAGGTAGTGCGTCGTGTCCACGTTGGCGACCCAGTCCCGGAGGGCGTCGTTGATGGCGTCCTTGAGGGTCTGCGAGCCGTTCGTCACCGGGACTACCGTGGCGCCGAGGAGCTGCATACGGGCCACGTTGAGGGCCTGCCGCCGGCAGTCCTCTGCACCCATGTACACCACGCATTCGAGACCGAGGAAAGCGGCCGCCGTCGCACTCGCCACGCCGTGCTGGCCCGCCCCGGTCTCCGCAATAATGCGGGTCTTCCCCATGCGCTTGGCCAGCAAGGCCTGACCGAGCACGTTGTTGATCTTGTGGGACCCGGTGTGGTTGAGGTCCTCGCGCTTGAGGAAGACCCGAACCCCGCCTGCGTGCTGCGAGAAGCGCTTGGCCTCGGTGAGGAGCGAGGGGCGGCCGGAGTAGTTCCGGTTGAGGTCCGCGATCTCCGCGAGGAAGTCAGGGTCCTGCTTCGCCTTCTCGAAGGTCTCCTCGAGCTCATCGAGTGCCGCGATGAGCGACTCGGGCATCCATCGGCCCCCATAGGAGCCAAAGTACGGCCCCGTGGCGTGGCGGAGGCTTCCCGCGAGGAACGCGTCGGCCGGCTGGCTGATCGCTTCGTTCGTTTCCGTGCTCGGGGCGTTGGCTCCCGTCACGGCTGCTTCTGGCACATTCTCGGACACCAGTTTTACCGTCCTTGTCGAGGTCTGCCGGCGGGGGTGCCCGGGTGACCGGGCAGGGTTCACCGGCTCAGTGCGCTGCGAGACGCCCGGCGATTGCCGCGGCTCCCGCGCGCTGGAATTCTTCGATCCGTTCCCGGGGGGAACCGTGCGTCACGAGCGCCTCCCCGACGAGTACGGCATTGGCACCCAGGCCCGCGTACTCCGCGACATCCTCGGGGCCCCGGACGCCGGATTCGGCCACGACCACCGGGCCGGCCGGAATACGGCTGGCAAGGCGGCCGAAGACTCCGCGGTCGACGTCGAGCGTCTTGAGGTTCCGCACGTTGATCCCGAGGATGCGTGCGCCGGCCGCGAGCCCGCGATCGATTTCCTCCTCGGTGTGCGTCTCCACAAGTGCGTTCATGCCGAGGTCGTGCGTCAGCTCGAGGAAGCCCTTGAGCTCGGCGTCGTCGAGCGCGGCGACGATGAGCAGCACCAGGTCTGCCCCGTGAGCGCGGGCCTCGTGGATCTGGTACTCGTCAACCGTGAAGTCCTTGCGCAGCAGCGGGGTCGGGACAGCGGCGCGGACGGCGTCGAAATCTGCGAGGCTTCCGTTGAACCGCCGCTGCTCGGTGAGGACGCTGATGACGGCGGCTCCCCCCTCGGCGTACTGCCGAGCAAGCTCCGCAGGGTCCCCGATCGCGGCCAAGTCGCCTTTCGACGGGCTGCGGCGCTTGACCTCGGAGATGACCTTGAGCTCGGTCCGGGGGTTCTCGGCTCCGCCGAGGGCAGCAAAGGCGTCGAGAGCGGGCTGACGGGCCGCCGCGGCCTCCCGGACCTCGTTCAGCGAGAGGGTTCGCCGACGTGTCTCGAGGTCTTCCCGGACGCCCGCGATGATGTCATCGAGGACCGTCGCCATCAGTGGGTGTTCTTGAGCTTGCTGCCGCCCACACCGTAGCCGGCGCGACGCATGGCCCAGCCGACAATGAGCCCGATCGCCACGATCACGACACCCGCCCAGAAGATCGGGGCGTTCGCGATGACGAAGGCGATGCAGGAGACGAGAGCGCCGATCAGCATGATGAAGACGCACGTCCACGCGGCCGGGCTGTTCCCGTGTCCGAGGTCCTCGCCGTGGAGGACCACCTTGGTGCTGCCCTGGGAACCGCTCGCGTTGCTCATGTCCTTCTTCTCCTCGATAGGGGGTCTACCGGCCATTCTGCCATCTCCGGATGGCTGGCCGGATCAGGTGGTCGGATCCTCGCCCTTGGTGAGGCGGTCCCACCCGTCGATCTCGTCGACTCGGGCCGGGGTCGAGGCGGACTCTGCGCCGTCGCCCTCCGCTACCCCCGACTCCCCGTGCGGGCGCCGCGAAGTCCCCTGGCCGGCGTCGTACTTTGTTCTGGTGGGCCACCGGCGGGAGGCGACGAGGGCGAGGATTCCGCACAGGGCCAGGATGATCCCAGCGGCGGCGGCACCGGCAGGGAACCAGGTGAGCGTCGTGGTCGCGGGGCCGCCGGAGACCCCGGTTGCCGTGGCGATGGAGCTGTCTGCCGCTGCGCGCGGGTCTGCGATGACGGCAAAGCAGGCGGCCGCTACACCAAAGCCGGCGAGGACGACGACGGCACCTGAGACAGCGCGCCCGATCCTCCCTGCCACTGCGGCGGCGAGCGTGCCCGCGAGGCCAACAAGCGCGAGGGCAGTCACCGCAGTGGCCGCCTTGCTTCCCGGCACGGTGACATGCGCGGTCCTCACGGCGGCGCCCTGTACCTCGGCGTCCACCCAAGTCTGGGTCGTCGCACCGAAGGCGAGCAGGGCGAACAGGACGCTCAGCCCGACCACGGTCGACTTCCGAGCCCATGCAGGAACCGTGCGGGGCTCGACCCGGGGCGACTCCTGAGCGGGCAGGCTTTCGCTGCCTCCGGCTTCGGCGGTCATCAGATCCCGCTCCCGACGCCGGGAAGGGTCGCCGCGGACCGCAGCGCCGACGCGGTGTGCACGGCGCGCAAGGGAGCGGCGGCCTTGTTGACGGAGTCGAGCGCCTCGGCCACAGGATCGGAATCCGCCACGATCCCGCCCCCGGCCTGGACGTACGCCCGGCCCTCGCGCAGCAGCGCTGTCCGGATCGCGATGGCCATGTCCATGTCCCCGGCGAAGTCGAAGTACCCCACCACGCCGCCGTACACGCCCCGCCGGTGGGGCTCTACCTCGTCGAGCAGGCGGAGGGCACGCGGCTTGGGGGCACCAGAAAGGGTTCCGGCAGGGAACGTCGCAGCCAAGACGTCGTAGGCGGTCGCATCCGGCCTGAGGTGGCCGTCGACGGTCGAGACGAGATGCATGATGTGACTGAAGCGTTCGACCTCCATGAACTCGCTGACCTCGACCGTGCCCGGGCGGCAGACCTTCGACAGGTCGTTGCGAGCGAGGTCGACGAGCATGAGGTGCTCGGCCCGCTCCTTGTCGTCTGCGAGCAGTTCCTCGGCCAGCGCGCGGTCGGCTTCGACAGTTGCACCGCGGGGACGCGAACCGGCAATCGGATGGGTCACCACCTGATCGCCCTTCACGGTCACCAGGGCCTCCGGCGAGGAGCCGACGATCGAATACTCGCGGCCGTCGGCGTCGGCGAGGCTCAGCAGATACATGTAGGGGCTCGGGTTCATCGCCCGAAGCACTCGGTAGACGTCGAGCGGGGGCGCGTCGAAGTCGAGCTCGAACCGCCGCGAGATGACCACCTGGAAGACTTCGCCATCGACGATCGCCTCTTTGCCGCGGGCAATCGCGGACAGGTATCCCGACTCCTCCCAGTCCTCCTCGACCTTGTCGCGGTAATCCACGATCGGTCCGAGGACTGACACCGCCGACTGCGCGGGCTCGAGGACGCGCTCGACCATCCCGGAAAGCCGCTCGACGGCGTCGCGCCAGGCCTCGTCGACGCGCTCGCTGCTGTTGTCGAAGTTGATCGCGTTCGCCACGAGAGTCACGGTGCCGTCAACGTTGTCATGGACCGCCAGATCGGTCACCAGGTTCATGGCGAGCTCGGGCAGCTCGAGGTCATCCTCAGGGGGCGAGAGCAGCTTCTCCCACCTGCGTACCGCCTCCCAGCCGACGAAGCCCACCATTCCCGAGGTGAGGGGCGGGAGCCCGTCGAAGCGCTCGGTGCGGAGCGCAGCGACTGTGTCGCGGAGGGCCTCAAGCGGGTTTCCGTCGGTCGGGACCCCAACAGGGGGCTCCCCGATCCAGAAGGCCTCGCCGCCCCGGCTCGTGAGCGTGGCCCGCGATCTCGCGCCGATGAACGAATAGCGCGACCAGGAACCGCCCACGGCCGCCGACTCGAAGAGGAAGGTGCCGGGGTGCCCGTCGGCGAGCTTCCGGTAGAGGCTGATCGGCGTCTCCGCGTCCGCAAGGAGCTTGACGCGCACGGGGATGACTCTCCGGTCCGCGGCAAGCCTGCGGAACTCGCCGAGCGTCGGTTCGATGACTCCAAGGTCCAGCATGGCGTGTGGGGGATGCCTTTCTGGGGCGGGCGGTGGATGGGGGCTGGAGCTGGCGCGGATCAGGCCGTTCCGACGACGGCGGGGAGCTCCCGGCCGTCGAAGCAGGTCCGAGTGCCGGTGTGGCAGGCCGCGCCCACCTGATCCACCTGGACGAGGAGGGCATCGCCGTCGCAGTCGAGCGACACTGCCTTGACCCACTGGACGTGCCCCGACGTGTCGCCTTTGCGCCAGTACTCCTGTCGGGACCGTGACCAGAACGTCACGCGCCCCGAGGTCAGCGTCCGTCGGAGGGCCTCGTCGTCCATCCACCCCACCATGAGCACTTCGCGGCTGTCGAACTGCTGGACGACGGCGGCAACCAGCCCAGCGCCGTCGCGCTTGAGTCGGTCGGCGACGTCCGCTGGAAGGCTCACGGGCACGCCGTCAGCGTCACGGAGGGAGGGGTCATTCTGTTCAGGCATCCCCACAAGTCTAGTGGGGTTGGGATGTACATTTCGCCCGCGCGCGGGCGCCCGCTCGCATGCTAGTTTCGCTTGTGATGCACTTCGTTCCGCCCTCCCGGGAAGTTCTGGCCGAGACCCTGCTCGCGGCCGGTCCCGCCGCGCCCACCCTCTGCGAAGGGTGGAGCACCAAAGAGCTCGCCGCACACCTGTATCTGCGGGAACGAAGCGCCCGGGTGGGATTCGGCCTGATCGTGCGAGGCCTCCGAGGCGTCTCGGACGCCGCCGCCTCGCGCCTCGCTGCCGAGCATGCGACGACGCAGAAATACGCGCAGCTTGTCGCGTCGTTCCGGGCGGGTCCCCCCAAGGCATCGCCGCTGCGCATCCCGCGGCTCGACGAAGCCGCCAATCTCGCGGAGTTCTTCGTGCACACGGAGGACGTCCGACGGGCCACCGAGCGTTGGGCTCCCCGCGCCCTCGACGAAGCGTACGCGGACGCACTGTGGGAGCACCTCGTGCGTCAGGCCGCGATCCTCTACCGAGGGGTAGACCTTGGCATCGTCCTCGTGAGCCCCCACGGGCCCAGGCACGTCGCCAAGCGGGCGCCGGTGTCCGTCGCGATTGTCGGAGAGCCCGGCGAGCTTCTGCTGCACGCCACCGGCCGGGGGTCGCACGCGCTCGTGACCTTCGAAGGCCAGCCCGACGCCGTCGCCCTCCTCACGACGGCGGACGTCGGCCCCTGAGGCGCAGCCTCGCGATCCCTTCGACCGTGGCAGGATGGGGTCATGCCCGCCTTCGAAGAAGTCTGGAAGTCCGTCGTTCCGCTGTGGCTTGCCGTGAATGGCGAAGAATCCGCTGCCGATGGCGAGGCCACGGTCTTCGCGATCCCCACGTCCGATGTCGACCAGACCGCCAAGCTGCCCGAGGGCGGCAGTGTCGTGGGGGCACCCATGGGCGACTTCGATGTGGTCGAGGTGACCCAATTCGGGCGCCCCGCTGGGAAGGCGAGGATCGCGTTCGGGGAGGGTCTCGCCGTCGTCGGCCGCTTCGAATTCGAGCCGGGTTTCACCCCCGAGGACTTCGGCCCGGCGCTTCTCGCAGCCCTGGCCGAGGAGGCATTCCTCGAAGGAGCCGAGACGATCTATACGGTCGCGGAGGGCAAAGAGCTGCCGTCGTTCTTGGGGGATCGGTGGTCGCAGTCCGGTCCCGTTCCCCGGGCCTAGTCGCGATTACCCGGCTCCAGCCGGGCTCACCCCGCCGGCCTCACCGGACGTCGAATCCAGCCGCCCGAATGGCTGACTTGACTTTCGCAATCATGTCAACGGGACCAAAGTGGAAGACGGAGGCCGCGAGCACCGCGTCCGCGCCGGCCTCGATTGCGGGCGGGAAGTGGTCGGGGGAACCGGCCCCTCCGGAGGCGATGAGCGGAACCGTGACGGCCGCCCGGATGAGGCGGATCAGCTCAAGATCGAACCCTTCCTTGGTGCCGTCCGCGTCGATCGAGTTGAGCAGGATCTCCCCCACCCCGCGATCGGCAGCCTCCTTGGCCCAAGCCACCGCGTCGATACCGGTTCCGCGCCGACCGCCGTGCGTAGTGACCTCGAAGCCGGAGGCCGTCCTCGTATCGCCTTGCACCCGGCGCGCATCAACCGAGAGGACCAGCACCTGCGACCCGAAGTGACGCGTGATCTCGTCGATGACATCGGGACGCGCGATGGCCGCCGTGTTGATCGACGCCTTGTCTGCGCCCTCGCGAAGAAGCCTGTCCACTTCGGCGACGCCGCGGACGCCGCCGCCCACGGTGAGAGGAATGAAGACTTCCTCCGCTGTGCGGCGCACGACGTCGAACGTCGTCTCCCGTTCCGAGGAGGACGCCGTCACATCGAGGAACGTGAGCTCGTCCGCTCCGGCTTTGTCGTACCGGTGCGCCAGCTCCACAGGGTCCCCCGCGTCGCGCAGGCCCTTGAAGTTGACGCCCTTGACAACGCGTCCCGCATCGACATCGAGGCATGGGATGACGCGGACTGCAACGCCCATGGCTGACCCCTCCCGCTCAGACTTGCGTGCTAGATCCGGCACGCGTGGATGCTGCTCACGAGGATGGCGCGGGCGCCGAGGCTGTACAGCTCGTCCATGACGCGGTTCGTGTCCTTCTTGGGGACCATCGAGCGCACGGCTACCCAGTCAGAATCGCGGAGCGGCGACACAGTCGGCGACTCGAGACCTGGGGTCAGCGCAGATGCCTGCTCGACGAGCTCCTTGCGGACGTCGTAGTCCATGAGGACGTACCTGCGGGCAACGAGCACACCGGTGAGGCGCCTGATGAGAACCTCGATCGCGGCGAGCTCATGTCCCTTCCGGCCGATGAGGACTGCCTCGGACTGCAGGATCGGCTCTCCGAAAACCTCCATCCCGGCGGCCTTCAGGGTGTTGCCGGTCTCGACGACGTCCGCGATCGCGTCCGCAACCCCGAGGCGGACCGAGGATTCGACGGCCCCGTCGAGGCGCACGATCCGAGCAGGCTTCACGCCCTGGTCGGCGAGGTAGGTCCGCAGCAGCCCGTCGTAGCTGGTCGCGACACGCCGGCCGTCGAGCTCTGCGACCGAGGCGAACTCCCCCGCCGGTCCGGCGAAGCGGAACGTCGACGAAGCAAAGCCCAGGGGGAGGAGCTCCTCCGCCTCGACCTCCGCATCGATGAGCAGATCGCGGCCGGTGATGCCGACATCAAGCGTTCCCTGCCCCACGTACACGGCGATGTCCCGGGGGCGGAGGAAGAAGAACTCGACGTCGTTCTCCGGGTCGAGCATGACAAGCTCGCGGCCCTCGCGGCGCTGGCGGTACCCCGCCTCGGAGAGCATGGACGAGGCGGCCTCGGAAAGGGATCCCTTGTTCGGGACGGCTACACGGAGCATGGTGGTCTTTCTGGTCTCGAAGGGTGGAGGACGGCTTCTCGCCGCGGGGCGCGCAGGTTCACGGGTGAACGAGCGCAGGCGCCGCGGCTAGAGATGCGTGTACACGTCCTTGAGCGTGAGCCCCTTCGCGATCATCAGCACCTGGACGTGGTAGAGGAGCTGGGAGATCTCCTCGGCGGCGGCGGAATCCGATTCGTACTCTGCGGCCATCCAGACCTCGGCGGCCTCTTCCACGATCTTCTTCCCGATGCCATGGACTCCCGAGTCCAGCTCGGCGACGGTACGCGAGCCCTGCGGACGACTCTCGGCCTTCTCGCTGAGCTCGACGAACAGCGACTCGAAATCCTTCACGGAGTCAAGACTACTGGAGCCTGAAGCCCCTTCCGGACGTCGAGAAGGCGTGTGACCTGTCACAGGCCGCGGAGCGTCGATGCGGTGAGGAGAGCCGCCGTCGTTGCTTCATGCCCCTTGTCCTCGCTCGATCCCGGGAGGCCCGCACGGTCAAGGCCCTGCTGCTCGTTGTCGCAGGTGAGCACACCAAAGCCCACCGGGACGCCCGTGCGGACGCTGACTTCGGTGAGCCCCACCGTCGCGGCCTGGCACACGTAGTCGAAGTGGGGGGTGCCCCCGCGGATGACCACGCCGAGGGCAACGACGGCGTCGTGCGTCGTGGCGAGGCGCTCGGCCACCACCGGCAGTTCGAAGCTGCCCGGAACGCGCACTACGGTCGGGGCGTCGATGCCCGCATCCTTCGCCGCGCGGAGGGCTCCATCGAGCAGCCCGTCCATGATCTGGGTGTGCCAGCTGGCGGCGACGATGGCGAGCCGCAGCTCGGCGAGCTGGGGGTCATCGAGGGAAAGGGTAGGTGCGCCGTGTCCGCTCACGAGTCGATCTGGTCCTTGTCTCTGTGGTTGCGTCTTGTGATTGCCTGTGCCGTCTTGCGGGATCGCCGAACCCTGAGGGGCTCGGGTCAGTCGTTGTCCGAGTGCCGGACGGTCGGGAGGGCCGCTTGGACGTCGAGCGTGAGGAGGTGGGCCATCCGCTCCTTCTTGGTCTGCAGGTAGCGGATGTTCTCGGCGCGCGAGGGCACTTCGGTCCGGACCATCTCGACGACGTGGACGCCCGCCTGCGCGAGCCGATTCTGCTTGTCTGGATTGTTGCTCAGCAGGCGGATGCGGGTCAGGCCCATCTCCGCGAGGATCTGGGCGGCAGCGTGGTACGAGCGGGCGTCCACCGGAAGCCCGAGCTGCTCGTTCGCCTCGACCGTGTCGAAGCCCGCCTCCTGGAGGGCATACGCCTTGATCTTGTTGGCCAAGCCGATTCCGCGGCCCTCGTGGCCCCTCAGGTAGAGGAGCGTGCCGCCTTCCTCGCGGATGCGGCCGAGCGCGTACGCGAGCTGCTCGCCGCAGTCGCAGCGATACGAGCCGAAGACGTCACCCGTGAGGCACTCGGAATGGAGGCGCACCAGCGGTGCCACGCCGTCAGCAGGAGGCTGCGGCGCGCTCACGGCAAGGTGCTCGGAACCGGTCTCCTCGTCCACCCACGCCTGCGCCACGAATTCGCCGAACGCCGTCGGGAGCTTGACGATGGGACCCGCAGACACAGGGTGTCTGTGCGGTCTGGCGCCGTTGGAGGGGGCGGTACTGGTGGTCATATCATTCCTCCCCGGCGCCCGAGCGGGACGCCACGAACTGTGCCAGGTCCTCGATCGAGATGAGGGGACATCCGTGCTCGTCAGCGAACTCCCGAAGGGCGGGAAGCCTCATCATGTCTCCGTCGTCGTGGACCACTTCTGCAATCACTCCTACTGGAGCCAAGCCTGCCAGACGGCACAGGTCGACGGCCGCCTCGGTGTGGCCCTGGCGGGCCAGCACACCACCCTCAACCGCGCGCAGCGGGAATATATGCCCCGGGCGGGAGAAGTCCGCGGCCGTCGAGCTGGCGTCTGCCAGCGCGACCACAGTCTTGGAGCGGTCCGCGGCGCTGATCCCTGTCGAGATGCCCACCCGCAGATCGCACGAGACGGTGTAGGCGGTCCCCTTCGCGTCCTGGTTGTCCACGACCATCGGCGGCAGGAGCAGACGGTCCGCGATCTCGCCGGCGAGCGGAACGCAGACCACCCCGGACGTGTGCCTGATCGTCCAGCCCATCAGCGCCGGGGTGGAGAACTGCGCGGCGAAGATGATGTCGCCTTCGTTCTCACGGTTCTCGTCGTCGACGACGACGACGGCCCTGCCGGCGCGGAGGGCGTCGACGGCCGCCTGAACCGGCTCGAGCCGGATCGCCTGCGCTTGTGCGCTCATGCCGTCACCCCCTGAAAGGCCATCAGACGTGCGGCGTACTTGGCCATCACGTCCACTTCTAGATTGACCGCCGCTCCAATCGGCTTGCTTCCGAGCCCAGTCTCCGAGAGGGTTGCCGGGATCAGCCCGACCTCGAACCACTGGCCAGCCTCCTCCGGGGCGCTCACGGCGGTCACGGTGAGGGAGACGCCGTCGACCGCTATTGATCCCTTCTCAGCGATATAGGGAGCAAGGTTCCCGGGCACAGAGAACCGGAGCCTGTGCCAATTCTCCAGCGGTTCACGTTCGGCGAGGACCCCCACCCCGTCGACGTGGCCCTGCACCACATGCCCGTCGAGGCGGCCGCCCGCGGGGACGCAGCGCTCCAGGTTCACGGTGTCTCCGCCTTGGAGGCCGCCGATCGTGGTGCGCGCGAGGGACTCCCCCATGACGTCCACGGTGAAAGTGTGCCCATCGTTGCTGGTCGCCGTGAGGCAGCAGCCGTCGACGGCGATCGACCCGCCGAGCGGGAGATCCGCGGCGAGCGTTGGGGCGGACAGCGTGATGACGGCGCTGTTTCCGGTTGAATCGACCGCGACGACGGTGCCGCGCTCGGCGATGATCCCTGTGAACATCAGTGGTGTCCTTCCGCGAGGGGATGGATGTGGTCGGGGGTGACGGGTTTCGCTGGGGTGACGACGGGTTGGAGGTGGAGGCGAAGATCGTCTCCGAGGCGGCGCACCGCGCCCCCGCCGCTCTCGTCCCAGTCCCACCGCTGGGCGTCGGCGAGTGTCCGGATGCCGAGGTCCGCGATGGTGCTCTTGCCGGAGCCGAGGATCAGGGGTGCCTGGTAGACGATGAGCTCATCCACGAGTCCCGCTGCGAGGAACGCAGCAATGATGCGTGAGCCTCCCTCGACCATGACGTGCCGCGCGCCGAGGTCGAACAGCGCCGCGAGCGCCTCTGCCGGGTCCTGGGTTCGCAGGTGGCGGAACCGGCCGTCGTCGCCTCGGACGGCCGCGCCTTCTGGCACGTCGCGGAGCCCCATCACGGCGCGCAGGGGCTGATGCTCGTGAAGGGTTCCCTCCGAGGACCGAGCGGTGAGCCGCGGATCGTCGATCGCGACAGTCTGGCTGCCCACGAGGATCGCGTCGATGCGGGCGCGAAGCGCGTGGTTATCCGCGAGCGACTCGGGGCAAGTGATCCATTGGCTCGTGCCATCCTCTGCCGCGATGCGGGCGTCGAGTGTCTGGGCCATGTGGAGCGTCACAAAGGGACGTCGGGACCTGACCGCTGCGAACCAACGTTCGTTGAGGGCCTCGGCGTCATCCGCGAGGATGCCAGGTTCGACCCTGACACCTGCCGCCCGCAGTGTGCGGGCTCCCCCGGACGCGATGTCGTGCGGGTCATCGGCGGCATACACAACCCGAGAGATGCCCGCCTCGATGAGCGCCTGTGCGCACGGTCCCGTTCTGCCCACGTGATTGCACGGTTCAAGCGTGACGTACATCGTTGCCCCAACGAGGTCCACGCCGTCCCGTGCCGCATTTGCGATCGCGTCCGCCTCAGCGTGGGCGGTACCGGCACCCCGGTGAAAGCCAGTGGCGAGAATCGTGCCGTGGGGATCGACCGCGACCGCTCCGACGAGCGGGTTCGCTCCTCGGACGCCCTGCGTCGCGAGTTGGAGCGCGACGCGCATCAACGACGCGTCGCCTTGGGACCATGACGGGGCTCCATGCGAGCCCGCGGGAGCGCTCATCCGCGGACCGCCACGAGGGGCGTGCGGGAATTACGGCTTGAGCAGAGCCACTGCTGAAAGTCCATCGCAACCTTCCTTTCCGGACCGCAGCGGCTCCGGGGTTGCGACAGAGGCGGCACACCGCTGACGGTGCACCGCTGACTGCACGTGCTTCTCCCATCCAGACTTTGACTGTCGGTACCGGAATTCCACCGGTTCAACCGGAAATCCAGTTCACATCGAGCTGGACCGCCGGGTCGCGGACTGTTACCGCCGGTTCGGACTTTCACCGACCCCGGAGCACGTTCATTCGTGGTGGCCAATGAGCTTCCCGTCCGGGGACGGAGAACCACGGCCAATGACATTCTGGCACACGCTGAGGCAGGCTCGTGACGTTCGGCGTCACAACGTCATCTTCACCGCCGAAGTCGGGTCTGGCGGCGCCGAAGTCGGGTCCCCCACCGCCGAAATCGGGTCTTCCAAGCGCGCGACGACGGGTGGCGACTTTTTTCAAGGAATCCGCCACCCATGGTTGTATATGACCGCAAAGCCCGACCTCGGCGGCGCACGGCCCGACCTCGGCGGCCCACGGCCCGACGTCGGCGAGCGGCCGGGTGCTTCAGGCGCGGA
>NZ_JBQCGQ010000288.1:0-4410 GCF_051955515.1 Sinomonas sp.
GGGGGGCGCGGCCCCCCCCCCCCAACCCTGGGGCCCGGCCCGCGGCGGGGGTCGCCCCCCCGGCGGCCGCCCCCGCCGCAACCAGGGGTGACAGCTAGCCTTCCTGGTTGGGGTCCTGCTGGTTGAGGTCTTGGTGGATGAGGAACACGGCGCCCATGGGGTCGGTGACCGTCGCGATGCGGCCGAACGGAGTGTCCTCAGCCGCCCGGACGACCTGGCCGCCGAGCTGCTGAACGGCATCGACGGCGCGATCCGCGTTCTCCACTCCCCAGTAGATCTGCCAGTTGGACGGGATGCCCTCGGGCAGGAACGAGTCGGCGTCCATGATTCCGGCCTTCGCCTCGGCGCCTGAGCCGAGAGTCGTGTAGCGGAACTCGGGCGTGTCGCTCATGGTCTCGGTTTCCCAGCCGAGTGCCTCCTCATAGAACTTCACGGTCTGCGGATAGGCGCGGGACATGACCTCGAACCACACCGGCGACCCGGGCTCCGCGAGCTTCCCGAAACCCGTATGGCGCGTGGGCTGCCAGCTGCCGAACGCCGCACCGCCCGCGTCGCCGAACACGGCCATGTGACCCTGCTCGGGCACCTCCATGGGAGGCATGAAGACCTGGCCCCCGGATTCCTGGACCTTCATCGCGGTCCGCTGGATGTCATCCGTCTTCAGATAGACCGTCCACGCATCCGGCATGGCATCCTGCTCGGGGTCCTTGGGCATCAGGCCGGCCACCTGTTCGCCGTCCTTGAACGCCGTGGTGTACCCGCCGTACTTCTCCTCATCGCCGCCCTCGAAGGTCCAGCCGAAGAGCTCGCCGTAGAAGGCCTTGGCCTTCTCGAGATCGCTTGTCATGAGGTCGGCCCAGCAGGGTGCGCCAACGGTCAGCTCGGGCTTGGACATAGCTGCTCCTCAGGTCGGTTGGTCTTTCTCGCGGTGTTCTCTCCCGACGCTATTAGCGCCCACCGACACTTTCAAGGCTGAGCCAGCCATCGCCGTCGTCCGTCTGGCAGGCAACGAGGAGAAACAAAGCGCCCCGGTCCGAAGACCGGGGCGCTCGCAGCGGAAGGTAAGGGATTTGAACCCTTGGTACGGGGTTACCGCACACTGGTTTTCAAGACCAGCTCCATCGGCCGCTCGGACAACCTTCCTTGTGACTAGTAGTGTTTCATAGGCAGCAGACCTGACGAAACTTCCGGAGGAGCGCCCCAGCATGAAGGCCGTCTACATCGTGGATCCCGGCGGCCCCGAAGCCCTGCAGGTCCGCGAGGTCGAGGACCCCGTGCCGGGGCCGGGAGAGGTGCTCATCGACGTTGTTGCGGCCGGTATCAACCGGGCGGACGTGCAGCAGCGGCGTGGCTTCTACCCGCCACCTCCCGGCGCCTCCGAGGTGCCGGGGCTCGAGGTCTCGGGGCGCATCTCGGGTTTCGGGTCCGACGTCGTCAAGCCCTTCGCCGCCGGCGACAAGGTGGTCGCGCTCCTCGCAGGCGGAGGCTACGCGCAGAAGGTCACGGTGCCGGCCGAGCAGGTGCTCCGCGTCCCCGAGGGCGTTGACCTCGTCACGGCGGCAAGCCTTCCCGAGACCGCCGCAACGGTGTACTCCAACCTGTTCATGACCGCGCAGCTTCAGCCCGGAGAGCTCGTGCTCGTCCACGGCGCCACGGGCGGCATTGGGACGATGGCCGTCCAGATGGCGAAGGCCTTCGGCGCGCGCGTCGCCGCGACGGCGGGGACCGAGGAGAAGGTGAGCACGGCCCGGGCGTTCCTGGGCGTGGACATCGCCATCAACTATCGGGAGCAGGACTTTGTCGAGGCCGTGCGCGATGCCTCGGGTGGGCGGGGAGCGGACGTGATCCTCGACGTCGTTGGTGCGAAGTACCTCGACAAGAACGTCGAGGCGCTCGCCCCCTATGGGCGCCTCGTGATCATCGGCCTGCAGGGCGGCGCGAAGGGGGAGCTCAACATCGGGCTCCTGCTCAACAAGCGCGCTGCCATCATCGGCACAGCGCTTCGCCCGCGGCCTGTGGAGGAGAAAGGCGTGATCATGTCCGCCGTCCGCGAGCATGTATGGCCACTCGTGACGGACGGCAGTATCAAGGCCCTCGTGGACCGCACGTTCCCGCTCGGTGAGGTGCAGAAGGCCCACGAATACTTCGACTCTGGGGAGCATGTGGGCAAGGTCCTCCTGACCATGTGAGAGCCCGTGAGAGGATGAACACCATGAGCGAAGCGCACTCAAGCACTGCGCCCGATGGGGATGGCGCCGGACACGACGAGCCCTTCGTGGGAACCGCCATCGAGGGCGCGGACGCCGCGAGCCCCGAGGCGGACGGGTCCGCTCACCGCGAAGAGCACCAGGAGCACCCGCGCCGGGCGTCCCTTCAGGAGCTCGTCGACGAACCGGCGAAGGTCATGCGGATCGGCACGATGATCCGCCAGCTCCTCGAGGAGGTGAAGGGCGCCCCGCTCGATGAGGCAGCCCGGAACCGGCTCGCCGAGATCCACGAGCGCTCGATCGCCGAGCTCGAGGAGGGCCTCGCCCCGGAGCTGGTGGAGGAGCTGCACCGCATTTCGCTTCCCTTCTCGGACGAAGGCGTGCCGTCGGAGTCGGAGCTCCGGGTCGCGCAGGCACAGCTCGTGGGATGGCTCGAGGGGCTGTTCCACGGGATTCAGACCGCCATCGCCGCCCAGCAGGCCGCCCACCAGCTCGCGGCCGCGCAGGTCCAGCTTCGGCAGCTTCCCCCGGGGACGATGATCGCCCCGGGCGTGGTGATCGGAGAGAACGGCGAACCGCAGCGGGCTGCCGGTCCCGGTCTTCAGGCGCGCCCCCACTCGCCCGGGGAGCCCGAGCACGGCCCCGGGCAGTACCTCTGACTATGCCGGTGGGACTCCTCGACAACGTCCTGCGGGGGCGCCGCGACGACGCCGAGCTCGGCAAGGGGCTGTGGCGCCGCGCGCATGACCGCTTCCAGCGCGGCCTCGACCGGTATCACCAGGTCCTCGAAGGGGTCGAGGACGATGACCTGTACGCCGAGCTCGTGGTGATCGCCGACGCTCTCGCCGAGCTCCTTCCGCGAGTCCGCGCCGTGTGCGTCACGTGCCAGCGGCTCGCGCCGAGCGACGGCTTCGACGTCCCCGGCGACTTCGCGGGGGTCCACCGCTCGCTGTCCAAGGCCGGGAATGCGTTGGCGACGACGGCGGAGGCCGCCGCGATGCTGAGCCTCGCCGTGGGTCCCGTTCCCGTGGGCGCGCTCTCCGTGCAGCGCCGTGCGGCTACCGTCCTCGAGCAGGTGGAGGCCGCCGAGGACTCCGTTCCCCGCTGAGTATTCCCGATTTCGCGCTGCGCGAAGCCGGATGGAAACATCTGACAACTCGCTGAATCGGGGCGACGGACGGTGGCAGGATGAACGCATGACTTCTACCAATTCCCTGACTTCCCCTGTGCTCACCTTCCATGACGGCCTGAAGATCCCGCAGCTCGGCTACGGCGTCTGGCAGGTCGAGGACGAGGTCGCCGAGCGCGTGGTCGGCGAGGCGTTCGAGGTCGGCTACCGCCACATCGATACCGCTGCGATCTACGGCAACGAGGCGGGCGTGGGACGCGCGATTGCCTCCTCCGGCCTCGCCCGCGAGGACCTTTTCATCACCACAAAGCTCTGGAACGCAGATCAGGGCGCCGGCAAGGTTGCGCCGGCCTTCGAGGCCTCGCTCGACAAGCTCGGCCTCGATTACGTGGACCTTTACCTCATCCACTGGCTCCAGCCGAAGCGCGGGCTGTACGTCGAGACCTGGGAGGAGCTCGTGAAGCTCCAGACCTCGGGCCGCGTCCGCTCCATCGGCGTCTCGAACTTCACTGTCGAGGCGCTCCAGGAGATCGAGCGTGAGACCGGCGTGCTGCCCGTGATCAACCAGGTCGAGACGCACCCGTACTTCCCGCAGGCCGAGCTGCGCGCGTTCGAGTCCTCGAGCGGCATCCTCCACGAGTCGTGGTCGCCGCTGGGCCAGGGCAAGGACCTCCTCGAGGACCCGGCGCTCAAGGCGATCGCCAGCAAGCACGGCGTTTCCGTCCCGCAGGTCGTCCTCGCGTGGCACCTCGCGCTCGGCAACGTGGTCATCCCCAAGTCGGTGACCAAGGAGCGCATCGCGCAGAACTGGGCTTCGCTTGCCGTGAACCTCGATTCCGAGGACCTCGCCGCGATCGCGCAGCTCGACAAGGGCGCCGCCGGCCGCATCGGGGCCGACCCGGCTGTGAGCGACTTCGCCTGAGCCCAAGGCTCGCGCCGCCGCCCCTCCGCTTGCTCCGTCACGGCCGCAGGGTGTGAACCCTGCGGACGTGACGGAGCAAGCTGAGCGGGAGGGGGCGATGGGCCCCTTGAGGCTGGGGTGGTTTCAGCGGCTGATGACCTTGGGGGCGGCGA
>NZ_JBQCGQ010000289.1:0-11976 GCF_051955515.1 Sinomonas sp.
GAGGAGCGCTATGGCGCTCCGAACGGCCGTGGTGGTCTTTCGCATGGGGTGACCTTCTCTTCGAGTTCTGGCCACGCATGCTGTGATACAGCACACAGGGCCGAGTGCACCAGCATTCAATCACGTTTCCGGAGACGTGAACGCCTCGCTTGACGAGATTTAAACGAAACCTTGACATTTCGGTGCGCAAAAAAGCTTGCCCCGTCACGGCCGCAGGGTGTGCCCCCTGCGGACGTGACGGGGCAACGAGAGGGTTAGCCGCCGAAGGGGACCCGCTCCCAGGTCAGCACCAGCTGGCCGGGCCCAGAGGCACCGTTGGGTGCGACGTTGACCCGCAGGCAGTTGGAGGACGGACGGGAAGGTGGGCGAGACGGATTGGATGGCGGGCCAAGGGGTCCTCCTGCGGGATGCGTAGCTGGCATCCCGCAGGCTAGGAGAGCTCGCCGTCGGACAGGCGACGCCGACGTGTACGGCGGGAGAAGGGATGGGGACGGGACGAGCCCGCGGATCAGACCGGCCGGGGCTCAGACCGCCGGGCGCGAGAGCGAGCGCGCCGCATCGATCGTCGCCTGCCCCAGGACCCGCGACCCCTGGTACAGCACGATGGTCTGCCCGGGCGCGACCCCGCGGAGGGGCGATTCGAGCGTGACCACGAGTTCGCCGTCGTCCGTTGGCTCACGGACGACGCGCGCCGTGGCCGGCAGCGCGTCGCCGTGCGCGCGGACCTGTGCCGCGCACTCGAACTCCTCGCCGGCAGCGGCCTCGGGCAGCGGCTCCCCGGCCCAGGACAGGCGGATCCCGCGGATCTCGTCGACGGCGAGGAGGCGTTCGGGGCCGACGACGACGGTGTTGTCCTTCGGCCGCACCTCGAGGACGAAGCGCGGCTTGCCGTCGGGTGCGGGCCGCCCGAGCCGGAGGCCCCGCCGCTGGCCGACGGTGAACGCGTTCGCGCCCGCGTGCTCGCCGACCTTCTCGCCGGTCTCGTCGAGGATGTCGCCCGGTGCCATCTCGATCTTGTCCGCGAGCCAGCCGCGCGTGTCGCCGTCGGAGATGAAGCAGATGTCGTGGCTGTCCGGCTTCTTCGCCACCGAGAGGCCGCGCCGTTCGGCCTCGGCCCGGACCTCAGCCTTGGAGGGAGTGTCCGCCAGCGGGAACAGGCAGTGCTCGAGCTGCTCCCCCGTCAGCACGCCGAGCACGTAGGACTGGTCCTTGGCCCAGTCGGCGGCGCGGTGCAGCTCGGGACGGCCGTCGGCATCCCGGACAACCTTCGCGTAGTGGCCCGTGCACACGGCGTCGAAGCCGAGGGCGATCGCTTTCTCGAGCAGCGCGGCGAACTTGATGCGCTCGTTGCAGCGCATGCAGGGATTCGGTGTCCGACCGGCGGCATACTCGGCCACGAAGTCGTCCACGACATCGGCCTTGAAGCGCTCCGAGAAGTCCCAGACGTAGAAGGGGATGCCCAGCTTGTCGCATGCGCGCCACGCGTCGTTGGAGTCCTCGATGGTGCAGCAGCCCCGGCTGCCGGTGCGGAGCGTCCCCGGCATGCGGGACAGCGCAAGATGCACGCCGACCACCTCATGCCCCGCCTCGACGGCACGGGCCGCGGCGACGGCGGAATCAACTCCCCCGCTCATGGCTGCCAGAACACGCACCGGTCTATTCTAGCGGCGGGCGGCTGAACCTGTGTCGGTGTGCAGTCGTCTGCTAGGCATCGCGCTGATTGGCACCGCGGCGAAGGGATGCGTCATGGACGAACACGGCATGGTCATCGTGGGCGGCGGTCTCGCCGCCGGGACAGCGGCGAAGACGTTGCGCGCCGAGGGCTGGGACGGGCCCATCACCATGATCGGCGCGGAGCATCGGGAGCCGTACCTCCGCCCGCCGCTCTCCAAGGAATTCCTGCTCGGAAAGGCACCAGAGGAGGACCTCGCCGTCAACCCGCCCGGGTGGTACGCGGAGAATGGCGTCGACCTGCGGCTCGGCGAGCGGGTCACCCAGGTGGTGCCCGCCTCGCGCGTCGTGACGCTCGAGAGCGGGGCGCTCCTGCCCTACCGAGCCGCCCTGCTCGCGACCGGAGCCTCGCCGCGCACCCTTGACATTCCAGGCGCCCACCTCGAGGGCATTGTGACGCTGCGCCGGTTCGAGGATTCGCTCGCCCTCCGCGCGCAGCTGGCCGAAGGCGGCCAGCGCGTGGTGATCGTGGGCTCTGGCTGGATCGGCATGGAGGTGGCCGCCGCGGCGCGCGCCTACGGCAACGAGGTGACCGTCGTCGGCCGCGGGCGCACGCCCCTGGGGCAGCTCGAGCCCGAGCTCGGCGACTACTTCCGGCGGCTCCACGAGTCTGAGGGAGTCCAGTTCCGGCTCGGCGAGCACCCGGTCGAGTTCAAGGCGACCGGGGATCGTGCGGGAGTCCAGGAGGCCGAGTGCGTCACCTGCGTGGTGACGAACGACGGCGAGCGGCTGGGCGCCGAGCTCGTGGTCGTGGCCGTGGGGGTGGTCCCCGAGGCGGGGCTGGCCCAGCGCGCAGGCCTCCTCACGGGCAACGGGATCGTGGTCGACGCATCCCTCAGGACCTCGGCGGAGGGCATCTTTGCCGCCGGGGACGTGGCCAACTCCCTGCAGCCGTTCACCGGAGACCATGTGCGGAGCGAGCACTGGTCGAACGCCCTCAACGGGGGAAAAGTCGCCGCCAAGTCGATGCTCGGCCAGGATGCCAAGCTCGATATCGCGCCCTACTTCTACACCGACCAATACTCGCTGAGCCTGGAATACTCGGGCTACTGGCAGCGGGCGCGCGGGGCGAAGCTCGTGCTCCGCGGATCGATCGAGACGGTCGAGTCCGGGCTGGACGGCTTTGTCGCGTTCTGGGTCCGCGACGGCGCGGTCGTCGCGGCCATGAACGTCAACACGCCGAAGTCGCAGAAGGCGCTCAAGGCCCTCATTGCCTCCCGTGCGGTCGTCGACGAGGCGCGGCTCTCCGACCCTACGGTGCCGCTGGCGGAGCTGCTCCCGGCGGACTGATCGTCCGGGGGCCTAGTGACTCGACGCCGTCCTGATGCTGCTCTCGTGACCTGCCATCCCGGCCTGACGCGCCTGCTGGAAGGCGCGGCCGACGACGGCGAGCAGCGCGTCGACGTCGTCCTCGCCCGAAGACCAGCCGAGGCTGAATCGCTGGGCACCCCGCGCCTGCTCCTCGGTGAGCCCCATCGCGAGGAGGACGTGGGAGGGGCGCGGGACTCCGGCGGTGCACGCCGAGCCCGTGGAGGCTTCGATGCCCATCATGTCGAGGAGGAAGAGCAGGGAATCGCCCTCGCAGCCCGGGAACGTGAAGTGCGCGATCCCCGGCAGTCTCTCTGCTGGGTCCGCGGGGCCGCTCAAGCGCGCCTCGGGGACTTCGCGGAGGACGCCGTCGACCAGGCGATGGCGTAGCGCCTCGAGGCGCGCGGCCTCCTCAGGGAGGCGGCCGACGGCGTCAGCCGCGGCAGCGGCGAAAGCGGCCGCTCCGGCGGCGTCGAGGGTTCCGGAACGCAGGCCGCGCTGCTGGCCCCCGCCGTGCTGGACGGGGGTCAGGACGGTGTCCCGGCGCACCACGAGCGCACCGGTGCCGATCGGCGCCCCTACCTTGTGGCCGCTCACCGCCATCGTGGCGAGCCCTGAAGCGGCGAAGTCGACGGGCACATGCCCGAACGCCTGGACGGCGTCCGCGTGCACCGGGACGCCGCGCTCTGCGGCGAGCGCCGCGATGTCTGCGATGGGCTGGAGGGCGCCGACTTCGTTGTTCGCCCACATGACGGCGATCAGGGCGATCGAGGACGGGTCGCGCTCGAGCTCCGAGCGCACGGCCTCGAGCCGCGTCACGCCGTCGTCCCCGCACGGAAGCCAGACCGCCTCGGCGCCCTCATGCCGCTCGAGCCATTCGACGGCGTCCATGACGGCATGGTGCTCCACGCTCGAACAGAGGATTCGCGTGCGGCGGGGGTCGGCGTCGCGCCGCGCCCAGAAGAGGCCTTTGACGGCAAGGTTGTCAGCCTCGGTGCCGCCCGAGGTGAGCACGATTTCGGAAGGGTGGGCTCCGAGGGACGCCGCGAGGGATTCGCGGGCGTCTTCCAGGGCGCGCCGCGCGCGTTGGCCCGCGGCGTGGAGGGACGAGGGATTGCCGCCCCGCGCAGCCTGCTCGGTGAAGGCGGCCAAGGCGTGGGGCGTGACCGGGGTCGTGGCGGCATGGTCGAGGTACACGGGCACCCTTCCACTGTAGGCCCGCTGGCCAGTGAGGCCCTGGCCCTCTGTTCGGCTGGCTTCCGCCAGCTATCGCTCAGTGCGCACGATCCTCGCGCAGCACTCCCCCGGGCCGACATCCGGATCGATCGGCTCGACGCTGTGGGCTCCATCGCCGCAGCCGTCAAGGGCACCCTCGAGCAGTGCCGCGCTCAGGCTGCAGACAACACCGCGATGCCCTTGCGCGAGCCGATGGAACGGACAGTTGCCCAGTTCGAAGCCTTCGGGAACGGGCACGGGGTGGTAGCCCGCGACGTCGAGGACGGTGTGGATGCTCGCATGCTCGCGCCCGAGCTTCTGGCCCTCCCGGCGCCCGGCGGCCTCGAGGCTTTCCTCGATGGGAGTTCCCTCGGCCATGGAGCGCTCCGCGGCCGCCGCCATGAGCTCCCCGACCAACTCGTAGTTCCTCTCCGGAACGGAGGCCACGAATTCGGTCCGCGAGGGCGAATAGAACTTGGACGGGCGCCCCGTGCCCGGTCCGCCAGCGCCCGCCTTGGCGAAAGTCACCGTGAGGACCCCTTCATCCGCCAGCCGATCGAGCTGGGCGGCGGCAGCGCCCCGGGTGAGGCCGATGGCCTGGGCCGCCTCGTCGCGGCCCACGGGCCGCCCTGCAGACCGGATGTAGTCGAAGAGCGCGCGGCGAGTCTCCTCGCCCAGCGAGGCGACAGCAGCAAGGCGGCGGGACCACGGACTGCGAGGCATGCTTCCAGTGTAGATCCAAAACACTCGACTGTTGTTTTAGACGCGAGAGGCTACTAAAATTTGAAACATCAATATTGGAAAGGAGCTCGTCATGTCATCTGCTTCGACCCATGGACGCCTGCACCTCCCCACCAGGCGCTCCTCAGCCTCCGCGATGAGCGGAGCCGACCAGGCCTTCACGATGCTGCGCACCATCTACACGGTCGCCCCGATCCTGTTCGGCCTCGACAAGTTCTTCAACCTGCTCACCTTCTGGCCGCACTATCTGGCCCCGGTGGCGACGCAGGTCGTACCCGTCAGCCCGCAGGCCTTCATGTACGGCGTCGGCGTGATCGAGATCGTCGCTGGCCTCATCGTCGCGTGGCAGCCACGGTGGGGCGCCCTCGTCGTCGCCCTCTGGCTCCTCGGCATCATCGTCAATCTCATCGTCCTCGGCAGCTTCTACGACGTCGCACTGCGAGACTTCGGCCTCCTGATCGGCGCGCTCGCCCTCAACCGGCTCGCCACACGGCGCGCATGATTCACCCCTCCGCAGTGGGCGCCGAGGGGCGGCGTGGCTCCTCCTAAGATGTAAGCCATGACGCCGCGCCTCCCCTCCCACTACGAGGTGCTCGGTGTCTCCATCACAGCCTCCCTCAAGGAGATCAAGGCGGCGTATCGCCGTGCGGCGCGGGAACATCACCCTGATCACGGCGGAGACCCCGAGGAGTTCCACCGGGTGACCCTCGCCTACGAGGTCCTCTCGGATCCCCAGCGCAGGAAGGCCTACGACAGCAGCTACTTCGCCGCTTCCCCGCAGAGAGGGCCCACCGGCGCCTCCTGGAGCCCCGGCACCGGTGGAACGGACGACGGCGGCGCGCACCCGCCGTCGTCCGCGCGCGCGGGAGAGTGGTCCCCGGGTGAGACCTTCTCTGCGCAACGCAGGTCTCCCCGGCCCCAGCGCAATCAGGCCGGCGAGCCCGCGGTCTACGAGCCGCCGTTCGCCGAGGGCGCCGTCCCACTCATCCCGCGCGACCTCGCGGCGCGCCGCGAGCACGGCGAACCGCGCCGCAGGGGGATCTTCGGCGCCGCCGCACGCATCGAGCGCGAGCAGCGCACAGCCGCTCTGATCCGCAAGTTCGTGCTCGCCGAGATCCCGTCGGCACGGCTCCTGAACGGCCTGCGGTCGCCCGACGGCTCGACGTACATCGCCCATGCCGTCCTCGCGGGCTATCGGCTCGCCCTCGTGGACTCGATGCTCGTCCCGGTGGGCAACTACGCGTGGAACGGCGAGCAGCTCCTGCACGGAGGGCGAGGCGCCACTCCTCCGCTCCTCGGCGGACAGGTGCGCATGTTCCAGGAGCTGTTCCCCGAGCTCAATGTCCAAGGCTTCGTCCTCGTGCAGACGCCCGACCCTGGCCTGCATCAGCCGGTCATCGACGTCCATCGCAACGTGACCGGCGGCATCGAACCGCTGAACGCGTCCAAGTTCACCCGCGAACTCAAGTTCTTCCTCGCCTCGGGACCCCAGCCCAACGTCGTCTTCCTCCCGGCGTTCGCGAGGCTCCTCACGGGACTGCACGCCTAGGATGGAGGGCGTGTTCCGCATCCTCTTCTACACGCCCGAGATCCCTGGCAACACCGGAAACGCCATCCGGCTCGCCGCCGTCACCGGTTCCGAGCTGCACCTCGTGGAGCCTCTCGGCTTCGACTTCGAGGACGCGAAACTGCGGCGGGCGGGGCTCGATTACCACGACCTCGCCGTCGTCACCGTCCACAAGACGCTCGACGACGCCTTCTCGGCCCTCCTCCCCGCGCGGGTCTTCGCGTTCACCTCGCATGGCGACACGCCGTTCGCCGAGGTCGCCTACGAAGCCGGGGACGTGCTGTTCTTCGGCCCCGAATCCGTGGGCCTCCCCGAGGACGTGCTCGCAGACCCGCGCGTGACCGCCAGGGTCCGGCTGCCCATGGTGCCGTCGCGGCGGTCGCTCAACCTGGCGAACTCGGCCTCGATCGCCCTCTATGAGGCGTGGCGGCAGAACGGGTACGCGGGCGCGCAGCTCTGAGCTGCCGACGCCAGCCCTCAGAACCCCGCGATGGTTTCCTTCGCATTGACCGCCACCACGTGGAAGGCCTCCCCCGACGCTCCCTCCGGGAGGCCGGCGCGCCCGGCGGTGGCCTGGAGCCTCGCCCGGACGTAGCGTTCGGTGGCCTCGATGTCGGGGTGCTGGCTGAGGTGGACGCGGATCGCTTCGAGCTTCGCATCCACGTGTGCGGTGATGTCCACCACGTGGTTGACGCGCTCCTCGGGGCAGCCGTAGAGCCACAGCCACGGCACCCGATAGGCGGAGAGGCCGGACGCCTCCAGTTCCGGGTACGCGAAGGGATTCTCCGCGGCGGGGTAGACCGCACGAGTCACCGCCTCGCCGCACGCCAGGTGATCAGGATGCGACATCTGCAGGCTCGACCAATTCCGTTCGGGATGCATGGCGAGGACGACGTCGGGACGCACCTGCCGCACGAGCCGCACCACATCCCGCTGGACCTCGTGCGACGGCTCAAGATAGCCGTCCCGGTGCCCAAGGAAATGCAGTTCCTTGACCCCCACGCGCGCCGCCGCGGCCCGCTGCTCATCGTGGCGCATCGCGACGATCTCGTCCCGATACGCGGGGTCGAAGCCGCCGGCGTCGCCGTCGGTCATGATCGCGTAGTGCACCTCGACGCCTGCGGCCGTCCATGCGGCAATCGTTCCGGCCGCGCCGAAGTCGAGATCGTCGGGATGTGCGCCGAATGCGAGGACGCGACGCACCCCCTCGGGGGAACGGCTCATCCCTTCGGTCACGATTCGCGGCGCCGCTTGATCTCCTCGGCGGCCTGCGGGAGCACCTTGAAGAGATCGCCCACGACCCCGAAGTCCGCAATTTCGAAGACCGGCGACTCGGGGTCGGAGTTCACCGCGACAATGACCTTCGAAGTCTGCATCCCAGCCTTCTGTTGGATGGCCCCCGAGATGCCCGCCGAGATGTAGAGCTGGGGCGAGACGGTCTTGCCCGTCTGCCCGACCTGGAAATCGTGCCCAATCCACCCGGCATCCGTCGCCGCACGCGAGGCTCCCACGGCCGCCCCGAGCACGTCCGCTAGCTCCTCGATCGGCCCGAAGTCCCCGTCCGTGCCGCGGCCGCCCGCGACCACGATGCTCGCCTCCGCGAGGTCGGGTCGGCCTGACTTGGGCCGCTCGGTCCGGGACGTCACCCGCGCAGCGCGTTCAAAGGCGTCCGCAGGGACCTCGATGGTCTTCACTGCGGCCGTCGTCGCTGCAGTCGCGGGCGCGCCTTCGCCGGCGCCAGCCTTGACGGTGAAGACCGCCGTCGCACTCGTCGCCCGCGCGTGGACCTCGTACGAACCCGCGAGCACCGACTTGTGGGCCGTGCCGTCCGGTTCGAGCGCCACCACATCGGTGACCACCCCGGCGTCGAGCTTGACGCCCAGGCGAGCGGCGATCTCCTTGCCTTCGAACGAGTTGTCCAGGACGACGGCGGAGGGCTGGTCCGCCGCAACCACGGCCGCGATCCACGCGGCCTTGGGCGCGACGAGGTGGCTTGAGAGGTCGGCGTCGCCGGGCGTGTACACGGTTCCGACGCCCAGCTCGCCCAGCTCGCCCACGAGCGCGTCGGGGGCCGGGCCGGCCAGGGCGACCGACACCGGCCCGAGGACTCGGCCTGCGGCGACGAGCTCGGTCTGGGCCCTGCGGAGGCCGCCCTCGGGAACAGTCTCGAGGCAGACGAGGACAGAGGATGCAGTCATGGTCAACTCCCGCTTAGATGAGCTTCTGGGCGGCCAGGAAGTCGACGAGCTTGATGCCGGCATCGCCCTCGTCGGTGATGATGGTGCCCGCCGAGCGCGGCGGGCGCGGATCGGCTTGTTCGACCCGAGTGAGGGAACCCGCCGCTCCGACCTGCGCCGCATCGACGCCGAGGTCGGCGAGGCCGAACGTGGCGATCTTCTTCTTCTTGGCCGCGAGGATGCCCTTGAAGTTCGGGTATCGCGGCTCGTTGATCTGGTCCGTCACCGAGACGACGGCGGGCAGCTCAGCTTCGATGACGTCCGAGGTGGTCTCGCTGTCGCGGCGCCCCACGACCGTGCGTCCCGTGACCTCGAGGTTCGAGGCGAACGTCAGCTGCGGGAGTCCGAGCCGTTCGGAGAGCTGGGCAGGAACGAGGGACGTCTCGCCGTCGGTCGAGGCCATGCCCGTCAGGACGAGGTCCACCTCCCCGATATTCCGGATGGCGGCCGCGAGCACGAGCGATGTCGCCCACGCGTCGGAGCCGGCCAGGGCGTCGTCGGCGACGTGCACGCCGGAGGAGGCGCCGATCTGGAGGGCCTTCTTGAGGGCGTTGGCGGCATCGGGCCCGCCCATCGTCAGCGCAATGACCTGGTTGCCGGCCTTGTCGCCGCCCCGTGCCTCGCTGACCTGGAGGGCCGCTTCCAAGGCGTACTCGTCGAGCTCGGAGAGGATGCTCTCGGAGCGTTCGAGCGTCTTGTCCGGTCCGATGTGGCGATCGAACTGCGCGTCGGGCACGTGCTTGACCAGCACGACGATCTTGAGGGTGTCTCCCACGGTTGAGGACCTTCCGTAGTCTTGCATCCGTCGCATGACGGCGTAGCGCGTAGGGCGCGGTGCGCCGGGAATCCAAGCTAACCATACGCGGCGCCTTCGCGGAGGGGCCGCGGCGGACTCACCCTGAGAGTGGCCTCCGCGTCATGGATCGCCACGAAAGGTCATAAACGTAAAGGTCTGAAACGTCGGCACCTGAAAAGACAGCAGTGCCCGTGACCCCAGCTGCGGGGCCACGGGCGCTGATGCCGAGCCGACTACGAAGATGCTGCGCCGACTACGAAGATGCTGCGCCGACAGTCACGTCCACGCTCATGCTCTGGCCGTTCCGGGTCAGCGTCACCTTGACGGTCGTGCCGGGCGCCTGCTCCCGCACTGCCGCCGTCAGCTCACTCGCGTCGCTGATCGCGCGGTCGCCGAAGTGGGTGATCACGTCATTGGCCTTGATGCCCGCCTTGTCGGCCGGGGAACCGCTGGTCACCTGGGCGACCTGCGCGCCCACCGAGAACGACGAGTTCGTGTCCCCGTTCGGGGCGGCCGGCTGCACGGAGACGCCCAGCTGCCCGTGCGTGGCCTTGCCGTTGGCGATGATCTCCTGGCCGATGCGCTTCGCGTAGTTCGCCGGGATGCTGAATCCCACGCCGATGTTCCCGCTCTGGCTCGTGCTGCTGCTCGAGCTGCCGGTCGAGGCGATGGCAACGTTCACGCCCACGAGCTCACCCTTGGTATCCACGAGGGCACCGCCGGAGTTGCCGGGGTTGATCGCGGCGTCCGTCTGGATGACGTTGAGGCTGATGGTGCTCTGCGCCTGGGCGCGCTGCGACTGGCCGTTGGGGGGCGCAAACTGGAAGCCCTGCCCGCCCTCGCCGCCCTGCTGCTGGTCCCCACCCTGCGGCGCCGCGGACGACGCGACCGAGATCGTGCGGTTGAGCGTCGAGACAATGCCGTCCGTCACGGTGTTGTCCAAGCCCAGAGGCGCCCCGATTGCCACCACAGTGTCTCCGACGTTCAGCTTCGTCGAGTCGCCGAAGGTGATGGGCGTAAGGTTCGCGCCCTTCACCTGCACGACGGCGAGGTCCGACAGCGGATCGGTTCCGACGACGGTTGCGTTGTACACGTTGCCGTCGTTGGTCCGCACTTGGATTGTCGGATTCGCCACGGAGCCGTCGAGCGTCACCACGTGCGTGTTCGTGAGGATGTGGCCGTCGCCATCAAGCACGATTCCGGATCCCGTTCCGGAGGAGTTCCCAGCGCTCACGCCGATTGTCACGACGCTCGGCGCCGCCTTGGCGGCCGCGGCCGTCACGGCATTGACGCTGTCCTGATTGTTGACGATGACCGGGCTGTTCTGGGTTGTGCCGACTGTCGTGGCGCGAGGACCCATCAGGGAGTAGCCGCCCGCGGCCACGCCCCCGCCAATGAGCCCGGCGACGAGCATCCCGCCCACGAGGACCCCCGTGCCCCAGCGCCGCGGCTCCCCACGGCGGGCGGAGGTCGGCGGCGCAAAGGATGACCCGCTCTGGCCCGGCTGCCCATAGGGGTGGGGACCGTAGGCCTGGGAATGTCCATAGGGCTGGCCATACGGTGGCTGCTGCCCATAGGGCTGGCCCTGCGGCTGGCCGTAGGGCCCCGGCTGGCCATATTGCGCCGGGCGCCCCGGCTGGCCGTACTGGCCGTACCGAGGAGCGTTCGGCTGCGGACCCTGGTTCGGGCCTTGGGGCTGGTTCGGGCCTTGAGACATGGGGCCGGGGCCGTGGATGGGCGTCGTGGGCGCGGCGTCTGCTGACGGCCGGTGGTCGGGTGCAGCGGGCGCCGTGCCGCCAGGTGCCACGGTCGGCCGATCCGGCGTGGGCCCTGCCGACGTCTGACTGCGGTCCGGATCCGGCCTCTCTGGGGTTTCGCTCATGCTCCTCATCCTTTCGTGATCTGCCATCAACTATGGACCGCAATGCTGTGCACGGCTCAGGTCTTTTCTGAGAGGTATCTGGAAGCCAGCCGAAAGCGGTGTTCCATCTCAATGCCCAACGATCAGGCGCCGTCGTCCATTGTTGCTGTTCGCTGGCGGCGCACAGTAGCGCCGTAGTCAGTGGCATCGGGCACCCCTAGAATCGGAAGCGACACGCCCAGCGCCGCCGCGGCGTGACGCCTGTGCTGGGGGCGCTGAGGCGTTCCGGGGAATCGCTCCGGAGCCGAGTGAAGGGCTATGCATGCAAACCACGCTGAAGACTCTGTTGACGGCCGTCGGCGCGCTGATCCTCGCGCTGCTTCCAGCCGCCTCCCCCGCGTGGGCCACGGACCCGGTCAGCATCCCCTCGGGCACCAACATCGTCGATCCCGGCAATGCCCTCGGCGGGCGCAAGGGGGACGTGCAGAAGGCTATTTCGGACCTGCTGTCGCAGCACAGG
>NZ_JBQCGQ010000290.1:0-16262 GCF_051955515.1 Sinomonas sp.
GTGCGGCGCAGCGAGTTGCCGAGCGTGTATCCGAAACCGGGCTCCAGCGGCTCGATGACGAATCGGCTGCGGTTGTCGGACACCACTTCTTCAGACAGTGTGGGGCGCTGTGCAATAAGCACGTAGTTTCCTTTCAGCGAGCATCCGCTATATGACGCAACACAGATGGATGGAAAACGGTCTGACTAAGTACGGGCCAGAGGCCGGCAAGGGTCTCCCCCGGCCGGCCCGGCCCTTCGACAACCAGTTAGACGCGGCGACGCTTCGGCGGGCGGCAGCCGTTGTGCGCGCTCGGGGTGACGTCCTGGATGGAGCCAACCTCGAGGCCGGCGGCCTGCAGAGCGCGGATCGCGGTCTCGCGGCCCGAGCCCGGGCCCTTGACGAACACGTCGACCTTGCGGAGGCCGTGCTCCTGCGCACGCTTCGCGGCGGCCTCGGCGGCCTGCTGAGCGGCGTAGGGGGTCGACTTGCGCGAGCCCTTGAAGCCGACCTCGCCGGCCGAGGCCCACGAGATCACAGCGCCCGAGGGATCCGTGATCGAAACGATCGTGTTGTTGAACGTGCTCTTGATGTGCGCCTGACCGAGCGCGATGTTCTTCTTGTCCTTGCGACGCGGCTTGCGGACCGAGGTCGCACGAGTCTTCGGGGGCATGAGTACTCCTACTTCTTGGTGACGCTAGCCGCGATCAGCGGCCGGCCTTCTTCTTGCCGGCGACGGTCCGCTTCGGACCCTTGCGGGTACGGGCGTTGGTCTTGGTGCGCTGGCCGCGGACCGGGAGGCCCTTGCGGTGACGCAGGCCTTCGTAGCTGCCGATCTCGACCTTGCGGCGGATGTCGGCGGCCACCTCGCGGCGGAGGTCACCCTCAACCTTGTAGTTGCCCTCGATGTAGTCACGCAGCTGAACCAGCTCGGCGTCCGTGAGGTCCTTCACACGGACGTCCGCGCTGATGCCAGTGGCAGCGAGCGTTTCCTTCGCACGGGTGCGACCCACGCCGTAGATGTAAGTGAGCGCGATTTCCAGCCGCTTTTCGCGGGGAATGTCAACGCCAGCGAGACGAGCCATAGTGGCGGTTCTCCTTGTGTTGTCCGGAGGTCGTAGGCAGTACACCCGCACTGTCCGTGCGGCCCCAGCCTCCGGGCCGGGGGTTAGCTGTCCGGGCTCTGAAACTCGTCCCAGCGCAGCTTGTGCTGCCTTCTCTAGTTATTGCGTGGGCGCCGCCCGGGTTGGTTCCTCGGAAGGAGGAATCAGCCCTGGCGCTGCTTGTGGCGCGGGTTCTCGCAGATCACCATGACCCGGCCGTTACGGCGGATCACCTTGCACTTGTCGCAGATCTGCTTGACGCTCGGCTTGACCTTCATGGCATTCCTTTGCGTGTTCTGCAGGTGGTCAGCATGTCCGGCCGGGTGCCCCCGGCCGCGCTGCTTACTTGTAGCGGTAGACGATCCGGCCGCGGGTCAGGTCGTAAGGGCTGAGCTCCACCACCACGCGATCCTCCGGGAGGATACGGATGTAGTGCTGACGCATCTTCCCGGAGATGTGTGCGAGCACGACGTGCTTGTTCGTCAGCTCAACGCGGAACATCGCGTTGGGCAGCGCTTCAGTCACGACGCCCTCGATCTCGATGACACCGTCCTTCTTGGCCATAGCCTCCGCTATCTGTTGTGCCGCCGGGCACAGTTGCGCTCGGCGGTCGTCTATGGTTGATTCGACCGGCGACAGCCGCCCCGAAATGGGCACGGCGGGGCCGACAGCCAACAGATAACTGTACGCCGATTCGGTCCGGAAGTTAAATCGGCCTATCGTACACGGCCCGGCCCGTACGGGTCCCGGACGGCGGAGTTTCACCATCTTCTGCCGCTCCGCTGCGGCGGTTCCCCGTGCCGCGCCGGCGAGGGCCGCCGTCGTCCGCTCAAGAGCTGGTGAAAGTCCGGCGCGAGCCCTAGAGCACATCGAGCCGCGGCAGCCCGCCGAGCGCGAGCCGCGCCTCCACCATGGCCCGGACCTGCCTCACCATCTCCTCCGGCCGGTGCACGATGTCCGCGTACCCGAAACGCGCCACGGCGAATCCGAGCGTCTGGGCGGTGTTGTCGCGTCGATAATCCTTGAGGCGGCGCTTCGGCGCCTCGTGTTCCTTGCCGTCGGTCTCGACATCGACGCAGTCCTCAACGAGCAGGTCCATCGAGCCGACCCCGCGGATATCGACCTGGGGCTCGACGCGAAGGCCCGCACGGCGAAGGTGCGTGCGCGCGAGCGTCTCCAGGAGCGATTCGGCCCCGACATCGACGAGCTCGAGGATGCGGCGGGCCGGGGCGTTGCGACGGCCCGAGAGGCGATGGCGGAGGAAATCCATCGAGAACCCCTGCTGCGAAGCCGATTCGACCATGACCAGGGCTTCGAGCTCGGGAAGGCACTGCAGCGCGTGGAGCAGCACGTCCGCCTTCGACGCGATCCATCCGTCCGGCTCTCCCGGCAGCCAGCTCCGCCGGTGGATGACGGCCCGCTCAGAGGAGAAGGTGCCGTCCGGTCGCAGGAGGTGCACTTCTCTCGGACGGCGCAGCACCCATAGCCTGTGGTGCTCCGCCGCCGAGGCGCAGGTGAGCCGCGAGTTGGTGGCGGCGCAGCGGATCAGGAGCGGGTCGGTTCCCGGGAGCGAGTAAATGCCGGGCCTCGGGCGTTCGACAACGCCTGTCTGCACCGCCCGGGACAGCTGGCGCTCCGAGACACCCGCCGCAAGCAGCTGCCGCGTGCGCGCGACGCCGCCCAGACGATGCAGGCGCTGAACAGGGTCCACTCGGTCATCGTGCCGGGACGAGAGCCGTTGATCCCGGTCCGAGGCGAGCTATGTGGATAACTTCGCGGTCGGAGACTCACCGACTTTCAGGAGGACGACGGCGCGAATCGCCGACGACTTCGACGGCTCGCCATGGCTGGCCGGCTGAAGATGGTGAAAGCCCGACGGGCGCACCCGGTCAACCCGCCGGCGGCGCAGGGTACGGCTCCCAGGTCCCCGCCGGCGTGGTCACGGCCTTGGCCGAGCGGACGGCGTCGAGGATCGCCAGCCGTACCGCCTCCGCGCTGGCGGTCTGCACCACGAACAGCCCCAGCTGCCGCGCGAAGTCGGGCTCCCGCTCGAACTCGACGGCGCGCGTCGACAGGGCGAAGACGGTGTCGCCGTCCACGAGCGTGTGGCTCGGGTCAAGGGCACGCGCGAGCCCGGCCTGGGCGGCCGTTGCCATACGCTTGCACTCCGCCGGCATGAGCGCGGCGTTGGTGGCAACGACGGCGAGCGTCGTGTTGGCGGACGACGGCGCCGCCCCGCCGACGACGGTCGGGCTGAGGCCGGTCGGGGGCTCGCCGGGGAACACGGGCGTCCCTGCAGCGTTGACGACGGCGAGCGCACCGACCACGAGCCCTTCCGGAAGGACGACTTCGGGGGCTCCGGGGGGACCCTGCATCGGACCGGCAGGGATGGCAACCGAAGCCATCCCCACACCGCCCTTGTACCTGCCACGCGAGAAGACTGCCCCGGTGCCGGCGCCGACGCACCCGCGGAGGGCGCCGTCGTCGGCCTCCCCCGCACGCACGGCGGCGGCCGCGGCCTCGAAGCCCATCGCGGTGTCGGGGCGCTTCGTGAAGTCTCCGCCGCGGCCGAGGTCGAAGATCACGGCCGCGGGCACGATCGGCACCACCCCGCCCAAGACGGCGAAGCCCTGCCCCTCCGACTCGAGGAACTGCTGCACCCCCGCCGCGGCAGCGAGGCCGTACGCGCTCCCGCCGCAGAGGGCCACGCCATCCACGTTCTGGGCGAGCGTAGAGGGGTCGAGAGCATCGGTCTCGCTCGTCCCGGGTCCTCCACCGCGCACGTCAACCCCGCCCGCGGAGCCCGGCGGCGCGAGCACTGCCGTCACGCCAGTGAGCCAGCCATCGCCGACGCGCTGGGCATGGCCCACGCGCATCCCGGGCACGTCGAGGAGGGATCCCATGGGGCCATTGTGCCGCACGTCTCAGCGAGGATGACCCCTCCTCCAACAGAGAGTTAACTCTTGGGCAACCAATCGGGAACTCTCTCTCAGAACGCCCTTTCCCGCGTCCGGGCGGCCGAACGTCGTGGTCGACTGATGCCGCTATGACCAAACTCGATCTGGACAGACCGCTGCCCGCGGTCGCTGCCCGCGCACCCCAGACGCGCCCTCGCTGGTCGCCCAGGAGCCAGCGCGACTTCCTCGTGTTCCTCGCGATGGCCCTCCCCAACCTGGCGCTCATCGCCGTGTTCACCTACCGGCCGCTCCTCGCGAATCTCCAGTACTCGACGCTCGACTGGACGCTCGGCGCATCGACGGCCCGCGTCGTCGGCCTGGGAAATTACGCCGACTTCTTCACGAGCGACGACGCACCCAGAGTCCTGGGGACGACCGCCGCCTTCACCGTGCTCACCGTTGGCCTGTCCATGGTGCTCGGCCTTCTCGTGGCCCTGGCCCTCAACTCGAAGGTGCGGGGCACCACGTTCGCCCGTTCCGCCGTCTTTGCGCCGTACGTGCTCTCGGGCGTGGGCGTCGGACTCGTGTGGATGTTCATCTTCGACCCCGGCTACGGCGTGCTCGCCTGGATGCTGCGGGGCCTCGGCCAGAGCAGCCCGCAGTGGTTCAACGATCCGCAGCTCGCACTCGCGATGGTCACGATCGTCTATGTCTGGAAGAACCTCGGGTACTGCGCGGTCGTCTATCTCGCCGGGCTGCAGTCGCTTCCGGGCGACGTCATGGAGGCGGCGGAGCTCGACGGCGCTGGGGCCGCCCGGAGGTTCTGGAGCGTGGCGCTCCCCCTCCTCTCCCCCACGACCTTCTTCCTCCTCATCACCACGATCCTCTCGAGCCTCCAGGCCTTCGACCTCATCCGGATCATGACGCCGCTCGGCAGCGGCACGAGCACACTCATCTACGAGGCCTACCTCCAGGCGTTCGGCGCGTACAACCGCGCGGGCTACTCTGCCGCGATCTCGGTGATCCTGTTCGCGATTCTGCTCATTGTCACGGTGGTCCAGATCCGGTTCGTCGAGCGGAAGGTCCACTACTCGTGAAGAGCGCCTTCTCGCGATCCAATCTGGTCAAGACGCTCGCCGGCGGCTACGTGCCGCTCGCCCTCGCGACGCTCATCGTGTTCCTGCCGCTCGCTTGGATGGCTCTGAGCTCCTTCAAGACGCCAGGCGAGATCGTCACGACCAATCTGAGGATCCTGCCGCAGCAGCTGTACACCCAGAACTATGTCGAGGCGACCACCACTGTGCCGTTCGGCAGGTTCTTCCTCAATTCCGCGATCGTGACCTTCGTGGGCTCCGCCATCAAGGTGGCCCTCGCAATCCTCACGGCGTACGCCCTCGTGTTCGTGCGGTTCCCCTTCAAGAACGCCATCTTCGTCCTCATCCTCGTGGCACTGATGGTGCCTCCGCAGGTGGCCATCCTCCCGAATTACGTGCTGATCGCTGGAATGGGTGGCAAGAACACGCTGTGGGGCATCATCCTCCCCGGCCTCGGGACGGCGTTCGGCACGTTCCTCCTCCGCCAGCACTTCAAGACTCTTCCCGCCTCGATCCTCGAGGCCGCGGAGCTCGACGGCGCCGGCCACTGGCGCCGCCTCTGGCGGATCGTGGCCCCGGTATCGCTCCCGTCCATCGCGACCGTGGCACTCGTAACCATCGTCAACGAGTGGAACGACTACATCTGGCCCCTGATCATCACCGACCGGCCCGAGACAATGACCCTCCCCGTCGGCCTCACACTCCTCCAGAACTCCGAGGGCAACACGGGCTCCGGCTGGGGAATCCTCATGGCCGGGGCGGTCCTCGTCATCCTCCCTGTCCTCGTGGTCTTCGCGATGCTCCAGCGCTACATCGTCGCGGGCCTCACGCAGGGCAGCGTCTCCAACTGATCCCACCCCGCACCCACCCCACGAAAGGCCCCACCATGGCACTCCCCGTCAACCGCCGCGGCTTCCTCGCCCTCTCTGGAGCTGGGGCCGGTGCCCTCGCCCTGGCCGCCTGCGCCGGCCCCGACACTTCCGGAGGCGCCGCCGCGAACGCGGGCGCCAGCCCGGACACGGACTTCTCCAACGTCAAGCCGGCCGCGAGCATCGAGTTCTGGACCAACCACCCCGGCCAGTCGCAGGCTGTCGAGCAGCAGATCATCGACAAGTTCCAGAAGGCGAACCCGGGCATCACGGTCAACCTCGTCACCGCGGGAGCGAACTACGAGGAGATCGCCCAGAAATTCCAGACGGCGCAGGCCGCGAAGTCGGGCCTGCCGGGCGTCGTCGTCCTCTCCGACGTCTGGTGGTTCCGCTACTACGTCAACGGGAACATCATTCCGCTGGACTCCCTCACCAAGCAGCTCGGCGTCCAGCTGAGCGACTACCGCGACTCGCTCGTCAAGGACTACCAGTACGGCGGCAAGCAGTGGGCCCTTCCCTACGGCCGTTCTACGCCCCTGTTCTACTACAACAAGGACCACTTCAAGGCCGCCGGGCTCCCGGACCGGGCGCCCAAGTCGTGGGACGAGTTCGCGGAGTGGGCCCCCAAGCTCAAGGCGGCCTCGGGCGCCCAGTACGCCTACATGTACCCGGCCCTCGCCGGCTACGCCGGCTGGACGCTCCAGAACAACCTGTGGGGCTGGGGCTCCGGCTGGTCCACCAACTGGGAGATCACCTGCGATTCGCCCGACGCCGTCACGGCGATGCAGTGGGTGCAGGACACGGTATACAAGGACAAGTGGGCGGGTGTCTCCTCGAAGGAGTCGGCGGACGACTTCGCCGCCGGCATCGCCTCCGCAACCATCTCCTCGACCGGTTCGCTCGTTGGCATCCTGAAGAACGCCAAGTTCAACGTCGGCGTCGGCTTCCTCCCGGGCGGCCCGAAGGCATCCACGAACGTCTGCCCTACGGGCGGCGCGGGCCTGGGCATCCCGTCCGGAATCACAAGGGAGCAGCAGCTCGCCGCGGCGATGTTCATCAAGTTCGTCGGGGAGCCGGAGAACACCGCCGCCTTCTCCGCCGCGACAGGCTACATGCCCGTGCGCAAGTCCGCGGACATGACCGCAGTCCTCGCGAAGACCCCGCAGATCCAGACCGCGATCGATCAGCTCGCCGTGACCAAGGTCCAGGACAACGCGCGCGTGTTCCTGCCGGGCGCCGACCAGGAGATGGCCAAGTCGGTGGCCAAGATCGTCACCCAGCAGGGCGACGTCAAGGCCACCATGGCGGACCTCAAGAAGACCCTGACGGGCATCTACGAGAAGGACGTCAAGCCGAAGCTGACTGCTTGAACCTGGCCCGGCCTCAGACGCAGCCCGCCTGGGTTAAGCACGACGGCGCCGCTCACCTCAGAGGCGAGCGGCGCCGTCGTCGTCGGTCGGGAGCTAGACCCGCACCACGAGCTTGCCGCGGACGTGCCCGCTCTCAAGCTTCCGGTAGGCCTGGGCCGCGTCGGCGAGGTCGAAGATCTCGGCGATCTCGATCTTGAGCTTCCCGCTTGCCGCAAGGCCCGCAAGCTCGGCCAGATTCGCGCGATCGGGGCGGACCCAGATGTACTGGCCGCCGTACACGTCGCGCGCCCTGTGGTCCGTGATCGACGCGACGATGCCGCCGTCGCGGAGGAGCGCGTGGACGGTATCGAGCGCGGAATGGCCGGCGAAGTCGAGGATCACGTCGAAGCCCTCCGGCACGATCGCCTTGGCCGATTGGACGAGGCCGTGTCCGTACGCGAGCGGCTCTGCCCCGAGGGAGCGGAGGTACTCATGGTTCCGCGCGGAGGCGGTGCCGATCACCCGCGCACCCGCGTGAACGGCAAGCTGAGTCGCGAAGGAGCCCACTCCCCCAGCCGCGGCGTGGACGAGCACGGTCTGGCCGGCGGAGACGTCGGCGCGCCGCACCGTCTGAAGTGCGGTGAGGCCCGCGAGCGGAAGCGCGGCCGCCTCCTCGAAGCTCAGCTCCTTCGGCTTGTGCGCTGCCGTCCGGACAGGGACCTCGACGAGTTCAGCCAGAGTGCCGCCGGAGACGACGTCCTTGCGGACGTAGGCGAGGATCTCGTCGCCCACTTCGAATTCCGGTGTGTCCAGCCCCGTCTTCACCACGACCCCTGCCACGTCCCAGGCAGGAATCACGGGGAATACCGTGTCCATGAGGCCCCTGAGGTGACCTTGCCGGATCTTGTAGTCCACGGGATTCAGGCTGGCGGCCTTGACCCGGACCAGCACTGAATCCGAGCCCGGATGCGCATCCCGCACTTCCTTCAACTCGAGGACGTCTGCATCGCCGAAGCGTTCGTACGTTATCGCCTTCACATGTGTGGCGAACGTGCCGCGGACGAGCAGAATTCCCTGGCGAGAATTCCCTTAGGGTGTGGCCTTCGGATTGGCCGCGCCGAGCGTCAGCACCTCGGAGCCGAAGTCAGTGATCGTGTACCGGCCGCATTCCACAGTCTGGCGTGGGGCGTCAGTGACGGCGGCGGGGAGGGGCGGAGCGGGGTACTGGGCGTCGCTCAGCACGAAGGAGACATTCTGCGAGCGGTAGTCGGATCTATCGGTGAGCCAGGGATAGGCTCCGAACGAGCTGTCGACTTGAACGAGCTGCCGCGGGTCCGCGAGATAGGCCTTCGGCCCGCGGATGGTCCAGAACCGCCCGGCACCCGTGCGGTGGCTCGCTGTGATCCAGGTGTCGACGCAGCGGACGTCGGGATCCATCGCCTCGGCTGAGCCGCGCACGGCAAGGGCCGCCAGCGCCGAAGCCCCGAGGGAAGCCACGGCGAGCACAGCAACCACGACCGTCAGAGACCGCCGCGACAGTCTGCGGACAAGGCTCCCCTCGGAGAACAGCCCGGGCGCGAGGACCACGACGCCGAGCGGGGCGAAGAACACGGGCTGGAAATAGCGTGTTCCCACGCCGCCCAGTGCCACCATCCCCACCACCACGACGAGCGGCGCCACCCACGCCATCCCGGCAACGATTCCGGCCGGGCCGTCCGCAGACGCAACCGAACGGCGGAAGGCGATGATCGCCACCAGGAGAAGCACCAGCACAGCAATCAGCTCGAGGGCGCCCAGGAGATTCGACGTCCGGTCCAGAAGAAGCCGGGCATAGTAGATCAGGGTCCCCAAGGGATTGCCCGGATTCGCGTAGGCCGGGCCGTCCTTCGTGATCAACGGCGCGAACGGGATCCTCCCGAGAAGACCCAAGACAGCGCCCGCCGCAAGGACCGTGGTCAGGCGACCGAACGTGCGCCACGGCACCGCGCCCCTCCACGCGAGAAGCCCGAAGACCAGCACGAGCGGTATCGCCTCCCACCCCAGGTAGAGGGGGTTGGTCAGCGTCGAGACGGCAGCCACGCCCAGGAGCGCGAGCTCGAGGACGCCGCGGCGACGCCGCGTGGCCGCCCGAGCGAGCGGAGCGGCGAGGGCCGTCGAGAGCACCGACGCGATGACGGTCATGCTGTAGAACGTGCTCGTGGCGAGCAGGGACGCGAGCTCGAACGAGTCCCATCGCGAGGAGTCCTCGAACAGCGTCAGCAGGACCACGACGCCGAACGCCGCGAGTGCCCCGGCGATGCGGCGGCCGCGCCGCCACTCTGGCCGAAGGAGGCCGCTCATGAGCCGCAGCGAACCGTAGAGCAGGAGGAAGTTGGCCACCCCGACGGCCGCGAACGTCCCCTTGATCCCGAGCCCCAGCGCTGCGACCGCGAAATACAGCCCCATCTCGGGGATGAACAGGACTGCGGAGAGGGCCCAGGCCTGAGGCTGGCCCGCTGCGACCGAGCCGCGGACGAGTGCGGGAAGGACCGTCTCGGAATCGTAGTAGAGCATCCACGAGCGGTCGGTCGCGGCGAGATGCACAATGACCGCGAGCGCCAGCAGTAAGGCGACCGACCATCCGGCTGTCTCCGAGACCCACCCGGGCACCGGCGTGGCCCCTTCGCGGACCTCCCCCACAGCGTCCAGCTCACGCCTCACGGTGCCCCCTCGTGGCCCTCGGCCTGCCTCCCGGACAGTCTAGGCCGTCAGGCGGGGATGGGCACCGGGGTGACACCCAGGGGCTCGAGCTCGGAGGCCCCGCCGTCCTCGGCCGTGAGCACCCAGATGCCATCGCTGTGGCGGGCTACCGAGTGCTCCCACTGGGACGAACGGGCGCCGTCGGTCGTGACCACGGTCCACTCGTCGTCGAGCACCTTCGTCTCGATCGAGCCGCGGACCAGCATCGGCTCGATGGCCAAGGCGAGGCCCGGCTTGATCTTCGCGCCGCGGTGGCCCGTGCGGTAGTTGAGCACGTCCGGCGCCATGTGCATCTGGGAGCCGATCCCGTGGCCCACGTAGTCCTCGAGGATCCCGAGCGGTGCGCCGGGCTGGGCGGTCACGAAATCGTCGATGGCGTCGCCGATGTCGCCCACGTGCGTGCCGCGGCCGAACGCTGCGATGCCGTGCCACATCGCCTTGCGGGTGACCTCGGAGAGGCGGAGGTCCTCGGGGTCGCCCTCGCCGACGATGACCGTACGAGCCGAGTCCGCGTTCCAGCCGCGGACGATGCAGCCGCCGTCAATCGAGAGGATATCCCCGTCCCGCAGCTTCCGCTGGCCGGGAATCCCATGCACCACCTCGTCATTGACGGAGACGCAGATGTGCTTCGGATAGCCGAAGTAGCCGAGGAAGTTGTACTGGGCGCCCGCGGCATCGACCACGTCGGCGAACGCTGTGTCGAGCTCATCGGTGGAGACCCCCGGGGCCACGGCGGCGACAGCCGCGTCCAGAGCCCGGCTGAGCAGCACTCCGGCCTCCGCCATGATGCGCAGCTGTCCGTTGTTCTTGTACTCGATCTTCCGCTGTCCGATCACAGGATTCCTCTCCCCGCAGGCCAACGGCGCCGCCCGCTCAAGGCGAGTGGCGCCGTCGTCGTCAATTTCTGCTGTGCAGATTCGGCTCAGGCGGGATCCGGCGCGCCGTTCTTGATGGCGGCCAGAACACGCTCGGTGACCTCGTCGATGGCGCCGATGCCGTCGACCTTGGTCAGGATGCCGCGCTCGTCGTAGCGCGAGACGACTGCCTCCGTCTGCGTGTGGTACAGCTCGAGGCGGTGACGGATCACGGTCTCGTTGTCGTCGCTGCGACCCGTCTCCCGCGCGCGGCCCAGGAGTCGCTTGACGAGCTCCTCGTCGTCGGCGGTGTGCTGTAGGACCACGTCGAGGCTCAGGCCCGACTCCGCCAGGATCTCGTCGAGGTACTCCACCTGCGCTACGGTGCGCGGGTAGCCGTCGAGGAGGAAGCCGTCGCGGACGTCGTCCTGCGCGAGGCGGTCGCGCACCATGCTGTTCGTCACGCTGTCCGGGACGAAGTCGCCCGCGTCCATGTACTTCTTGGCCTCAAGGCCGAGCGGAGTCTCCTCCTTGACATTGAAGCGGAAGATATCCCCGGTCGAGATGGCGACGATGCCGAGCCCGTCGGAGATCCGTTCCGCCTGAGTGCCCTTGCCGGAGCCAGGGGGGCCAATAAGCAGCATTCTCGTCATCGCAGTAGTCCTTCGTAGTGTCGCTGTTGGAGCTGTGCATCGATCTGCTTGACCGTCTCGAGGCCCACGCCCACCATGATGAGGATCGACGTGCCGCCGAACGGGAAGTTCGTGTTGGCCTGGACCAGCACGAGCGCGATCAGCGGAATGAGGGCCACGATGCCGAGGTACAGCGAGCCCGGCAGCGTGATGCGCGAAAGTACGTACTGCAGGTAATCCGCAGTCGGCTTCCCGGCCCGGATGCCCGGGATGAAGCCCCCGTACTTCTTCATGTTGTCGGCCACCTCTTCGGGGTTGAAGGTGATGGCGACGTAGAAGTATGTGAAGAAGAGGATCAGCACGAAGTAGATCACCATGTAGACCGGGTGATCGCCACGCGTGAGGTTGTTGTTGATCCACTCGACCCACGGCTGGATGTTCGAGCCGTCCTTCGGAGTGTTGAACTGGGCCACGAGCGCCGGCAGATACAGCATCGAGGAGGCGAAGATGACCGGGATGACGCCGGCCATGTTGACCTTCACGGGGATGTACGTGGTGGTTCCGCCGACCGTGCGGCGGCCGATCATGCGCTTCGCGTACTGCACCGGGATACGGCGCTGCGACTGCTCGACGAACACCACCAGTGCCATCGTGACGAGGCCGATCACCAGCACGATGAAGAACGTGCCCGGGCCCTTCGAGGACCAGATCGCGCCGAGCGATGCCGGGAAGTTCGCGGCGATCGACGTGAAGATGAGCAGCGACATGCCGTTGCCGATGCCCTTCTCCGTCACGAGCTCGCCCATCCACATGATGAGGCCGGTGCCCGCCGTGAGCGTGATGATGACGAGGAGCGTGGTGATGATGCTCTGGTCCGGGATGATCTGCAGCTGGCAGTTCGGGAACAGCTGGCCCGAGCGGACGAGCGAGACGAGGGTCGTCGCATTCAGAAGCCCCAGCGCGATCGTCAGGTACCGCGTGTACTGCGTAAGCTTCGTCTGCCCCGCCTGGCCCTCCTCGTACAGCTCCTGGAACCGCGGAATGACCACGCGGAGCAGCTGCACGATGATGCTTGCCGTGATGTACGGCATGATCCCCAGCGCGAACACCGAGACCTGCAGCAGCGCACCGCCGCTGAACAGGTTCATGAGCTGGTAGATGCCCTGCTGCTGATCCTGCCCGCTCACGAGCGGCGACAGGCACGTCTTGACGTTGCTGTAGTTGACCCCTGGGGAGGGGATGAACGCGCCCAGACGGAAGATCGCGATGATCCCCAGCGTGAACAGCAGCTTGCGCCGCAGGTCCGGCGTTCGGAATGCCCGGCCAATGGCAGAGAGCACGCTTCTCCTCCCCGATCACGAGGAACGTAGGGTCAGGGCCCGCGCGCAGACTGCTGCGCGAGCGAGGTACAGCAACCGAGTCTACCGGCTGGCCGTCCCCGGAGGATAATTCCGGGGTTGCACGCCCGTTGCCTCCGCATGCGAAAGGCCCCTGCCGGGCGTCGTGTGCACAGGCGCACGACGGCGGCAGGGGCCTTCAGCTCACAGCCTCGGCTGGGCTCCGGGGATCGTCAGAGGACGGTCGTGGAGCCGCCCGCTGCGGCGATCTTCTCAGCCGCGGACGCGGAGAACGCGTGCGCGGTGATGTCGAACTTCACGGCCAGGTCGCCGTTGCCGAGCACCTTGACAGGCTGGTTCTTGCGAACGGCGCCCTTCGCGATGAGCTCCTCGACACCCACGGTGCCACCCTCGGGGAACAGCTCGACGAGCCGCTCGAGGTTGACCACGGAGTACTCGACCCGGAACGGGTTCTTGAAGCCGCGGAGCTTCGGGAGGCGCATGTGCAGCGGAAGCTGCCCGCCCTCGAAGCCCGCGCGGACCTGGTAGCGAGCCTTCGTACCCTTGGTACCGCGACCCGCGGACTTGCCCTTGGAGCCCTCACCGCGACCGACACGGGTCTTCGCGGTCTTGGCGCCGGCGGCCGGACGCAGGTGGTGAACCTTGAGAGCGTGAGTCTTCTGCTCGGTTTCGTTCTCAGCCATTACTTCGCCTCCTCAACCTTCACGAGGTGCGGAACCGTGTTGATCATGCCCACGGTCACAGCGTCGGCCTTGCGGACGACGGTGTGGCCAATGCGCTTGAGGCCCAGGGAGCGCAGCGTCTCGCGCTGGTTCTGCTTGGCGCCGATGACGCCCTTGATCTGGGTGATCTCCAACGTGGCGTCGGAGGGAGCCAGGTTCTTCGCCATGACTCAAACACCTGCCTTCTGGTTCTGGATGTTCCGCACCAGGGCAGCCGGAGCGACCTCCTCGAGCGGGAGACCACGGCGGTCAGCCACAGCCTGCGGCTCCTCGAGACCCTTGAGCGCCTCGATCGTCGCGTGGACGATGTTGATCGCGTTCGAGGAGCCGCGGGACTTCGAGAGCACATCGTGGATGCCAGCGCACTCGAGGACGGCGCGCACCGGACCACCGGCGATAACGCCGGTACCCGGGGCAGCCGGGCGCAGCATGACGACGCCGGCAGCGGCCTCGCCCTGAACGCGGTGCGGAACGGTCGTGCCGACGCGGGGGACGCGGAAGAACGACTTCTTGGCCTCTTCGACGCCCTTCGCGATGGCCGCGGGAACTTCCTTGGCCTTGCCGTAGCCGACACCCACGGTGCCGTTGCCGTCGCCGACCACCACGAGAGCCGTGAAGCTGAAGCGGCGGCCGCCCTTGACGACCTTGGCGACGCGGTTGATGGTCACGACGCGCTCGACGAACTGGTTCTTCTCGGCGTCACGGCCACCGTCACGGCCACCGCGGCCGCCACGGTCGCCGCGACCGCGGCCCTCGCCACGACGACCGCCGCGGCGGTCCTCGGTGGCGGGAGCGGCAGCCTCAGCGGCGCCCTCGGTCACATTCTCAGACACGTTGTCCTTCTCGTTGTTCGCAGCGGTCACAGTGCCAGCCCGCCTTCCCGGGCGCCGTCTGCAATCGCAGCAACGCGGCCGTGGTACTTGTTGCCGCCGCGGTCGAACACGACGGACTCGATGCCGGCAGCCTTGGCACGCTCGGCGACGAGCTCGCCGACGCGACGGGCCTTGGCGGTCTTGTCGCCCTCGAACGCGCGGAGGTCAGCCTCGAGCGTCGAGGCCGAGACCAGCGTGATGCCCTTGCTGTCGTCGACAACCTGGACGACCACGTGGCGCGAAGAGCGCGTCACGACGAGACGCGGACGCTCGGCAGAGCCGACGATGCGCTTGCGCAGGCGGATGTGGCGGCGCGAGCGCGACGCGGTGCGCGACTTCGCGGGCTGCTTCTTGTTGATGCTCAGACCCATGGTTACTTACCAGCCTTCCCGACCTTGCGGCGGACAACTTCGCCGGCGTAACGGATGCCCTTGCCCTTGTAGGGATCAGGCTTGCGCAGCTTGCGAATGTTGGCAGCCACCTCGCCGACACGCTGCTTGTCGATGCCGGACACGGTGAACTTCGTGGGGTTCTCCACCGTGAACGCGATGCCCTCAGGAGCGGAGACGGTCACCGGGTGGGAGAAGCCGAGCGCGAACTCGAGGTCCGAGCCCTTGGCCTGCACGCGGTAACCGGTGCCGACGATCTCGAGCTTCTTCTCGTAGCCCTTGGTGACGCCCTCGATCATGTTGGCGAGGAGCGTACGGGTGAGACCGTGCAGCGAACGCGCGATGCGCTCGTCGTTCGGGCGGGTCACCGAGAGGGTGCTGTCCTCGAGGTTGACCTCGATCGGGCTCGCCACAGTGTGCGTGAGCTCGCCCTTGCCACCCTTGACGGTGACGACGGAGCCGTCGATCGTGATCTCGACGCCGGACGGGACGGTGATGGGGAGACGTCCAATGCGGGACATATCTTCTTCCTTCCTTCCCTTACCAGACGTACGCGAGGACTTCGCCGCCCACGCCCTTCTTGGCAGCCTGACGGTCGGTCAGGAGCCCAGAAGAGGTGGACAGGATGGCGATGCCGAGGCCGCCCAGCACGTGCGGGAGGTTCGTGGACTTCGCGTACACGCGGAGACCCGGCTTGGAGATGCGGCGGACGCCCGCGATGGAGCGCTCACGGTTCGGACCGAACTTGAGCGTCAGGGTCAGCTTCTTGCCGACCTCGGCGTCCTCTTCCTTCCAGCCGGCGATGAAGCCCTCGGCCTTGAGGATGTCGGCAACCCGGACCTTGAGCTTCGACGACGGCATGGCAACCTCGTCGTGGTAGGCCGAGTTGGCATTGCGCAGACGCGTGAGCATGTCTGCGACGGGATCAGTCATAGTCATGTGGGCTCGTGCCCTTCCTCATGACGGTTTCCACTCGAATCCCGAAGGACCCAAGCGGACCTGTCATGTAGTGATTCAGTCTTCGTTCTTGAACGGGAAGCCAAGCGCCTTGAGCAGCGCGCGACCCTCGTCGTCGGTCTTGGCGGTCGTGACGACCGTGATGTCCATGCCACGGAGGCGATCGATCTTGTCCTGGTCGATCTCGTGGAACATCACCTGCTCGGTGAGGCCGAACGTGTAGTTGCCGTTGCCGTCGAACTGCTTGCCGCTGAGGCCGCGGAAGTCGCGGATACGCGGCAGGGCGAGGGTCACGAGGCGGTCCACGAACTCCCACATGCGGTCGCCGCGAAGCGTCGCGAAGGCGCCGATCGGCATGCCCTCACGGAGCTTGAACTGGGCGATCGACTTGCGGGCCTTGGTGACCTGCGGCTTCTGGCCCGTGATGAGGGTCAGGTCGCGCACAGCG
>NZ_JBQCGQ010000291.1:0-63452 GCF_051955515.1 Sinomonas sp.
ATCCAGGTGGCCCGGAATTCCACGCCTGTGTGGGAAGAGGAGGACTGAGGCATGGCCCGCCACACCCTGTCCGTGCTGGTCGAGGACAAGCCGGGCGTGCTCACGCGCGTCGCGGGCCTCTTCGCCCGGCGCGCGTTCAACATCCACTCGCTTGCCGTGGGCCCCACGGAGGTCGAAGGGATCTCGCGCGTGACCGTCGTCGTCGATGCCGAGGGCGACCTCCTTGAGCAGGTGACCAAGCAGCTCAACAAGCTCGTGAACGTCATCAAGATCGTCGAGCTGCTGCCCGAGAACTCGGTCCGTCGTGATCACGTCCTCATCAAGGTCCGTGCGGACTCCATGACCCGGGTCCAGGTGACCCAGGCTGTGGAGCTGTTCCGCGCCTCGGTGGTCGACGTGTCGACGGACGCCGTCGTCGTCGAGGCGACCGGGACTACCGAGAAGCTCGATGCGCTTCTCACCGTCCTCGAGCCGTTTGGCGTCCGCGAGATCGTGCAGTCGGGCACCCTCGCAATCGGACGCGGTTCGCGGTCGATGAGCGACCGCGCGCTGCGCGCAAGCTAAGAAGAAAGTTTCCCAGTGAAGTACCAAGGAGAAATCAAGTGACTCACCTCTACTACGACGACGACGCCGACCTCTCGATCATCCAGGGCCGCAAGGTCGCCGTGATCGGGTACGGCAGCCAGGGGCACGCCCACGCGCTCAGCCTGCGCGACTCGGGCGTCGACGTGCGCGTCGGCCTCGCCGAGGGTTCGAAGTCCAAGTCCAAGGCCGAGGCCGAGGGCCTGCGTGTCCTCCCGGTGGCGCAGGCCGCCGAGGAAGCCGACCTCATCATGATCCTGACCCCGGACCAGGTCCAGGCGAAGGTCTACGCGGAGTCGATCGCCGATCACCTCAAGGCCGGGGACGCCCTGTTCTTCGGCCACGGCTTCAACATCCGCTACGGCTTCATCAAGCCCCCGGCCGATGTCGACGTTGCCCTCGTCGCCCCGAAGGGCCCGGGCCACATCGTGCGTCGCGAGTTCGAGGCCGGGCGCGGCGTTCCGGACCTCATCGCCGTCGAGCAGAACCCCTCCGGCAAGGCCAAGGAGCTCGCACTCTCCTACGCGAAGGCGATCGGCGGCACCCGCGCCGGCGTCATCGAGACCACCTTCACCGAGGAGACCGAGACGGATCTCTTCGGCGAGCAGGCCGTCCTCTGCGGTGGCGCGTCGCAGCTCATCCAGTACGGCTTCGAGACGCTGACCGAGGCCGGCTACAAGCCGGAGATCGCGTACTTCGAGGTCCTGCACGAGCTCAAGCTCATCGTCGACCTCATGGTCGAGGGCGGCATCGCCAAGCAGCGCTGGAGCGTCTCCGACACGGCCGAGTTCGGCGACTACGTCTCTGGCCCGCGCGTGATCGATCCGCACGTGAAGGAGAACATGAAGGCTGTCCTCGCGGACATCCAGGACGGCACGTTCGCCAAGCGCTTCATGGACGACCAGGCCAACGGAGCGAAGGAGTTCCTCGAGCTGCGCAAGAAGGGCGAGGATCACCCGATCGAGGCCACGGGCCGCGAACTGCGCAAGCTGTTCTCGTGGATCAAGCAGAACGACGACTACACCGAGGGCTCCGTCGCCCGCTAGTCGCCGAACGAAGCGGTGGGCGCACGTGCGCCCGCCGCTTCCGGCTGTCATCACCCTCCCCGGTGACGTCCGCCACACTTCTCGGTCGATGTGCTGATCCGCCCGCCCGCATCCGGCCGCCCGTCCCCGTCCCGCCCATATCCGCCCCACTGACCGGAGAGGCCCCGCCCGTGTCCAACGAGAAGCCCGTCGTCCTCCTCGCCGAGGAACTTTCGCCTGCCACCATCGATGCCCTCGGCCCCGACTTCGAGATCCGTCACGCCGACGGTGCCGACCGCTCCCAGCTCCTTCCCGCCATCGCCGACGTCGACGCGATCCTCGTCCGCTCCGCCACGAAGGTGGATGCCGAGGCGATCGCGGCGGCCAAGAAGCTCAAGGTCATCGCTCGCGCGGGCGTCGGCCTGGACAACGTCGACATCAAGGCCGCCACGCAGGCGGGCGTCATGGTGGTCAATGCGCCGACGTCGAACATCGTGTCCGCAGCCGAGCTCACGTGCGGGCACATCCTGAGCCTCGCCCGCAACATCCCCGCCGCGAACGGCTCCCTTAAGGGCGGCGAGTGGAAGCGGTCCAAGTTCGCGGGGATCGAACTCCTCGACAAGACCCTCGGCGTGATCGGCCTTGGCCGTATCGGGGCCCTCGTCGCCGCGCGCATGCAGGCGTTCGAGATGAACGTGGTCGCCTTCGACCCGTACGTCACGTCGGCGCGCGCCGCCCAGCTCGGCGTCAAGCTCGTCACGCTCGATGAACTCCTCGCACAGAGCGACTTCATCACGATCCACATGCCGAAGACCCCGGAGACCGTCGGCATGCTCGGCGCGGACGCCTTCGAGAAGATGAAGAAGACCGCGTACGTGGTCAACGTGGCCCGTGGTGGCCTCGTCGACGAGGACGCGCTCACGAAGGCCCTCGAGTCCGGCCAGATCGCGGGCGCGGGCATCGACGTCTTCGAGAAGGAGCCCAGCACCAATCTCCCGTTCTTCGAGTACCCGAACGTGGTCGTCACCCCGCATCTCGGCGCGTCGACGGATGAGGCCCAGGAGAAGGCCGGCATCTCGGTCGCGAAGTCGGTGCGGCTCGCCCTTGCCGGCGAGCTCGTCCCGGATGCCGTCAACGTGGCCGGCGGCGTCATTGCCCCCGACGTGCGCCCGGGCATTCCGCTGATCGAGAAGCTCGGCCGCATCTTCACCGCCCTGAGCCACGAGCCGGTGGCGCAGATCGACGTCGAGGTCGCGGGCGAGATCGCCTCGCTCGACGTCAAGTCCCTTGAGCTCGCCGCGCTGAAGGGCGTGTTCACGGATGTCGTCTCCGAGAAGGTCTCCTATGTCAACGCGCCGGTCCTCGCGGAGCAGCGCGGCGTTGCGGTGCGTCTGCTCACTACGTCGGAGGCGGAGGACTACCGGAACGTCCTGACCATTCGCGGCCTGCTGACCGATGGCAGCCAGGTCTCGGTCGCTGGTACCCTGACCGGTCCTAAGCAGATCCAGAAGCTCGTGGGCATCAACGGCTACGACCTCGAGATCCCCATCTCCGAGCACCTCGTCGTGATGACCTACGCTGACCGCCCAGGCGTCATCGGAACGATCGGCCACATCCTCGGCATGAACGGCGTCAACATCGCCGGCATGCAGGTGGCCCGTGCCGAGCAGGCTGGCGAGGCGATGGCGCTCCTCACGGTCGACTCGAAGATCCCGGCCACCGTGCTCGATACCGTCAAGAGCGAGATCGGCGCGACTGCGGTGCGGGAGATCGACCTCGAGGACTAGTCCCTAGCTAGCTCGGCGCAGCTAGATCACCAAGACGAGCACGACGACGGCGGGCCTCACCTCATGCGGTGGGGCCCGCCGTCGTCCGTTGACGCATTCGCCGCGCCTGTCTCGCGGATCCGGTAAATTCTTAGGGTGACGTCCGCAGCAGAGAAGACCCCGTTCTACATCACCACCGCCATCACGTACCCGAACGGCGAGCCGCACATCGGCCACGCCTACGAGTACATCGCGACCGATGCGATGGCGCGCTTCAAGCGGCTGGACGGCTACGACGTCTTCTTCCTCACGGGCACTGACGAGCACGGGCTCAAGATCGCACAGTCCGCCCAGAAGGAAGGCATCGCGCCCAAGGAACTGGTGGACCGCAACGTGGAACTCTACAAGGAGACCCACGCGGCGTTGGGCGTGAGCTATGACCGGTTCATCCGCACCACCGATGCGGACCACTATGCCTCCGCCCAGGCGATCTGGAAGCGCATGGAGCAGACCGGGGACATCTACCTCGACAAGTACGAGGGCTGGTATTCGGTGCGCGACGAGGCGTACTACACCGAGGATGAGACCGTGGTGCGCGATGGCGTCCGGTACTCGAAGGAGACCGATACCGAAGTCACCTGGACCGCCGAGGAGAGCTACTTCTTCCGGCTCTCGGCGTATCAGGACAAGCTCCTCGAGCTCTATTCAGCGCAGCCGGAGTTCGGCGCGCCACAGTACCGGTTCAACGAAGTCATCTCGTTCGTCAAGCGTGGACTCGAGGACCTCTCGATCTCTCGGACGACCTTCGACTGGGGGATCCCCGTCCCCGACGCCCCCGGGCACGTCATGTACGTGTGGGTCGACGCCCTCACCAACTACCTCACCGGTGTTGGCTTCCCCGACGTCGACTCCGAGTCCTTCCAGAAGTACTGGCCCGCCGACGTGCACGTGATCGGCAAGGACATCTCGCGCTTCCATGCGGTCTACTGGCCGGCCTTCCTCATGAGCGCCGGGATCGAGGTGCCGCGGCGCGTGATGATTCACGGCTTCCTGCAGAACAACGGCGTCAAGATGTCCAAGTCGCTCGGCAACGTCGTGGCCCCGCGGGACTTCATCAGCCAGTATGGCCTGGACCAGGTGCGCTACTTCCTGCTCCGCGAGGTGCCATTCGGTGCAGACGGCAGCTACAACCACGATGCCATCGTGGGGCGCATGAACGCCGACCTGGCGAACAATCTCGGGAATCTCGCGCAGCGGTCGCTGTCGATGGTCGCCAAGAACCTGGACGGGGTCGTACCCGAGCCGGGGGAGTTGACGGCCGCCGACAAGGCACTGCTCGAGGCCGCCGACGGCCTGCTCGAAGCGACGCGTGCCGCGTTCGAGAAGCAGGAGTTCAGCCGCGGGCTCGAGGCCATCTGGGGTGTGCTCGGCGACACCAACGCGTACTTCGCGGAGCAGGCCCCCTGGGTCCTGCGTAAGACCGACCCCGCCCGCATGGCCACGGTGCTGTACGTGACCCTTGAAGTGCTGCGGATCGTGTCGGTGCTGGTCCAGCCGGTCATGCCCGGGTCCGCCGCGAAGCTGCTCGGTGCCCTCGGCCAGCCGGAGGGTGACGCCCGGCAGTTCTCGGCCCTCGGTGCGCGCATCGTCCCGGGAACGAACCTGCCCGCCCCGGCGCCGATCTTCCCGAAGTACGAGGAGCCGACCGAAGCCTGACGCGAGGTCGGGCCGTGTGCCGCCGAGGTCGGGTGGTGTGGTGCCGAGGTCGGGCCGTGTGGCGCTGAGATCGGCTAATCACCGCAGCTCCACAGCAGCATGAGGTGTTCGCACGAAGGCCTTGACTCTCCTGCCCAAGGTGACCGGGTCGTCGAGTTCGGGCCAATAGACATTGAGCACTCGCCAGCCGGCGGCGACAAGCCGCCCTTCACGCGCCTGCTGCTGAGCGACCTTTTCGTCTATCGGAAGGTAATCGAAGTACTTCCCGTAGCCGTGTACCTCGATGACAATGCGTCGCCTCGGCCACCCGAAATCCACTCGTTCCCGGCCCCCTATGGTCGTAATCCAGAGCTGGAGTTCCGGTTCCGGGAGGTTCCACTCGGCGAGCAGCAGGCGAAACCGGCTCTCCGCGGGTGATTCGGACCGGCCGTCAGCCGCCAGGAGGACCTCGCGCACCTTGCGGATTCCCCGAGTTGCTTTTCCCTCGCTGACGAGCCGTTGGAGGACTGCTTCGTCCGCGCCTCGGGATAGGCCGGAATCGGCGATGACCACGGCCTGCTCGAACGGCAGAAGCCGCGCACAGTCGACGACTGTCCGTTCGAGCGAAGTCACTCTGAGACCGTCCACTAGTCGGACATCCCGAGCGGGGACTCGCTGATTGTGCCGAACAACATCGCTGAGAGGACCCGCGTCGCCTCGGCGGCTCGCGTGTGCCACATGCACGCGCGGGCGAGCACGCCACACGGACAGCCCCCAGATATGGGCTGCAGATGTGTGGGTGTAAACGTGTGATTGGCCTGATGACGCGGCGTCATGAGCATGGATTCTCACAAGCGCGGGGTCTGGGACAGTTCCGAGGGCTGGGGAAAAAACTCCACGCTGGTGGCGAACGAGTGAGCCGTCGTCGAGCAGACTTCGGATGGCTTGCTCTTCGAGCCCCGCCGCTACGAGTTCCGACCGCCGGAACATCGGAGTCGCCGACGGCGATCGCTCGGCTAGAGCTTTCAGAGCTTGCGTTGACTTGTAGTTCAGATTGAGGTGCATGTCCCGAGTCTTCAGCGAGAGCGCGGGCTGAGAGAGCGGTTCCCATCGCTATGTGGATAACATCGGGAGGCCGCGCATGTGGGGGAGTAATACGTTCGGCCCGATCTCGGCGGCAGGGGACCCGATCTCTCGGCGGCAGGGGGCCCGATCTCGACGCGAGCTGTCCGGATAGCGAGACCGGATGCCCAGCATATGGATGCTCCCGCTAAGGTGGCTGCATGACGCAGACTCTCGACCTTGCAGTGATCCCCGGCGACGGCATCGGCCCCGAGGTCACCACTGAGGCCCTGAAAGTCCTCCGCTCGGCGCTCGACGGCGCGGGCGTCGAGGTCAAGGAGACGCACTACAGCCTCGGCGCGCAGCACTGGCTCACCACGGGGGAGACGCTTCCTGACGACGTCCTCGACGACATCCGCGGCCGGGACGCAATCCTGTTCGGCGCGGTGGGCGCGGCCCCCGGTGACACCCGGATCCCGTCGGGGCTCATCGAGCGCGAGCTGCTCCTGAAGCTGCGCTTCACCTTGGACCACTGCGTCAACCTCCGTCCTTCGCGCCTGTACGCGGGCGTCGGCAGCCCCTTGGCCGAGCCCGGCGAGGTCGACTTCGTCGTGGTGCGCGAGGGAACCGAGGGTCCCTACGTCGGGAACGGGGGCGCGCTGCGCGTCGGCACCCCGCACGAGATTGCCACCGAGGTGTCGGTCAACACCGCCTATGGCGTTGAGCGAGTCGTCCGCGATGCCTTCCGCCGCGCCTCTCAGCGGCTGCGCAAGAAGGTCACGCTGGTGCACAAGCACAACGTCCTGGTCCACGCGGGTCACCTGTGGAAGCGCACGGTCGAGGCCGTTGCGGCCGAGTTCCCCGAGGTCCAGCACGACTATCTCCACGTCGACGCCGCGACGATCTTCCTCGTCACGGATCCGTCCCGTTTCGACGTCATCGTGACGGACAACCTTTTCGGGGACATCCTGACGGATCTCGCCGGAGCCGTGACGGGCGGAATCGGCCTCGCGGCGTCGGGGAACATCAACATCGACGGCACGGCACCGTCCATGTTCGAGCCCGTCCACGGTTCGGCGCCGGACATCGCCGGCCAGCAGAAGGCTGATCCGACGGCTGCGATCCTCTCCGCCGCGCTGCTGCTTGACCACCTGGGCCAGGGCGAAGCGGCCGCGCGGATCGAGGAGGCCGTTCGGGCCGACGTCGAGTCCCGCGGCGCGGGTGAACGGCGCACGACGGCGCAGATCGGCGACGCGATTGCAGCCCGGTTGTGAGGCGTAAGCTGTAGGCAGCCCGGGGTCCTGCCCTGGGGAGTGCCGTGGAATGAATAGGCACCAACGGGATCAAAACCCCGAATGATGTGGAGGACCAATGACTCAGAACGCCGTCGGCGTTGACTTCGCGCAGCGGCTCACCGACAACCCGACGAGCGCTGAGCGGCGTGCCGCGATCCTCGCGGACCCCGGCTTCGGCAACTACTTCACGGATCACACCGCAGTGGTCGACTGGTCGGTTGACGCCGAAGGGCGTGGGGGTTGGCACGACGCGCGGATCGAGCCGTACGGTCCGATCGCCATGGACCCAGCAGCGGCTGTGCTCCACTACGGCCAGGAGATCTTCGAGGGGCTCAAGGCCTACCGGCACGCCGACGGAAGCGTCTGGACCTTCCGTGCGGAGGCCAATGCGCACCGCTTCAACCGCTCCGCCCGCCGCCTCGCCCTGCCCGAGCTGCCGCCGGAGCTGTTCGTCGAGTCCCTGCGCCAGCTGGTCTCGGTGGACAAGGACTGGGTGCCGGGCGGCGAGGGCGAGGCGCTGTACCTTCGTCCCTTCATGATCGCCACGGAGGCCTTCCTCGGTGTCCGTCCGGCGCGTGAAGTGTCGTATCGGGTGATCGCCTCCCCGGCCGGCAACTACTTCGGCGGGGAGCTCAAGCCGGTGTCCATCTGGCTCTCGGAGCATTTCGCGCGGGCAGGCCACGGCGGCACGGGCGAGGCAAAATGCGGCGGCAACTATGCGGCGTCGCTCGCAGCCCAGCTCGAGGCCGAGGCGCATGGCTGCAAGCAGGTCCTCTTCCTGGACCCGTACAACGACAACGCCGTCGAGGAGCTCGGGGGCATGAACATCGTCTTCGTCTTCACCGACGGCCGGCTCGTCACTCCCGCACTGAACGGCAACATTCTCCACGGGGTGACACGCGACTCGGTCCTCCAGCTTGCGTCAGACCGCGGGCTCTCCGTCGAGGAGCGCAAGATCACGATCGACGAGTGGCGCGCCTCGGTGGCCGACGGCACCCTCGCGGAGGTCTTCGCGTGCGGCACGGCCGCGGTCATCACGCCGATCAGCGAGCTCAAGACGGCCGACGGCTCCCTGGTCTCGCCGCCGCCTGGGCCGGACTCGGTGGCCATGAGCATCCGCGAGCAGCTTCTCGGCATCCAGACGGGCGCCGTGGAGGACCTCCACGGCTGGCTGACAAGGCTCGCCTAGGCATCGCTCAACCCGTTCAACGCACGACGGCGCGTCCCCGGCTTGGGGAGGCGCCGTCGTCGTCTGAGTGGCGGACCGCGATAGGGTGAGGCCATGCGCATCGCCCGTTTTGTCATTGATTCTGCTGCGGATGCGGCGCCTGTCTACGGAGTTGTCCATGGTGATCCCGGCAACGAGCAGGTTGCGGTGATCAAGGGCGACCCCTTCTATCAAGGAGTCACTCCGACCGGGCAGACGCACCGCCTTGACGACGTCCGGCTTCTCGCGCCGATCATCCCCCGCAGCAAGGTCGTAGGCATCGGGCGCAACTACGCCGACCACGCCAAGGAGCTCGGGAACGAGCTCCCCACCGAGCCGGCCATGTTCCTCGTTGCCAACACGGCCGTCGTGGGACCGGGCGATCCGGTGGTCCTGCCCGAGTGGACCGAGGAGGTCTCCTACGAGGGCGAGCTCTGCGTGGTGATCGGCCGGATCTGCAAGGACGTTCCCGCTGAGAAGGCGGACGACGTGATCTTCGGGTACACCGTGGGCAATGACCTCACCGCGCGGGACAAGCAGCGCTCCGACGTCCAGTGGGCCCGGGCCAAGTCCTTCGACACGTCGTCGCCGCTCGGACCGTGGATCGAAACCGAGCTCGATCCCGAGGACCTCTCGCTTGTGACGCGGCTCAATGGGAGCGTGGTGCAGGACGGCACGACGGCGGACATGGTGTTCGGGGTGCGGGAGCTCGTCGCGGCCGTCTCGCAGGCGTTCACGCTTCTTCCCGGGGACGTGATCATGACCGGCACGCCGGCCGGTGTGGGCCTGGTCACCGAGGGCGACCGGGTCGACGTCGAAATCGAGGGCATCGGAACGCTCTCGAACCCCATCGTGCGCCGCTGACCACCCCTGGGCGTCCGGGGGGAGGGGCTTCGCCAGCGGCCTAGAATAGGGTCACTATGACTTCCGCCGCTGAGCTGCACGACGCCAACTCCATCCCCTCCGTCACTCCGGACACCCCGGTCCGCGTCCGCTTCTGCCCATCGCCGACCGGCACGCCCCATGTGGGCATGGTCCGCACGGCCCTCTTCAACTGGGCCTATGCGCGCCACACGGGCGGCAGGTTCGTGTTCCGCATCGAAGACACGGACGCGCAGCGGGACACGGAGGAGAGCTACGAGCAGATCGTCGAAGCGCTCCGCTGGCTCGGGCTGACCTGGGACGAGGGCATTGACGTCGGCGGCCCTCACGAGCCGTACCGGCAGTCTCGCCGGCTCGACCTGTACAAGGACGTCGCTGCGAAGCTCAAGGACGCGGGATTCCTCTACGAGTCCTACTCGACCCCCGACGAGATCGAGGCGCGACACCGCGCGGCGGGCCGTGACCCCAAGCTCGGCTACGACAACTCCGACCGGGACCTGACCCCCGAGCAGATCGCGACGTTCCGGGCCGAGGGCCGCGAACCGGTGCTCCGCTTCCGCATGCCGGAGACGGACGTGGTCTTCGATGACCTCATCCGGGGGGAAATCCGCTTCAAGGCCGGGTCGGTGCCGGACTTCGTCCTGGTGCGCGCTGACGGCTCGCCGCTGTATACGCTCGTCAACCCGGTCGATGACGCGCTCATGGGGATCACCCACGTCCTGCGGGGCGAAGACCTCCTGTCCTCGACGCCGCGTCAGGTAGCCCTGTACCACGCCCTGCACGCCGTCGGCGTGGCCGCGTATATGCCGCTGTTCGGCCACCTTCCCTATGTCATGGGCGAAGGCAACAAGAAGCTTTCGAAGCGCGATCCGCAGTCGAATCTGTTCCACCACCGCGACCGCGGCTTTATCCCAGAAGGCCTCCTCAACTACTTGGCGCTGCTGGGCTGGTCGCTCTCCGCGGACGAGGACATCTTCACGGTGGAGCAGCTGACCGAGAACTTCGACATCAAGGATGTTCTGCCAAACCCCGCGCGGTTCGACCAGAAGAAGGCGGAGGCCATCAACGGCACGCACGTCCGCATGTTGGCACCCGAGGATTTCCGGGACCGCCTCCTGCCGTATCTGCGCGCCACGGGCATCGTCGGGGAGAATCTCACATCGCGCGAGAAGCAGATCCTCACCGAAGCCGCGCCGCTCGTCCAGGAACGCATCACGCTGCTCGGCGAGGCCCCCGGCATGCTCGGCTTCCTGTTCGCCGACGACTCCGCGATCACCGTGGAGGACGACGCGCGGAAGGGTCTCCCTGAGAACCTCACCGAAGTGCTCGATGCCGCGATCGGGGCGCTGGAACCGCTGGCGGAGTGGACGGCCGAGGCAGTCCAGGAGGCGCTGCGGTCGGCGCTCGTCGAGGGCTTGGGCATCAAGCCGCGGCTCGCCTTCGGCCCGGTGCGCACGGCTGTTTCTGGCCGCCGCGTGTCGCCGCCGCTCTTCGAGTCGATGGTCATCCTCGGCAAGGAGTCCTCGCTGGCCCGCCTCAAGGCCTTCCGTGGCTGACACCTCCCGCGTCGCCGCGGTCCTGCTCGACATCGACGAGACGCTCGTGGACCTCGAAGGGGCAATGCACCGCGCCCTGCGCGAGGTCACGGCCGCGTACGTCGACCTCGACGAGGCCGGATGGGCCGCGTTCTGCCATACCTTCACCCGCGGTTCGGACGACATCTACGACCAATACGTAGCGGGCGAGATCACGTTCGCCGAGCAGCGTGTGCTGCGCGCCGAGCGGTGCCTCGCGAACGCCGGGACGGCCTTCGTGGACCAGGTGGCGGCGCGGGCATGGCTTGAAGCGTACGAGACGGCTCAGCCGCGCTACGTGCGCGCGTTCGACGACGTAGCCCCCTTGCTCGACACGCTGGAGGCCGCGGGAATCGCCTATGGGGCTGTGAGCAACAACGTCCACGACTACCAGCGGGCAAAGCTCGATCATGCGGGTCTGCAGCGGATCAAGATCCTCGTGGGGATCGACGCGGTGGGGGCGGCCAAGCCGGACCCGGCGATCTTCCACGAAGGACTTCGGCTGGTAGGCTCGTCCCCCGAGCAGACTGTCTACGTGGGCGACAATCCGCATCATGACGTCCTCGGCGCGGAGGCTGCTGGGCTGCGGGGGGTCTGGCTCAATCGTCTCGGGCGGTCCTTGCCCGAGGATCTCGCTCCTTTGGTGCGCGAGCAGATCCCCAGCCTCACCGAGCTGCCTGCCCTCATCGGCCTAGACTCCCGCCCGGCGGCAGACGGCGTGGGCGATTTGGCAGGCGGGCGAGTGTTCCAGTAAAGTAATTACTCGTGCTGAGGGGCACGGAGGGACTTGAACCGATGGTTCAGGGACACCGGCCCGGAACACGCCTTGGGATATGGTGTAATTGGCAACACTACGGTTTCTGGTACCGTCATTCTAGGTTCGAGTCCTGGTATCCCAGCTCCTGACGCCCCGTGAGCGATTAGCGGGTCTGACGGTGAAAGTACTGGCCCCATCGTATAGCGGCCTAGTACGCCGCCCTCTCACGGCGGTAACGCGGGTTCGAATCCCGCTGGGGTCACGGAATGGCTGTGGAGTAATCCGCAGCTATTTTCGAGAAGCCTTTTTTCGAAAAGGCGCTTGCAGTGAAGAGGCCCCATCGTATAGCGGCCTAGTACGCCGCCCTCTCACGGCGGTAACGCGGGTTCGAATCCCGCTGGGGTCACTGCCAAAGAGCGTCCCGGTCGTCACGACCGGGACGCTCTTTGTTTTATCGCGTGGCCAGTTTGTCCGCGGCGGCTTTCACCTTCAGCATCGTGCGGAGATTTCGCGTGGTCGTCGTGGCCTTGAATTTGGCTTTTCCCGTGGCCTTCGACATCGCGCTGTCGAGGGTGGCTCCGACGGGGGCGAGCCACGCGGTCGCGAAGGGAGAGAGGCGGGTATGTTCGGTTCCGTCCGCCGCGGCCAGGTCCCAGAGCTCGTCCAGCACGGCAGGGTCCGAGGACAGGGTCACGTACGAATGCGTCGAGGGGTCGTCGGAGGGATACGGGCAGGCATCAATCGTGGCGGCCACGTCCGGGGCGGTCATGACGATGACCCACGCGTCGTACCCGAACGCCGTCCGCAGGGCCGTCTGGATCGTCTCCTTGAGTTCGGCGGCGTCCAGCTCGGAGCGAAGGACGATGTTCCCGCTCGCGAGCAGCGTGGAGACGTCGCTGACCGGCAGACGGGAGATTGTGGCGCGGACATCCGCCATCTTGAGGTTGATCCCGCCCACGTTGACCCCCCTCAGGAAGACTGCGTAGGCCGTCATCAGTCGTTGCCCTTGCGGAGTGCCTCGGTGAGGAGGCGCGCGGCGCTGCACACGACTTCGGCGTGCTGACGTCCCGGCTGCCGGGTCAGGCGTTCGATGGGACCCGAGATCGAGACGGCTGCGATGACGCGGCCGGACGGGCCCCGCACGGGTGCCGAGACTGAGGCGACCCCGGGCTCGCGTTCGCCGAGGGACTGGGCCCAGCCCCGCCGTCGTACGCCTGCGCGGACGGTGGGGGTGAAGCGCGCGTTGTTGAGGCCCTCGAGGAGGCGGTCGTGATCCTCCCAAGCCACGAGGATCTGCGCAGCGGATCCGGCCTTCATGGTGAGCTGGGTGCCCACGGGGATCGTGTCGCGGAGGCCGACGGGCCGCTCCGCGGACGCGACGCACACGCGCCAGTCGCCCTGGCGCCGGAAGATCTGGGCGCTCTCGCCCGTGGCGTCGCGGAGTTGGACGAGAATGGGGCCGGCGGCGGCGATAAGGCGATCCTCTCCGGCCGCGGACGCGAGCTCAACGAGGCGCGAACCGAGCACGAACCGCCCCTGGATGTCGCGGGCCACGAGGCGGTGGTGGACAAGGGCAAGCGCCAGCCGGTGAACGGTCGGGCGGGCGAGACCCGTCGCCGCCACGAGCTGCGCGAGCGTGGTCGGGCCGGCCTCGAGGGCATCAAGTACCATTGCGGCCTTGTCGATCACGCCGACGCCACTAGAATTGTCCATAGATTGATATTGCCGTCTCAATATCTGAGATGCAAGTCGATGGGGTGGCCGCAGGACGAGCCGCCTGCTGGACTGGTATGACAGGCGCCGACGGCGCGAGCGAACGAAGGGAGCTGGCCATGGGACGCACTCTGGCCGAGAAGGTCTGGGATGCGCATGTTGTGCGCAAGGGCGAGGCTGGCCAGCCTGACCTTCTCTACATCGACCTGCACCTGGTGCATGAGGTGACCTCTCCGCAGGCGTTCGAGGGCCTCCGTCTCGCGGGCCGCCGTCTGCGACGCCCGGACCTGACGATCGCGACGGAGGACCACAACACCCCGACGCTGGACATCGACAAGCCGATCGCGGACCCGACGAGCCGGACCCAGATCGAAACGCTGCGGGCGAACTGCCACGAGTTCGGCGTGCGTCTGCATCCCCTCGGGGACAAGGAGCAGGGCATTGTCCACGTGGTGGGACCGCAGCTCGGCCTGACCCAGCCTGGCCTGACGATCGTGTGCGGTGACTCGCACACGTCCACCCACGGCGCCTTCGGTGCCCTCGCCATGGGCATCGGCACCTCCGAGGTCGAGCACGTCATGGCCACCCAGACGCTGCCGCTCAAGCCGTTCAAGACGATGGCCATCAACGTCGAGGGCACACTCAAGCCGGGCGTGAGCTCGAAGGACATCATCTTGGCGGTCATCGCCAAGATCGGCACCGGCGGCGGCCAGGGCTACGTGCTCGAGTACCGCGGGTCCGCCATCCGCGCGCTGTCCATGGAGGCGCGCATGACGATCTGCAACATGTCGATCGAAGCCGGTGCCCGCGCCGGGATGGTCGCGCCGGACGAGACGACGTACGCCTTCATGCAGGGCCGCCCGCACGCCCCGCAGGGCGCCGACTGGGACGCCGCGGTCGAGTATTGGGACACCCTGCACACCGACGAGGACGCGGTCTTCGACGCCGAGGTGTTCCTCGACGCGGACGAGCTCGAGCCCTTCGTCACGTGGGGCACCAACCCCGGCCAGGGCGTCTCGCTCTCGCAGGCCGTCCCGGACCCCGAGGCGTTCGCCGACGAGAACTCGAAGGCCAACGCGCGCCGAGCGCTGCAGTACATGGGGCTCGAGGCAGGCACCCCGATGAAGGAAATCCGCGTGGACACGGTGTTCTTGGGCTCGTGCACCAACTCCCGTCTGGAGGACCTGCGTGCTGCGGCGGACGTCATCCGCGGCCGCCAGAAGGATCCGAACGTGCGCATGCTCGTGGTCCCCGGCTCGGCAAGGGTGCGCCTCGAGGCCGAGGCGGAGGGCCTGGACCAGGTGTTCAAGGACTTCGGCGCCGAGTGGCGCTTCGCGGGCTGCTCGATGTGCCTGGGCATGAACCCGGACCAGCTGGCCCCGGGCGAGCGGTGCGCGTCGACCTCGAACCGCAACTTCGAGGGCCGTCAGGGCAAGGGCGGCCGGACCCACCTTGTCTCGCCCGTCGTCGCCGCGGCGACCGCGATCCGCGGAACCCTCTCGTCGCCGTCGGACCTCGATCCCGTGCCCGCCACCGCCGCCAGCAGCGCCGCCTGAGCCGGCCCCGCCCAGACATTACGGAGAAAACCATGGAGAAGTTCACCTCCCACACCGGGATCGGCGTGCCGCTGCGCCAGAGCAACGTCGACACCGACCAGATCATCCCCGCCGTCTTCCTCAAGCGGATCACCCGGACTGGCTTTGAGGACGCCCTGTTCTCCTCATGGCGCAAGGACGAGCAGTTCATCCTCAACCAAGAGCCGTTCAACCGCGGCTCGGTCCTCGTGGCAGGCCCTGACTTCGGCACCGGGTCGTCCCGCGAGCACGCTGTCTGGGCGCTCAAGGACTACGGGTTCAAGGCAGTCCTCTCGTCCCGGTTCGCGGACATCTTCCGCGGCAACTCCGGCAAGCAGGGCCTCCTCGCCGCCGGCGTGGCGCAGGACGACATCGAGCTGATCTGGAAGGAGCTCGAGAACCACCCGGGCACCCAGATCACCGTGGACCTGAAGTCGAAGACGGCCACCTGCGGGAACATCGTGGCCCCCTTCGAGATCGACGACTACACGCGCTGGCGCCTCCTCGAGGGCCTCGACGACATCGGGCTGACCCTCCAGCACGAAGACGAGATCGCCGCCTACGAGGCGACCCGGCCTTCGTTCAAGCCCACCACGCTCCCGGCCAAGTCCTGACTCGGCGGAACCTGGCGGGCGTGCCGTCCCTAAGGGGAGGCGCGCCCGCTTGGCGTTTCGCGGCCCACCTCGCGAGCTTCTATGCTTAGCAAGGTCCGCGGCCACGCCGTGGGGCAGGCGAGCAGTGAGGAAGCACAATCGATGAGCAGTGTCCTGACCATCCGCGGCGGCGTTCCGCTCTCGGGACGGGTAGCCGTCCGCGGGGCCAAGAACCTCGTCCCGAAGGCGATGGTCGCCGCGCTGCTCGGTGACGAGCCGTCGATCCTCCGCAACGTCCCGGAGATCAAGGACGTGGAGGTCGTCACGAACCTCCTCGCGCTGCACGGCGTGGGCATCAGGAAGGATGCGCCGGGGGAGCTGATCCTAGACCCCGCCAACGCCCGCACTGCGCAGGTCGCAGACATCGACGCCCATGCCGGCGATTCGCGCATCCCCATTCTCTTCTGCGGCCCGCTCATCCACGCGATCGGCGAGGCCTTCATCCCGGACCTTGGCGGCTGCCGCATCGGGGACCGCCCGATCAACTACCACCTGAACGTCCTCCGCGAGTTCGGGGCCGTGGTAGACAAGCGCCCGGGTGGCATCAGCATCTCCGCGCCCAAGGGCCTGAAGGGCGCCAAGATCTCGCTGCCATACCCGAGCGTCGGCGCCACGGAGCAGGTCCTGCTGAGTGCCACCCGCGCAGAGGGCATCACCGAGCTGACAGGCGCGGCGACCGAACCCGAGATTGTGGACCTCATCGCGGTCCTGCAGAAGATGGGCGCGCTCATCTCCATACAGTCGGACCGGACGATCCGGATCGAGGGCGTCCCGACTCTGGGCGGCTACGTCCACACGGCCCTTCCCGACCGCAACGAGGCGGCTTCGTGGGCCTCTGCAGCTCTCGTGACCAAGGGGGAGATCTTCGTCGAAGGCGCCCTCCAGCGGGACATGATGACATTCCTCAACACGTTCAGGAAGCTCGGCGGGGGCCTTGAGATCCTCGACGACGGGATCCGTTTCTTCCATAAGGGAGGGAAGCTCTCGCCGCTCGTCCTCGAAACCGACGTCCACCCTGGCTTCATGACCGACTGGCAGCAGCCCCTCGTGGTCGCGCTGACCCAAGCGGACGGGGTCTCGATTGTCCACGAGACGGTCTACGAGAACCGCTTCGGCTTCACCGAGGCGCTGCGCAGGATGGGGGCCCAGATCCAAGTCCACCGCGAGTGCCTCGGCAGCGTCCCGTGCCGCTTCGGGCAGCGGAACTTCCTCCACTCCGCCGTCATCTCGGGTCCGAGCGAGCTGCATGGCGCGGACTTCAACGTGCCGGACCTGCGAGGCGGGTTCAGCCACCTCATCGCGGCGCTCGCTGCTGAGGGCACCTCCCGCGCGACGGGCATCGACGTCATCAAACGCGGGTACGAGCACTTCACCGACAAGCTAGCTGGGCTCGGCGCGGACTTCGACCTCGAGGAAGCGGCGTGACCCGGGCGACGGCGGCGGAGAGCACTGGCGAGCGCGTCGCCTTCGCGATCGCCGGCGCCGTGGTGCGCCCGCTCATGAACGCGCTGATGGGCCGGAAGTGGCTGGGCACCGAGAAGCTGCCAGCCGGTGGCTTCATTGCGTGCCCCAACCACTGCACCGAGATCGACCCGCTCGTCGTGGGCCACATGCTGTACAACAACGGCCGCCCGCCCCACTTCCTGGCCAAGGCCGGCCTGTTCAAGCCTCCAGTCGTCGGGCAGATCATGCGGTCCACGAAGCAGATCCCCGTGGACCGCAGCGGCACGGGGGCTGGGCAGTCCCTCGAGGTGGCGCGCGAGGTGCTCGGGGACGGCGGCGCCATCCTGATCTACCCCGAAGGCACGCTCACCCGTGACCCCGATCTGTGGCCCATGAAGGGGCACACGGGAGCGGCCCGGCTCGCGCTCAAGACCGGAGCTCCGGTAGTCCCCATTGCCCATTGGGGGGCCCAGGAGGTCTTCCCGCGGTACGCCAAGCGTTTCTACGTCTGGCCCAGGAAGCGCGTGCGCGTTCTCGTCGGGGACCCCGTGGACCTGACCGAGTTCGAAGGCCGCCCGCTCGACAAGACGACTCTCCTCGCGGCCACGGACAAGATCATGGACGCGATCACGGCGCTCCTCGCCGAGCTCCGGGGCGAGCAGCCGCCTGCGCAGCGGTGGGACCCTTCGGCGCACCAGCAGATGCGCCACGGCCGGGACGTCGCCCGCGGCACACAGAGCCCCGCGAACGACGGCGGAGCCTCCGCGTGAGCGCTGGCCTCGCCTCTGGCGTTGCCGAGCCTCACGCCGACGGGGGGCCGGACTTCGGCAGGATCGCCGTCTTCGGCGCGGGAAGCTGGGGGACAACGTTCGCGAAGGTGCTCGCGGACGCTGCCGCCGCCACGGGCGTGGCCCGCAGGATCACCATCTGGGGCCGCAATCCCGAGACGATCGCGGATATCAACCGCCGGCGCAACGAGCGGTACCTCGGGGACATCGAGCTCCCCGACGGGATCACCGCCACGACCGATCCGGCCGAAGCGATGGCGGGCGCCGGGCTGGTGGTGTTCGCCGTTCCCGCCCAGTCGCTGCGGGACCAGCTCGCGCAATGGCGGGGGCTCCTCCCCTCCGATGCCGTGGTCATGTCCCTCATGAAGGGCCTCGAGGCGGGCAGCGATCTGAGGATGAGCGAGGTCATCACCGAGGTCGCAGGCGTGCCCGCAGACCGCATCGCCGTCCTCTCAGGTCCCAACCTGGCAATGGAGATTGCGCGGCGCGAGCCCACTGCGTCGGTCGTCGCCTGCTCGGATGAGGCCCTCGCGCTCCGCATCGCCCGCGTGTGCACCGCGCCGTATTTCCGCCCTTACACCTCGACCGACGTCGTCGGCGCCGAGATCGGCGGCATCGTCAAGAACGTCATCGCCCTGTGCGTCGGGATCTGCGAGGGCAAGGGCATGGGCGACAACACGAAGGCCTCTGTGATGACGCGCGGCCTCGCCGAGACCACCCGTCTGGCCGTGGCCCTCGGCGCCGATCCGCAGACGTTGGCCGGGCTTGCGGGTCTGGGCGACCTCGTCGCGACCTGCGCGTCCAAGCTCTCCCGCAACCACACTGCGGGGACCCTGCTCGGGCAGGGCTTCAGCGTCGAAGAACTCGGCAGCCACATGACCCAGGTGGCGGAGGGCATCAAGTCCGCGCCCGCCGTGCGCGAACTCGCGCGGCGCGTGGGCGTGGAGATGCCCATCACGGAAGCGGTGGTCGGCGTGCTCGCCGGGCGCCTCGAGGTGAACCAGCTCGAATCGCTCCTGCTCGCGCGGGAGCTCAAGTCGGAAGGCGGATAGCGTGTCCCTCCCTGCATCGTCCGGGCGAAAGGTCCGCGTCGCGCTCCTGTTCGGAGGGCGGTCGAGCGAACACGCGGTCAGCTGCGTCACGGCCGCGGGCGTCATGAACGCCATCGACAAGGACAAGTACGAGGTGGTGCCGGTCGGCATCGCCAAGGACGGCCAGTGGGTCTTGAGCGACGGCGACTGGCAGCAGTGGGCGCTCAACGCGGGAGAGATGCCCGAGGTGCGTCCGGGGGCCGAGACCGTGCGGCTCGCGGGCGGTGCGGGTCGGCCAGGGCTTGTGGTGACCCGTCCCAACGAGGTGCCGAGGGAACTGGGTGACGTCGATGTCGTCTTCCCCCTCCTCCACGGCGCCTTCGGCGAGGACGGCACGGTCCAAGGGCTCCTAGAGCTTGCCGACGTGCGGTACGTCGGCGCGGGAGTCCTCGCTTCGGCGGTGGGCATGGACAAGCATTTCATGAAGGTCGCGTTCAAGGCGGCAGGTCTCACAGTCGGCCCGTATGTCGCCGTGACCGACAAGGAATGGCGCCGTGACCCGGACGAGGTGCGTGCCGCCGTCGACCGCCTCGGATACCCCGTCTTCGTGAAGCCGTGCCGGGCTGGGTCCTCGGTCGGGATCAGCCGTGTCGAGCGGCCCGAGGATCTGGACGCTGCGATCACGGAGGCACGTCGGCATGATCTCCGGATCGTCATCGAGGCCGGGATCACCGGACGCGAGATCGAGTGCGGCGTCCTCGAGGGGCGGGGGAGCGAGCCTCCCCGGACCTCCCTCCCCGGGGAGATCGTGGTCCAGGGCCCCGCTCACGCCTTCTACGACTTCGAGGCCAAGTACGTCGAGGACAACGCTGCCGCCCTGAGCTGCCCGGCCGACCTTCCGGAGGAGGCCATCGCCCGGGTCCGCGAGCAGGCGGCGATCGCCTTCGATGCGGTCTCGGCGGAGGGCCTGAGCCGGGTCGACTTCTTCTACACGCCCGAGGGCGAGCTCATCATCAATGAGATCAACACGATGCCCGGCTTCACGCCGATCAGCATGTACCCGCAGATGTGGGCGGCGACCGGCCTCCCTTACCACGACCTCATCGATGAGCTCATCCAGCTCGCGCTCGAGCGCCCCACGGGCCTGCGGTAAACCTCGGGAACCGGCCGCCACCCACCAGCCGTAGCGGCCCTCAGCCCTGGGGGAGCTGGGCCACCTCGGCTTGGCCCACGCACTTTGCGGTCTGCGGAACCTTGGCCACGGCCGAGGCGAGGGACGCGAGGACGGTCGCCGAGCTGATCTTGGACGTGTCGAGGACCAGTTCCGTTGCCGGCGTCCGCCCGAAGGTCGTGAGGATGTAGGTGCCGTTCGCGCCGTCGTCCGCAGTCGCCGTCGGCTGCCCACTCGGCTGAGGCTGCGCACTCGGCTGAGGTTGGGTGTTCGGAGAGGCCTTCCCACTCGGCGAGGAGCTGGCCGTGGGCGCGGTTTCCCGGATGACCCAGTCGACCCCATTCACGGTGACGCAGCGATCCGTGGTGGGGCCCGGCGAGGCGACACCGCACCGGAGGACGACGGCGGCCGGATCGCCCCACACGGCGGTCGCCTGGCTGGTGGTCTTGCGCAGCGTCGCGTCGCCGATGGAATCGGGGACGGCGATCATCTCAGGGGCGCAGGCCGGATTGGCGGCGTCAGGAGCGGGCTCGACGACGACAGGGGCGCTGCAGGCGGACAGCGAGACTGCGAGCGCGAGGGCGGAAACGATCGCCGATGCGCGCATGACGTGGTTCTCCTCAGGACGGGAAAGGGGTGTGTCCGGAACAGCCGGGCCTCTCTCCAGACTACTAGGCTGGGCTGGTGCGCACGTCCCCGCTGCCCCTGACCGTCGGCGAGCTGAGCGAGGGGGAGCTCCTTGATCGCATCCTGCCCCGGCTCGCCGGGGGCCCGCCCGCGCTGCTGGGCCCCGGCGACGACGCGGCCGTCCTCGCGGCCGACGACGGGCGCGTCGTGGTCAGCACCGACACCCAGACCCAGGACTCGGACTTCCGCCTGGTGTGGCCCAACGGCTACCGGCACACGGGGCGCGACGTCGGATGGAAGGCCGCGGCCCAGAACTTGAGTGACATCAATGCCATGGGCGGTGTTGCGACCGGACTTGTCGTGAGCATCACGCTGCCGGCGACGACCGAGGTGCGCTGGGTCGAAGACTTCGCGGACGGCCTGGCGGAGGCTGTCGCCGAGCTGGGAGCCACCCGCTGCGCACTTGCCGGTGGGGATCTTGGGCGCGGAGAAGAGCTGTCCGTGACGGTCACCGTGCTCGGCAGCCTCGAGGGGCGCAGCCCCATCCTGCGGAGCGGCGCCCGTGCGGGAGACCTGTTGGCGGTCGCCGGCTCGCTCGGTCCGGCAGCCGCGGGGCTCGCGCTCCTCGAGCGTGGGCCCGAGTATGGTTCGCTCGATGCCGCGATGCGGGCGCTGGTTGCCCTGCAGTGCCGTCCGGTTCCGCCGCTGGCGGCAGGTCCGGCGGCCGCGCGGAGCGGGGCGAGTGCGCTCATGGACCTCTCCGACGGGCTGCTGAAGGACGCGGGGCGAATGGCCGAGGCCAGCACAGTGCGCCTCGACCTCGATCCGGACATCCTCGCCGCGGCGGCGGAAGCACTGCGCCCGGCATCCGAGCTGCTCGGAGGGGACGCGCTCGAGTGGGTTCTGGGCGGGGGCGAGGACCACGGGCTCCTCGCGGCTTTCCCCGCCGGAACACAGCTTCCGCATGGCTTCACTGCGATAGGCTCGGTGATGCCAGCCGACGGAGGAAATTCCGCGGTATCCATCGGAGGCAAGCCGGCGGCGACGAGGGGATGGGACCACTTTGCCAGGTAGAAACGCCGCGAAGACGGCGTCGAACGCCACGGCGATGCGCCGGTGGCTGGGCGTGGCGGAGACAGTGCTCGCGAACCACAGTGACCGCCTCAACGCGATCAACATCTTCCCGGTGCCCGACGGCGATACCGGCACCAATCTCTATCTCACCGCACACGCGGCCGCCTCAGCGGCTGCGGAGTGCGACAGCGTCGACCTCGGGACAGTCGTGGCGGCTGGCGCCCGAGCGGCGATGGAGGAAGCCCGAGGCAATTCCGGGACCCTCCTCGCCGTCTTCCTCGACGCGTTCGCGGTGCCGCTCGCGGGCCAGACGCGGCTCACCGGCCCCCTCCTCGCCGAGGCTCTTCACCGCAGTCAGATCCGCGCCTGGTCTGCCTTGAGCGAGCCTGTCGAGGGCACCATGCTGTCGGTGCTGGGGTCCGCGGCTGTTGCAGCGGCCGAAGCCGCGGCCAGCGCGGACGCCGCGGGTGCGGACAGCAACGCGACACTTTCCCGCGTGCTGGGCGACGTGGTCGACGCCGCGGTCCATGCCGTCGTCGACACGGAAGGTCAGCTCCCCACGCTGCACGAGGCGAAGGTGGTCGACGCGGGAGCTGTCGGCCTCCTCCTCGTCCTCGGGGCGCTCCGGGCCGCAGTGCTGGGCGAGGGTCTTGCCGAGGCGGTGCTCGATGCGCTGCATGGGTATCACGTGCAGGACCCGCATATCCACGGAGATCAACCGCCCGCGGAGGGGGTTGAACTCATGTGCACGATCACGCTCAGCCCACTCGATGCGGCTGGTCTCCGGCACCGCCTTGACGAACTCGGGGAGTCGGTCATCATGAGTCCGCTCGGAACGCTCGACGAGGACTCGGGGTGCGTCCGCTGGCGCGTCCACGTCCACGTGAGAGACCCCGAGGCCGCCCTCGCCGAGATCCGCCGCGTTGGAGAACCCGAACGGGTCTCCTTCACCGAACTGCATTCCGATGCCGTCTGACCGCAACACCACGCTCGACCGACTCATCGGCGCGCGGAGCGCGAAGAAGTTCCGCGAGCAGCTGGGGCTCGACACGGCCGGCGACCTGCTCCACCACTTCCCGCGACGCTATCTTGCGCGCGGAGAGCTGACGCCGATCCGGGAGCTGCCCCTCGACGAGGAGGTCACGCTCGTGGCGCAGGTCGTGTCCTCGTCGAGTCGACGCATGAACACCCGGAAGGGGAGCATCACCGAGGTGCTGGTCAGCGACCGGCCGGGGGCGAGCAGCGGCCCCAGCACCCTCTCACTGACGTTCTTCAACGGGTATTCGGCGCAACGGCAGCTCACGCGGGGCGTCGTGGCGATGTTCTCAGGGCGCGTGACGGCCTATCGGGGGAAGCTCCAGCTGACCAACCCCATCTACGAGCTGCTCGACCCGGACGAATTCAGCCCTGAGGCCGCCGCCCGCCTCGCCGGACGCCCCATTCCCGTCTACCCGGCCACCGGTTCGATTCCGAGCTGGACGATCGAGAAGGCGGTCGGCACCGTCCTCGGCCAGATCGACCTCGACTCCGTCCCCGAGGCGCTTCCTCCTGATCTACGGCTCAAGTACCGGCTCCCGGGAGTCGCGGACGCCTTCCGCATGATCCACGAGCCCGAGACGGACGCCGCGTGGCGGACCGCGCAGAAGCGATTCCGGTACGAGGAGGCGCTCGTCCTCCAGGCGGCGCTCGCTCGCCGCAAGGCGCAGCACGCCGCCCTCCCATCGCGGCCCAGTCCCGCGCGCAAGGGCGGGCTGCTCGAGGCCTTCGACCAGAACCTGCCGTTCGAGCTGACGGCCGGCCAGCGCGAGGTCGGCGAGCTCCTCGCCAAAGAGCTCGCGGAGAACCACCCCATGAATCGCCTCCTGCAGGGCGAGGTGGGCTCGGGCAAGACGATCGTGGCGCTCCGGGCGATGCTCCAAGTCGTGGACGACGGCGGTCAGGCGGCTCTGCTTGCCCCCACCGAGGTCCTCGCGGCCCAGCACTATGCCTCCATCCGTGCGACGCTGGGTCCGCTCGTGCGCGACGGCCTCCTCGGCGACGCCGACGGGGTCGAGGTTGGGCTGCTCACCGGCTCGCAATCGGCCGGGGAGAAGAAGCGAAGCCTGCTGGCAGCGGCCAGCGGTCAGGCGGGGATCGTCGTCGGGACCCACGCGCTGCTCTCGGAACACGTCCAGTTCGCCGACCTCGGACTCGTGGTTGTGGACGAGCAGCACCGTTTCGGCGTCGAGCAGCGAGATGCGCTCCGGGCGAAGAGCCTCGCGACGCCGCACCTGCTGGTCATGACGGCCACCCCGATCCCGCGCACTGTGGCCATGACCGTCTTCGGGGATCTCGAGACGTCGATCCTCCGCGAGCTTCCCGCGGGTCGCTCGCCCATTGCCACGCACACCGTGGGGCTCGTCGAGAACCCCTCGTGGGAGCGGCGCATCTGGCAGCGGGCGCGTGAAGAGGTCGACGTCGGGCGGCAGGTCTACGTGGTGTGCCCCGCGATCGGCCTCGATGACGGGGACCTCGAGGCGCTCGACGAGGCCACGTGGGGCGGAACGGCGCTTGCGGCGTCTACCTCCGTGCCAGATCTGCGGCCGATCTCAGTCGTGGAGGTCGCCGAGCAGCTCGCGTCCGAAGCTGCACTCGAGGGTGTGCAGGTCGGCATCCTGCATGGTCGCCTCGACTCTGAGGCCAAGACAGCGGCGATGCGATCCTTCGCGTCCGGGGAGACGGGCGTCCTCGTCGCGACGACCGTCGTCGAAGTCGGTGTCGACGTGCCGAACGCCACGCTCATGGTCATCCTCGACGCTGACCGCTTCGGCATCGCCCAGCTCCATCAGCTGCGCGGCCGGGTCGGGCGCGGGGGCCACGCGGGCACCTGCCTCCTGGTGACGCGGCTCGAGCCCGGTCACCCGAGCCGGGAACGCCTCGCGGCCGTCGCGGCGAGCACCGATGGGTTCGAGCTCGCGCAGAAGGATCTCGAGTTCCGCCGCGAGGGGGACATCCTCGGATCGAGCCAGTCCGGACGCCGCTCGACGCTCCGCCTGCTGCGGGTCCTCCGCGACGTCGACGTCATCGAAAGCGCGCGCGACGACGCGCTCGGACTCGTTGCCGAGGACCCTGAGCTCAAGCACCATCCGGAACTTGCCTCCGCCATCGACGATTACCTCGACCCAGAACGAGAGGTGTTCCTCGAACGTGGGTAAGACAGGACCACGTCCCGCTGGAACCCCGGGGCAGGAACGTTCACGATGAGGAGGATGGGGGCATGAGCAGGATCATCGCGGGGATCGCCGGCGGCGTGCCGCTCGCGTCCGTGCCCGGCTCCGCCACACGGCCCACGACGGACCGCGTCAAGGAGGCGCTCTTCTCGCGGCTCGATGCACTCGGCATGGTCCAACGGGCGCGGGTGCTCGACCTCTTCGCGGGCTCCGGAGCATTGGGGGTCGAGGCGGCCAGCCGCGGTGCCTCGACCGTCGAGCTCGTGGAGTCGGAGGCCAAGGCCGCCCAAGTGTGCGAGCGCAACGCCCGCACCGTCAACGACGCCGTGAGCCGCCGTGCCGTGACCGTGCGCCGCTCCAAAGTGTCCACGTTTCTCGAGCGGGTGCCGCCTGGCCCCCACTGGGACCTCGTCCTGATGGATCCGCCGTACCCGCTGGGAGAGAGCCAACTCACCGCGGTGCTCTCCGCCGTCGCCGTTCGTCTCGCACCAGACGCCATCGTCGTCGTCGAACGCTCCGCCCGCTCGCCCGAGCCAGACTGGCCGGAAGGGCTGGCCCACTACGCAGATCGCAAGTATGGGGAGACACGTCTCTGGTTCGCTGAGCCGGTGCCGGCAGAGTCCGCGGCAACGCGCCTTGACGCCGCGGAGGGCGCGTGAGGCTTCTCGAGCAGACCGTTGCGGTGGGCCCGCAATGGTGGGAGATCCTGGCGGCGTTCGCACCGGTCGGCACCCTCGCCGCCGCCGTCGTGGCAGCGATCGTCGGCCTGAACACGATCCGCCAGCGGTCGTATGCCGATCGGCGCGCGGAGTTCTGGCGGCGCACGGAGTGGGCCCTCGAAGCGACCGTCCACCCGGATCCCCAGATGCAGACGATGGGCACGATGGTGCTCGCGAGCCTGGCCAAGAGCGAACTCATCGCGAGCGATGAGGAGCTCAGGCTCCTCGACGCCGTATGGATCGACCCGATCGCAGAGGCGGAGGCCGCAGGACTCGACGAAGAGCTGGGCGGCGAGGATGTTACGGGGGATACTGAAGGAGAGGATCCCGAATCGTCTGGAACGGGGGAGCGATGAGCGAGCACGAGGTGCCTGCACCGAAGCATGCGGCCGAGTCCGAGCGGCAGGAGCGCCGCCCGGGGGCCTCGGATCGCCGCGTCCAGATCGCGGCAGCCCGGCTTCGCGTGGTCCTCGATGAGCGGCTCAAGCGCGAGACTCCCGAGTGGGTCAAGAGGCTCGCCGAACAGAAGCTGGCCAGTTGAAGACCAGCGCTTATTGAGGATCAGCGCCGCGCGAGGCCGTCCAAGTCGATGCCGCGCCTGACCTCGGTGGGATGAGGCCCCGCCGAGGCTATCGCTTCGCTCCAGCCGGGAGGCCATGGCCGTGCGCGTGCCACCGCCACCACATTGCCCGGATAGCGGGCTTCGAAGATCTCCGGTTCGCTGACAGCGGCAACCTCCGGGAACACAGTCCGCAGGGCGCTGAGCTGCGAGCGGACGAGGCGGAGGGGCGGGTCGTCGCCGATGTTCACGAGCAGCGCTCCGTCGGGGGCCAGGAGTTCGCGGAGTTCGGCGTAGAAGTCCCGGTTCGCGAGGTGCTCGGGGGCCTCGGGGCCCGAGAAGATATCCAGGACGACGGCGTCGAACGGCGCCTCGGGCTGCAGCCCCGGCAGCTCCCAGCGCGCGTCGCCGATCCGAGTCTCGAGGTGCGTTCCCTCGGGGAGCGGGAGGTGCTCGAGGACGAAGCCGAGGAGCTCCCGCTCGAGCTCAACCGCGAACTGCCGGGAGCCGGGGCGCATGACCTCCACATAGCGGGCAAGCGTGAGGGCGCCCGCCCCGAGGTGGAGGACGCGCAGGGGCTCCTGCGGTGGGCGCACAAGGTCCAGCACGGTCGCCATGCGCCGGAGGTAGGCGTAGAAGATGTGCTCGGGATGGGCGAGGTCCACGTGGGACTGCTCTGCACCACCGATCGAGAGCACATAGGCGCCGGGAACGAAGGCGTCGGGCTCGATGGCCGCGTGGGTTCCGAGCCCTGAGAGGAAGCGCTCGGCGCGGCTCACACGAGCTCGTTCAGGCGGGCGAGCCGGTCGGCTGCCTCCTTGAGCACGGTCTCCTGCTTGCAGAAGGCGAATCGCAGCAGGGACCGCGTCCTCTTCGCGCCGTCCTCGTGGCAGAAGACCGAGACGGGGATCGCTGCGACGCCCACGAGTTCGGGCAGGCGCCGGGCCAAGTCCAGCGCGTCGTCGAAGCCGATGGCCGCGGTGTCGGCCGTGATGAAGTACGTGCCGTCGGGCAGATAGACCGTGAGCCCGGCCTGACGGAGCCCCTCGGCCAAGATGTCCCGCTTGCGGCGCAGCGTCTCGGCGGCTGCGCCGAAGAATTCGTCGGGGAGGCCGAGGCCGAGTGCGACTGCACCCTGAAAGGGTGTCCCCGAGCTGTAGGTGAGGAACTGCTTGACTGTGCGCACGCGGGCAACGAGCTCTTCGGGGCCCGTCACCCAGCCGACCTTCCAGCCAGTGAAGGAGAAGGTCTTCCCGGCCGAGGAGATGCTGAGGGTGCGGACGGCGGCTCGGGGAAGCGTGGCGACCGGTACATGGGGCTCGCCGAAGACCAGGTGTTCATACACCTCGTCCGTGATGATGATCGCGTCGTGCTGGGCGGCGAGGTCCACCACGGCCTGCAGCACCTCGCGGCCGAAGACGGCGCCCGTCGGGTTGTGCGGGTTATTGAGGATCACAAGGCGGGTGCTGGGTCCGAAGGCTGCTGCGAGCTCCCCGAGGTCCGGCTGGAAACGCGGCGCGTGGAGCGGCACCGTGACGTGCTGTGCGCCCGCGAGGGCGATCATCGCACCGTACGAGTCGTAGAACGGCTCGAAGGTCACCACTTCATCTCCGGGCTCGGCGAAGGCGAGGACGGCTGCCGCGATGGCTTCCGTGGCCCCCGTCGTGATCAGGACCTCACGGTCGGGATCCGGGCTGAGGCCGTAGAAGCGCTGCTGATGGCCCGCGACCGCTTCCCGGAGGATCGGCAGACCCTTGCCCGGGGCGTACTGGTTCGCCCCGTCCGCGATCGCCTGCCGGGCGGCCGCCGCCATCTCCGCCGGGCCGTCCTCGTCGGGGAAACCCTGCCCCAAGTTAATGGCGCCTGTCCGAACGGCGAGGGCGGTCATCTCCTCGAAGATCGTCACACCGAGCCGTCCGTCGGCGCTCAGGAGGTTGGCGCCCGCGGCGGTGCGCTGCCAAGGGGAAGTCATCTGCCCATGCTATCGACCAGGCAAACGGACGCCGTGCAGTATGTTGACAGCATGAGACGCGCCGTCTGCCCAGGCTCCTTCGACCCGATCCACAACGGCCACCTCGAAGTCATCGCGCGTGCCGCGAACCAGTTCGACGAGGTGATCGTCGCGGTGTCGACCAACTACTCGAAGAAGTACCGCTTCGGTCTGGACGAGCGGATTGAGATGGCACGGCGGACCCTCGGCGCCATCAGCGGCATCCTCGTCGAGCCGATGGGGGAAGGCCTGCTGGCCGAGTACTGCCACGAACGCGGAGCATCGGCCATCGTCAAGGGCCTGCGGTCCTCGTCGGACTTCGACTACGAGCTGCCCATGGCGATCATGAACCGCCAGCTCTCCGGGGTGGAGACGGTATTCTTGGCGGCGGAGTCCCATTACGTGCATCTCTCCTCGACCCTCATCAAAGAGGTCCACGATCTCGGCGGGGACGTGTCCGAGTTTGTGCCGCGCGCCGTCTTGGCACGGCTTGATGCGACGGCTCCCGGACGTGAGCCGTGACCGTCCGAGCGCCCGTTTTGGGCCTCGGCGCCGCACAGGCTAGGATTGTTTGTCGGTCTATGTTCTACAGGAGTTCTCATTAAGCGCGAAGATCGTTCGCCCTTGACGGTCGACGTCAAGGATCTCGGGCGCAGCCCGGGCACGATGCGGACACTCACAGAGCATGTGCCCGCACCGAGTGATCTCGGTGTGGCGCTCATCGGCGTCAGGGAAGGGTCCCCCGTGGACCTCGATCTGAGGCTCGAGTCCGTCCACGAGGGGATCCTGGTATCGGGAACCGCACATGTCGAAGTAAACGGCGAGTGCGGGCGGTGCCTGGATCCTATCGAGTACGGTCTCGATGTCGATGTGCAAGAGCTTTTCTCCTTCGAGGGCGTGGCGTCCTCAGAGGGGGAAGACGATGAAGAGCAACGTCGAGTCGAGCACGATTCCATCGATCTTGAGCCGGTGTTGCGGGACGCAGTAGTGACCATGCTGCCGTTCCAGCCGGTGTGCCGGGAGGACTGCCCGGGGCTGTGCCCCGAGTGCGGGATCCGCCTCGCAGACGAGCCGGACCACCACCATGAGGTCCTCGACCCGCGGTGGTCGGCCTTGGCGGATCTGGTCAGGCCCGACCGGCAGAATGACGAATAAGTGTTGGCCCTAAGAGAAATGAGTTAGCTGTGGCAGTTCCCAAGCGGAAGATGTCCCGCTCGAACACCCGCGCGCGCCGCTCCCAGTGGAAGGCGTCCGTCCCCACCCTCGTCAAGACCGTGGAGAACGGTCGCGTGACCTACAGCCTCCCGCACCAGGCGAAGGTCGTCACCGACTCGGCCGGCACGGCGCTCTTCATGGAGTACAAGGGCCGCAAGGTCGCCGACGCCTGAGCTGTTACGAAGACAGCCAGTCGCCCGATATGCCCGCTCGCGATGAGCTTTTGAAGCGTCTCGGCGTCGAGAGGGACGCCGAGACGCTTCGTCTTGCCCTCACGCATCGCTCGTATGCCTACGAGAACGGCGGAATCCCCACGAACGAGCGTCTCGAGTTCCTCGGGGACTCGATTCTGGGCTTCTCGGTCACCGATCACCTTTACCGCACCTACCCCCACCTTTCCGAGGGTGAGCTCGCCAAGCGCCGGGCCGCCGTCGTCAGCACGAGAGCACTCGCCAGCATCGCACGCCGACTCGGCGTGGGGGAGTGCATCTTTCTCGGCCACGGCGAGAAGGTGACCAACGGGAAGAACAAGTCCTCCATCCTCGCGGACACCATGGAGGCCCTCATCGGCGCCACCTACCTGTCGAACGACCTCGAGGAGGCCCGCCGCCTCGTGGTGCGGCTCGTGGGGCCGCTCCTCGAAGACGCCGCCGTGCTCGGAGCAGGCACCGACTGGAAGACCCACATCCAAGAACTGGCCGCGAACCGCCAGCTGGGCAATATCCACTACGCCGTCGTCGGCGATGGACCCGACCACGCGCGCACCTATACCGCGACGCTGAGCATCGGGGGAGTCCCCTACGGCACCGGAGCCGGCAACTCGAAGAAGGAAGCGGAGCAGCACTCCGCAGCCGACGCGTGGAGGGTTCTGGCCCCGGACGAATCCGGTGACCTCGGCAGCTCCCCGGGCGAGCGTGAGAGCGCCGAGGGACCCGTCTAGCCTTGCCCGAACTCCCCGAAGTCGAGGTCGTGCGCCGCGGCCTCTCGACCTGGGTCGCCGGGCGCCAGATCGACCGAGTCGAGGTGCTGGATCCCCGATCCGTCCGCCGCCACACCCTCGGTCCCGAGGACTTCCGCGGCCAGCTCGAAGGCGCCCTCGTGCTCGGCGCCGTGCGTCGCGGCAAATTCCTCTGGCTGCCCCTGGCTGACGGTGCCGACCCGGCTGAGAGCAACGACGGCAGCCCCGACGCGACCCCGCACACCGCCCTCCTGGCACACCTCGGGATGAGCGGACAGCTCCTCGTCGAGGATCCCGAGCAGCCGGACGAAAAGCACCTCAAAGTGCGCCTCACGCTCTCGGATGCCCCCGGACTCCCAGCCGAGCTCCGCTTCGTGGACCAGCGCATCTTCGGAGGCCTCGCCGTCGTGCCTCTTGTTCCGACGGACGACGGCGGCCCGGGCGGCCTCGGCGCAGGTCGCCTGCCGCTGATCGCGGCTGACGCCGCGCATATCGCCCGAGACCCGCTCGATCCCGCCTTCTCCGCGGACGAGCTTCACCGTCGGCTCCGCGCCCGCCGCACGAGCATCAAGCGGGCTCTCCTTGACCAACAGCTCGTCTCGGGAATCGGCAACATCTATGCCGACGAGGCGCTGTGGGCGGCCCGCCTCCACTATGCCCGTCCGACCGATACCCTCCGACGGGCAGAGACACAGCGGCTTGTCGCGGCAGTGCAGGACGTCATGGCACGGGCCCTTGAAGCAGGGGGTACGAGCTTCGACTCTCTGTACGTCAACGTCAACGGCGCCTCCGGCTACTTCGACCGCTCGCTGTCCGCCTACGGGCGTGCCGGGAAGGCGTGCACGCGCTGCGCGGAGGAAGGCCGCACGAGCATCATGGTTCGCGAGCCGTTCATGAATCGCTCGTCGTATCGGTGCCCGCACTGCCAGCGGACGCCCCGCAACGCGCGCTGGTAGCCGAGAACTGTCCATCCCCGGTGGCAGAATGCAGAGCAGGATTGCCCACGGCCGCCACAGCGACAGGAGAACCGCGCTCCCTTGCATCTCAAGACCCTGACCATCCGAGGCTTCAAGTCGTTTGCCTCGGCCACGACGTTCGAATTCGAACCGGGCGTGACCGCAGTTGTCGGTCCGAACGGTTCGGGGAAGTCGAACGTCGTCGACGCGCTGGCGTGGGTCATGGGGGAGCAGGGCGCCAAGACGCTGCGGGGCGGGAAGATGGAGGACGTCATCTTCGCGGGAACCGCGGGACGCCCGCCGCTCGGCCGCGCCCAGGTCTCGCTCACGATCGACAACGCCGACGGGGCTTTGCCCATCGAGTACAGCGAAGTCACGATCTCCCGGACGCTTTTCCGCACGGGCGGGTCGGAGTACGCGATCAACGGCGAGGCCTGCCGCCTCCTCGACATCCAGGAACTCCTCAGTGATTCGGGCCTCGGACGTGAGATGCACGTGATCGTGGGGCAGGGCCAGTTGGATCGCGTCCTGCACGCGACCCCCGAGGACCGGCGCGGCTTCATCGAGGAGGCCGCCGGGATCCTCAAGCACCGCCGGCGCAAGGAACGCACGGTGCGCAAGCTCGACGCGATGCAGGGCAACCTCCAGCGGCTTGCCGACCTCACGGGGGAGATCCGGCGCCAGCTCGGCCCTCTGGGGCGTCAGGCTCAGGTGGCACGGAGGGCCCAGACGATCCAGGCAGACGTGCGCGACGCCCGCGCGAGGCTGTTGGCGGACGATGTGGTGCGCCTGAGGGAATCACTGGAGAAGGACCGCGCGGACCAGTCGGCCCTCATAGAACGTCGTGCTCAGGTCGAGCGGGACCTCGAGGCCGCGCGCCGCGAACAGGCGGACGCGGAGCGCGCTGCGGCGGTGGCGACGCCGCGCCTCAACGCTGCGCGCGACCTCTGGTATCGGCTCTCGTCGGGGCGGGAGCGGCTTCGATCCCTCGCCAAGGTCGCCGAGGAACGGCGCCGGCTTCTCGGAACGAATGAGCCCGAGCACTCGGGGCGGGACCCGGAGCGGCTCGAACGCCAGGCAGCGGAGGCTCGCGTGGAGCTCGCGGTGCTGGCCGAAGCCATCGACGTGCGCGCCGAGACCCTCGAAGCGGCGTCGGAGGCTCGCGCGGAGGCCGAGGCCGAGGCCGCAGAGGAGGACCGGCGCCACACCGCGAGGCTCAGGGCCCTGGCCGACCGCAGGGAGGGCTTGGCCCGACTCGCGGGCGCGGTGGCGGCGGCGCGTAGCCGCGTCGAAGCGGCGGAGGGCGAGATCGGCCGGCTCCGCTCGTCACTGGGCTCGGCGAGCCAGCGCCGTCGGGACGCCGAGCTCGAATTCACGGCCCTCGAATCCCAGGTTGCCGGGGTAGAGGAGGGCGAGGAAGGACTCGACGCCGAGTACGAGGACGCCGCGGCACGTCAGGAAGCAGCGGAGGCCGCGCTGGCCGAGATCGAGGAGCGCCGACGGGACGCCGACGGGGCACGCCGCTCCCTCGAGGCGCGGCTCGAGGTGCTGCAGGCGGGGCTGAGGGGGCGGGACGGCAGCGGGGTCATCGCGGCCTCGGGCGACGGTGTTCTCGGGCCCGTCGCGTCCCTCGTCAAGGCCGAGCCCGGATTCGAGGCCGCCTTGGCGGCAGCCTTGGGCGCGGCCGCGGAGGGCCTCGTGATGGACGGCGCCGAGGCAGCCCACCGGGCGCTCGCTCGGCTGAGAGAGGACGACGGCGGCCAGGCCGCGCTGCTCGTGTCGGGCGCCCCCATGCCCGAACACGATGAGTCCCCGCGGCCCGCGCTCCCGGAGAATGCCCGCTGGCTGACCGCGGTGGTGACTCCGGACGCGCGGGTGCGCTCCGCCGTCGTCCGCCTCCTCGATTGCGTCGTCGCGGCGACGGACACCTCGCAGGCGGCCGCCATCCTCGCCGAGCAGCCCGATCTCACGGTGGTGACGCGGCAGGGGGATGTGCTCACCTCCGCCGTGGTGAGGGGCGGATCGGCGGGTGCGCCGTCCACCCTCGAGCTGCAGGCGCAGGCCGAGGATGCGGAGGCCGAGCTCGCCTCCGCCCAGGCGGAGTACGAGCGCTCGGGCTTCGAGCTCGCTGGCGCCCGCGACCTCGTGCGTGAGGCCGCCGAGCGGGCCGATGCGGCCCTCGCCGCACTCCACGACTCGGACGCGAAGTTCGCGGCGGTCGCCGAACGCCTCGCCGCCTTGGGAGCGCAGCTGCGCGGTGCGACCGCCGAGGACGAGCGGCTCCGGGCCTCGCTCACAGCCGCCGAGTCGCAGCTCGAGTCCGAGCAGGAAGCCCTCGCGACCGCCGTCGAGCGGCTGGAGGCGGCCGAGGAGACGGCAGCGGGAGTTGAAGAGGACGACGACGACGCCACCTCCTCAGGCGATCGGGAGCGCTTGGCCCAGCGTGCGACGGCGGCGCGTGCGGCTGAGCTCGAGGCGCGCCTCGCACTCCGGAGCGCAGAGGAGCAGCACCGGGCGCTTGAGGCACGGGCAGAATCCCTTGAACGCGCCGCGGAGGGCGAACGGCGCGCGGCGGCGGCGGCCCAGCGTCGCGCGCGCGAGCGTGCGGCCAAGGCCGCACGCGCCGCGGAAGTGGCCCGTGCGGCGCACGCCGGCGTGGAGGCGATGGACCGGGCTGTCGAGGAGGCCGCCGAAGAGCGCGATGCGGCGGAGGAGCGGCGGGCCGAACTCGACGAGAGGCTCACGGGTCTGCGCTCGATGACGGACGCCCTCGCCAAGGAACTCGCCGAGCTGGGCAACGCGGCGCATCGCGACGAACTTGCCCGCGCCGAGCTCGGCCTTCGCCTCGAGGCCCTTGAGGACCGCGCCATCGAGGAGCTCGGGGTCTCCGCCCAGCAGCTCGTCGACGAGTTCGGCCCGCACCTGCCGGTCCCGATCCCCGAGTCCCAGGCGGCGGGCGGCGACAAGTGGGCTGCCCTCCGAGTCGAGGTCGACGAGGCGGGGGAGCCGGTCGGCGGGGCGCCCTACGTGCGGGCCGAACAGGAGAAGCGGCTCAAGAAGGCCGAACGGGACCTCGCGTCGCTCGGCAAGGTCAATCCGCTGGCTCTCGAGGAGTTCGCGGCGCTCGAGGAACGGCACAGGTTCCTCAACGAGCAGCTTGAGGACCTCAAGGCGAGCCGACGCGACCTCCTCGCCATCATCAAGGACGTCGACGACCGCGTGCAGCGGGTCTTCGCCGAGGCATTCGCGGATACCGCGGTCCAGTTCGAGCGGGTCTTCGGACGGCTCTTCCCGGGCGGCGAGGGACGTCTGGTGCTCACCGAGCCCGAGGACATGCTGACCACCGGGATCGAGGTCGAGGCGAGGCCAGCGGGCAAGAAGATCAAGCGGCTCTCGCTGCTCTCCGGCGGCGAGCGCTCGCTCACCGCGGTCGCGCTGCTCGTGGCCATCTTCAAGGCCAGGCCGTCGCCGTTCTACGTGATGGACGAGGTCGAGGCCGCTCTCGACGACACGAATCTGGGGCGCCTCATCACGATCTTCGAGGAGCTGCGGGAGTCCAGCCAGCTCATCGTCATCACCCATCAGAAGCGCACGATGGAAGTCGCCGATGCCCTCTACGGCGTGTCGATGCGGGGCGACGGGGTCTCGACCGTCATCAGCCAGAAGCTCGAACGCGTCGAAAGCCTGTCATGACAGACTAGGTCTCGTGACAGACCTCTCCGCATTGCTGCCTTTCATCATTGCTGTGATCGTGCTCTTCGTCGTCGCCGGGTCCGTCATCGGGCTTGTCCGGGGGCGGCGCTCAAGGGTTCGCTACACGGACACGAGGGATGCCAACGATCCCGTCCTCGCGCCCAATCAACCGAATGTGGCCGGTCCCGAGACGGGCGCGCCGACCGCCGTCGCCGAACCGCCGGCGCCCACCCTCGAGGCCGAGCCGGGCGTCGAGGTCCCCGAGGCGTTCGAGGAGCCCGTCGCCGAGGCGGTGCCCACCGAGACCCCGGCCCCGGTCGCGGGCCGGCTCCAGCGGCTCCGCGAACGGCTCGCGCGCAGCAACAACGTCCTCGGCAAGGGCCTTCTCGCCCTGCTCTCGAGCGACCGCATCGACGACAACGTCTGGGATGAGGTCGAGGAGACCCTGCTGCTCGCCGACATCGGCACCGAGCCGAGCCTCGAGCTCGTCGACACCCTCAAGGACCGCGTCAAGGTCATGGGGAGCCGGAATCCCGATGAGGTCCGCGCGATGCTCCGAGACGAGCTCGTCAAGCTCGTGGACCCGTCCCTCGACCGCTCGCTCAACGTCGATCGCAAGGCCGGCAAGCCCGCCGTCGTCCTCGTGGTCGGCGTGAACGGCGTGGGGAAGACGACCACGGTCGGCAAGCTCGCGCGTGTTCTGGTCGCCGAGGACAAGGACGTGATCCTGGGCGCCGCGGACACCTTCCGCGCGGCCGCCGCCGAGCAGCTGGCCACCTGGGGTGCGCGCGTGGGCGTCCCGACGGTGAAGTCCGACGTCGATGGCGCCGATCCTGCCTCCGTCGCCTTCGAGGCGGTCAAGGCCGGCATTGAGCAGGAGGTCGATGTGGTCATGGTCGACACCGCCGGGCGCCTGCAGAACAAGGTGGGCCTCATGGACGAGCTCGGCAAGGTCAAGCGCGTCATCGAGAAGCAGGCCGAGGTGGACGAGGTGCTCCTGGTCCTCGATGCCACGACCGGGCAGAACGGCCTGAACCAGGCCAAGGTCTTCTCCGAGGTCGTCGACATCACCGGGATCGTCCTGACCAAGCTGGATGGCACCGCGAAGGGCGGCATCGTCGTCGCGATCCAGAAGCAGCTCGGGGTGCCGGTCAAGCTCGTGGGCCTCGGCGAGGGCCCGGACGACCTCGCGCCCTTCGACGTGGAGGGCTTCGTCGACGCGATCCTCGCCTGACGGCATTCCCCGCCTCGTGGTCTTGACTCGATCGGGGAGAGGGCGCACTGTGTTGGCGCTGGGTGTTTCATTGCGGTCTCCACACCGTGGGAGTTCCAGTGCGCCCCGTCCTTCGTTCCCGATTCCTCCGTGTTGCGGGCGTGCTCTTCCTGGCCGCCGGACTCGGCGTGCAAGCGCCGCCGGCCCAGGCCGTGACCAGCCCCGCCTTCGTCCAACAGGCCTCAGCCCATGCGGCGAACGTCTCATCACTCGCCGTGACGCCGGGCTCGGCAGTGGCGGCCGGCGACAGGCTGGTGGTGGCCGTCGGTGTCTGGAACAGCTCCTCGGCGACCACTGCGAGCGTGGCTGACTCCGCCGGGAACACCTACACCGAACTCGTCCACTTTGCGGCCTCTGACCATACCGAGCTGAGCATCTGGAGCGCGCCGATCACGGCTGGCGGGGGGACGCGGCCAACAGTAACGGCCAAGCCGACCTCCAGCGCGGATGTTGGCCTCTCGGTCGTGGAGTACAGCGGACTGTCGACGGCGGGCGGCGTCTCGGCCATGGATGTCCACGCGCAGGGTTCGGGAACCACATCCGCAAGCGGGACGGTCGCCTCGGGAGCGACGCCGGCGACGACGGGCGACGGCGAGCTGGCCTTCGGTGCTTACGTCGACTCAGGGTTCGGCGACACCCTCGGCGGTGGGCAGGGCTTCACAGTGCGGACGAACACCTCGAAGACCTCCGATATGGAGTTCGTGGACGAGGACACCGTCGTCGGCTCGGGCGCAGCGCCGAACGCGAGCTTCACGACGGGGGCCAATACGGTGTGGCTCGCCGCGACTGTGGTCCTCAAGAACGCAGGCGCCCCCGCGCCGACCGTCCCCGGAGCACCGACAGGGGTCGCAGCGAGCCCGGGGAACGGCTCGGCGACTGTGTCCTGGACGGCGCCGTCCAACGGCGGGTCCCAGATCTCCTCGTACACCGTGACGCCGTACGTCGGCACCGCTGCCCAACCCGCCACGACGGTGACGGGGACGCCACCCGCGGCGTCCGCCACGGTGACCGGCCTCGCGAACGGGAGCACGTACACCTTCACCGTCTCGGCGACGAACGGCGTTGGCACGGGACCCGCGTCGGCGCCGTCGAACGCCGTCGTGCCGAGCACGAACGCGAGCGGCCAATGGGGACCGCTCCTCACCTGGCCGATCGTGGCGGTGCACTCCGTGGTGCTCAACAGCGGAAAGATCCTGCAGTGGGACGGCTGGCAGACGCCCGAACCGACCTCGCTCTACGACCCGTCGACCGGTTCGTTCACAACGATCACCGCGCCGTCGAGCATCTTCTGCTCAGGCAACGCAAAGCTCGCCGACGGCCGGGTGATCGTGGCGGGCGGCTATGGCGTGACGACCACCGGAAATCAGGGGCTGACCGACACCAACGTCTTCGATCCGAGCACCCAGGCGTGGAGCCGCTTGGCAAGCATGAATCTTCCGCGCTGGTACCCGGACCTCGTTGAACTTGCCGATGGCCGCTATGTGGCGATCAGCGGCAACTCGTCCAGCGCCTCGACCTGGGCTGACACCCCTGAGGTCTACGATCCCTCGACCAACACGTGGACGCTCCTGACGAAGATCACCACCTCCCAAGTCCACGAGGAGGAGTATCCGTTCTCCTACCTTGCCCCCAATGGCAAGGTCTTCACCATCGGTCCCTCTGAGGATGTCTCCTATTGGCTCGACGCGGCGGCTCAGACCTGGACGTCAGTCGGCGCGAGCGGGCTGAGGAACGGTTCCTCGGTCATGTACCGGCCCGGGCAGATCCTCTACAGCGGGGGCGCTCCGAGCGTGACCTCGACGACGACGGCAGTCGCCGGCGCGGCGACCATCGACCTCACCGCCAGCACCCCCGGGTGGAAGCCCATTGCCCCCATGAACTACCCCCGCGTCTACCACACTCTCACCACACTCGCCGACGGGCGCGTGCTCGCCGTCGGTGGAGAACCGACCTCGGATCAGACCCAGGTCACGAGCGGCGTGCTCCCCGCCGAGATCTGGGATCCGGCAACCGGCGCGTGGAGCGTGATCGGTCAGATCGCGGCGGCGCGGAACTACCACTCCACGGCCGTCCTCCAGCCCGACGGCACGGTGCTGATCGCGGGCGGCGGCCACGAAGACTCACTGGGCAATCCCGGGCAGTACAGCGCCCAGGTCTACTCGCCGTCGTACCTGTTTGGAGGCACCCGGCCGACGATCTCTTCCGCTCCGGCGACGATCGCGTACGGATCGAGCTTCACGATCAGCAGCCCCGACGCTGCGTCCATCAGCGCCATCAACCTCGTCTCGTTCGCAGCGGACACGCATCAGGCCGACATGGACCAGCACTTCGTCCCGCTCAGCTTCACCGCAGGCTCGGGCTCCCTGTCTGCACAGGCTCCTGTCTCGGGCGCCTCCGCGCCCCCGGGCGACTACATGCTCTTCGTCGTCAACGGAAGCGGTGTGCCCTCCCTGGCCGCGACCGTGCACGTCGCGCCTGCGGCCACCGCTCCCGCGGCGCCCGCCGGAGTGAGCGCCTCGGCGGGAAACGCCTCGGCAAACGTCACCTGGAACGCTCCGAACAACGGCGGATCGACGATCACGTCGTACACCGTCACGCCATGGACGGGCGGGACGGCACTGGCGCCGACCACGGTGACGGGCAACCCAGCGCCCACCGGGGCAACGATCACGGGCCTCACGAACGGGGTCGCCTACACCTTCACGGTGACGGCGACCAACGCCGTCGGGACCTCGCCCGCGTCGGCCCCCTCCAACAGCGTCACACCGAGCTCCACCGTGGTGCCAGCGTTCGTTCAGCAGGGCAGCGCCCACGTGGGCAATTCGCCCCAGACGACCGTGACGCTCGGGCGCGCCGTCACCGCGGGAGACAGGCTTGTCGTAGAAGTGGGTGTCTGGAATTCCTCGAACGCCACGGCGAGCAGTGTCACGGACTCGGCAGGCAACGCCTACACCGAGATCACGCACTTCACCGCCTCGGATCACACGGAGATGAGCGTCTGGACGGCACCGATCACGGGAGGGGGCGGCTCGACGGTCACCGTCACGGCAAAGACGACGTCCCCGGCCGATATTGGCCTCGGAGTCCTCGAATATTCGGGCCTCTCCACCGCGACCGGAAGCGGCGCCGTGGATGTCCAGGCCCACGCTACGGGGACCACCGGAACGAAATCGACAGTCGCCTCGGGCGCCACCGCGGCAGCCAGTGCTGCCAACGAACTCGCGGTCGGGTTCTACGCCGATTCGGGTTTCGGGGACACGCTGGCGTCCGGGTCGGGGTTCACCTCTCGCATCAACGTCTCGCCCGCTCCCGATATGGAGTTCGTGGCCGAGGACCAGCTGACCGCCGTAGGGGCCGCGCCGAACGCCACCTTCTCAACCGGCGCCTCAACCGTGTGGCTCGCGGCCGTCCTCGTTCTCAAGCATTCGTGATGGGTCGGCTTTCCGGGCGCTGCTGCGATTCCGTCTGCCTGTCCACGCTGGCATGGCGAGCAGGAGGCACGTGCCCGAGGCAGCGAAGGCCCACACATAGCCGACGCTGTCCGCGAGAAGGCCGGCCAGCAGCGGCCCCACGATGCTTCCCACGTCGGAGACCATCTGGAAGACGGCCAGCGGAGCTCCGCCGCTCCGCTCGCGGCCTATGACGTCGGCGACCGTGGCCTGCAGCGCGGGGCTGAGGAGGCCTGAGCCGAAGCCGGCCACCACGGACAGCAGGAAGAGCACGCCGTCGCTGCCGCTCACTCCCATGAGCGCCGTTCCGACGGCGGCGATGCCGAGCCCCGCGAGCGCCAGCGGCCGCCGGCCCCACGTGTCCACGAGGCGGCCTGAGAAGGTGAGGGCCCCCGCCGTGCCGAGGGCGAAGAGGGCGAGCGCAAGGCCTGCGACGGCTGGCGCGGCGTGAAGCACGGCAGCAGCGAACAGCGGGACGAGGGCCATGCGGATGCCGAACGTGGCCCACCCGTTCGCGAAGTTGGAGACCAGGGCTGCGCGGTAGGGCGTCACGGAAAGGGCCTCGGGGAGGCGCAGAGGAGGCAGGGCGGTCCGGACCTCGGCAGTCCGACCGCGCCCGAGCATGATGCCGACGATCGATGCCGCGACCACGAGCGTGCCGGCGTACACGAGGAACGGGACTCGCAGCCCGAGGCCGGCGAGGAGGCCGCCCACCAGCGGGCCGGCAATGTTCCCCAAAAGGAACGACGACGCGTAGAGGCCGCTCACGCGCCCACGCGCCTCGGGCGGGGCGAGCCGCACGATGAGTCCCGATGCCGAGATGGTGAACATCGTGGAGCCGATTCCTGCGAGTCCGCGGAAGAGGAGGAGCTGCCAGTAGCTTCCCGCGAACGCGCACGCGCCGGTGAAGACCGCGACCGTCAGGACACCGATCACGTAGACCGGCCGTTCCCCGAGCCGGTTCACCAGGCCGCCCGCGCTCGGTGCCAGGACGAGGCGCGTCAGGGCGAACGCGCTCACGATCACCGACGCGGCAGTGGCACCGACACCGAAGCTCGCGGCGAATTGGGGCAGGACCGGGGCCACGAGACCGAAGCCGATGGCGATCGCGAAGGCTGCCGCGACGAGCACCCAGACGTCGCGCGGGATCGCGGTGCGGGGAGCAGCAGGGCGGTGGTCCGTCGCGCGGGGGAACAGGCGGGGCATGGCACAACCCTATGAAAAAGCGCTCTGAAACACCGCGTTAACGTCCCGGTGATCCTGCCTTAACGCGGGGGATGAAGTTGTAACAACAGGGCAATTTGGGTCGCGTGCGGCTGAAACACCGGAGGCGCAATCTGTTCTCAGTGGTCCGATCGGGCCGTCGAAAAGCGGCGGCGACGGGCCAGGCGATTCCGTTCTGTTCCACCCCTCGAAAGGCAATCACCATGAACGCTGGCGATACCGCCTGGGTCCTCGCCTCGGCAGCGCTCGTGCTGCTCATGACGCCCGGGCTTGCTTTCTTCTACGGCGGCATGACCCGCGCCAAGTCCGTGCTCAACATGATGATGATGAGCTTCGGAGCCATCGCGCTCGTCGGAGTCCTGTGGGCCACCGTGGGCTATTCGATGTCGTTCGGCACCGACGCATTCGGCGGCCTCATCGGCAACCTCGACAAGTTCGGCCTCCATGGCACTCTCTCCACCGGACAGGACATGTCGCTGGCCGGCACCATCCCTGAACTCGCCTTCGTCGGCTTCCAGGGCGTGTTCGCGATCATCACGGTTGCGCTCATCTCCGGTTCGATCGCCGACCGGGCCAAGTTCGGTTCGTGGATGGTCTTCGCGGCCCTGTTCTCGGTCCTCGTCTACTTCCCGGTGGCGCACTGGGTGTTCGACGCCAACAAGGACGCGAACGGCAACTTCATCGGCGGCTGGCTCAACCACCTCGGCGTGATCGACTTCGCGGGTGGAACTGCTGTCCACATCAACGCCGGGGCGGCCGGTCTGGCCCTCGCGCTCGTCCTCGGCAAGCGCCGCGGCTTCGGCAAGGATCCGAACCACCGCCCGCACAACCTCCCGTTCGTGATGCTCGGCGCGGGCCTCCTCTGGTTCGGCTGGTTCGGCTTCAACGCGGGCTCGGCGCTCGCAGCCAACGGAACGGCGGCCTTCGCCTGGATCAACACGCTCGTCGCACCGTGCGCCGCCGTCCTGGGCTGGCTCATCGTCGAGAAGATCCGCGACGGGCACGCAACTTCCCTTGGTGCTGCCTCCGGCGCCGTGGCGGGCCTCGTGGCGATCACGCCGGCCTGTGCAGCGATCTCCCCGCTCGCGGCCATCATCCTCGGCGTCCTCGCCGGCGCTGTCTGCGCCCTCGCCGTTGGCCTCAAGTACAAGTTCGGCTACGACGATTCGCTCGACGTGGTGGGCGTGCACCTCGTAGGCGGCATCGTCGGCACGCTGTTCATCGGTCTCGCGGCCAGCCCCGGCGCCCCCTCGGCAGGTCAGGGCCTGTTCTACGGCGGCGGCTTCGAGCTGCTCGGCAAGCAGGCGATCGGCGCCGGCACCGTCCTCGGGTACTCGTTCGTCCTCTCGCTCGTGATCGGCCTCATCATCAAGGCGACGATGGGTTTCCGAGTCTCCACGGAGGCCGAGGAAGCCGGTGTCGACATCGCGCTCCACGCCGAGACCGCGTACTCCTCGACGGCATCTGGCGGCAACGGCTTCCACCCCTTGGGTGCCAAGGGCGCCGCAGACGAGATCTCCGGGTTCAACGCGGACGATCTGCTCACCGAGTCCACCAAGGCAGGGAAGGTCACTTCATGAAGCTCATCACCGCGATCGTCCGGCCCGAGAAGCTCGACGCGATCCGAGAAGGCCTCGAGTCCTACGGGGTCCAGGGCCTGACCGTCAGCACGGCGAGCGGCTACGGCCAGCAGCGCGGCTACACCGAGGTGTACCGCGGCGCGGAATACAGCGTGGACCTCCTCCCCAAGGTCAGGGTCGAGATCCTCGCGACCGACGAGCAGACTGACGACATCCTCGACGTCATCATCACGACGGCCAACACCGGCCGCGCCGGCGATGGCAAGGTCTGGACGGTCGACGTCCACGAGGCCATCCGGGTCAGGACCGGCGAGCGCGGGGCAGCCGCGATCTAGCCAGCCCACCCAGGCAGGGAGCGGACGACGGCGGGAGGCACCGCCGTCGTCCGCTTTCCGCAGGCCTGACAACCGGCGGAAACCGCCACCAGGAAACACGGCGTTAACACGCCGGTGACGGACTCTTAACGTCCGTGGCTCTGTTGTAACACTGGGGCAACATGGGTGCTCGACGTTGGAAACACCGCGGGAGGAATCTGGAAGACGACCGTTTCCCCCTCGGAAGGCCCACGACCCATGAATGCTGGCGACACCGCCTGGGTACTCGTCTCCGCAGCGCTCGTGCTGCTCATGTCGCCCGGACTCGCGATCTTCTACGGCGGCATGACCCGCGTGAAGTCCATGCTCAACATGATGATGATGAGCTTTGGCGCCCTCGCGATCGTCGGCGTCCTCTGGGTCACGGTCGGATACTCGATCTCGTTCGGAGATGACGCGTTCGGCGGCCTGTTCGGAAACCCGTTCGAGTTCTGGGGTCTCCACGGTCTCCTGTCGACCGGGAGGGACATGCCGCTCGTCGGGAGCATCCCGGAGATCGTGTTCGTGGGCTTCCAGGGTGTCTTCGCGACCGTCACGGTTGCGCTCGTATCCGGCGCGATTGCCGACCGTGCGAAGTTCGGCTCCTGGATGGTGTTCGCCGCACTGTGGGGCGTCCTTGTGTACTTCCCGGTCGCGCATTGGGTGTTCGACGCGAAGTCAGACTCCCACGGCACGTTCATCGGCGGCTGGCTGAACCACCTTGGGCTCATCGACTTCGCCGGCGGCACGGCCGTCGAGGTGAACGCCGGCGCTGCCGGCCTCGCGCTGGCCATTGTCCTCGGGAAGCGTCTCGGCTTCGGCAAGGACCCCAACCACCGCCCGCACAACCTTCCCCTCGTGATGCTGGGCTGTGGCCTCCTCTGGTTCGGCTGGTTCGGCTTCAACGCCGGTTCGGCCCTCGCGGCAAACGGCACCGCGGGCTTTGTCTGGATCAACACCCTCGTGGCACCGTGCGCCGCCGTGCTCAGCTGGCTCGTCGTCGAGAAGGTCCGCGACGGTCACGCCACGTCCTTCGGGGCGGCTTCCGGCGCCATCGCCGGGTTGGTCGCCATCACGCCGTCCTGCGCCTCCCTGACGCCGCTGTGGGCCATCGTCCTCGGCCTCGTCGCGGGAACTGTCTGTGCGCTCGCCGTCGGCCTCAAGTACAGGTTCGGCTACGACGATTCGCTCGACGTGGTGGGCGTGCACCTTGTGGGCGGCATCGTGGGGACGCTCTTCATCGGCCTCGCCGCGAGCCCTGCTGCTCCAGTCGCCGGCCGTGGCCTCTTCTACGGCGGCGGCCTCGAGCTCCTCGGCAAGCAGGCCGTCGGGACCGGAGCCGTGCTGGTCTACTCGTTCGCGGTCTCCATCGCGCTCGGCCTCGTCATCAAGGCGGTCATGGGCTTCCGGGTCTCGGCCGACGTCGAAGAAGCGGGGGTCGACATCGCGATCCACGCCGAGACCGCGTACCACTCCGGTTCGTCCTCGGCCGGCGGATTCCATCCGCTCGCGGCGAAGCTCCCCATCGCCCACCTGCAGGGACCGGTTCACCCCCACGACGGCGTCGGCGAGTCTGCTGGGCGGGAGCTCGTCGACGCGCGCGGCACGGCTACAGTTTCCTCGTGAAGTTGATTACTGCGATCGTCCGTCCCGAAAAGCTTGATGCGATCCGGGAGGGCCTCGAGTCCTACGGGGTGCAAGGCCTCACCGTGACGAAGGCGAGCGGCTACGGACGCCAGCGCGGCTACACGCAGGTGTATCGCGGCGCCGAATACACCGTGGATCTCCTGCCGAAGATCCGAGTGGAGATCCTCGCGGCGGACGAGCAGACCGAAGACATCCTCGACGTCATCGTTGCGGCCGCCAACACTGGCCAAGCCGGGGACGGCAAGGTCTGGACAGTCCAAGTCGACGACGTGGTACGCGTCCGGACCGGTGAGCGCGGATCGGACGCTATCTGACGCCCTCGTCCCTGCCGACTTCCGTCCCGTCCGCCTCGAGCGACGAGGTGGCCCACCTCTCCGGTCCCATGCTTCCTGCCGGGTAGGTCTCCATGGGCACCTTGTCCGCGGCCCACGCTGAGAGCACGGGGTCCACCACCCGCCAGCAGCTCTCCGCGGTGTCCCCGCGCACCGAGAGCAGGGGATCGCCGCTCAGCACGCCGTCAAGAACCTCGCCGTACGGGAGGAGGTCCGTGGCGCTGAGGTCTGCGTCGAGCGTGACGCGATTGAGGGTGAGGACGTCTCCCGGTCCATTGACGTCGACGTCGAGCTGGAGGACGTCGGGGCCGAAGCCGATGCGCAGGCGGTTCGGCTCGTCCACGCCGATGAATCCCTCGGGAAGATGGGGAACCGGCTTGAACGTGATGACTGCTTCCTTCCGCTTCGCTCCGAGCGCCTTCCCCGACCGAAGGACGAAGGGGACCCCCGCCCAGCGCCAAGTGGCGAGCGTGACGGTGATCTCCGCGAGCGTCTCAGTTCCCCTCGCGGCCTCGACGCCCGATTCCGCGGTGTAGTCCGGTACCTCGCGGTTCCCGATGCGGCCGGCGGTGTACCGGGCACGGCGCGTCGTCTCGGCGAACGGCTCCTCGACTCGGGCGGCCCGGAGAACGGCACTGATCTGGTCCCGCAGATCGCGCTCGTCGAGTCGCGCCGGCGTTTCCATGGCGAGGATCGCCATGACATGGAGCAGGTGGCTTTGGATCATGTCCCGCAGGGCGCCCGCGCGGTCGTAGTAGCCGGCGCGTCCCTCGAGCGTGAGGTCTTCGTCGAAGAAGATCTCGACCTTCTCGATGTGGTCTCGGTTCCATACCGGCTCGAGGAAGTTGTTGGCGAACCGCAGCCCGAGGATGTTCAGGACCGTGCCCTTTCCCAGGAAATGGTCCACACGGTGGATCTGCTGCTCGGGAACGAGCGCGCGGAGGGTCTCGTTCAGCGACTCGGCCGAGGACTCGGAGGTGCCGAACGGCTTCTCGAGCACAAAGCGGGTTCCTGGCGGGAGGTCGGCGGGGGAGAGGACCTCGCAGGCCTTCTCCGTGATCTGGGGCGGGAGGGCGAAGTAGACCGCGACGGGCGACGGCAGTGCCTCGAGAAACCGCGCGAGGACCCCCGGAGCCGTGACGTCCAGCTGCTGGTACGTGGATTCGCGGCGGACGCGCTCCAGTTCCTGGCGCCCCTCTGGGGTGGCTTCGGCCAGCGCCCCCTCCGTCGCGTCATGGACGCGCGCGGCCCACTGCTGCTCGGTCCAGTTCTCGTGGCCGGCTCCCATGACGGAGAGGCCGGCGTGCCGCCCTGTCGCGAGAAGCCGGGCCAACCCGGGGAACAGGAGGCGTCCCGTGAGGTCCCCGGACGCGCCGAGAATGAGGAGGGTTCGGACCTGTCCCCGTCGCCGATCCGGCTCGGAAGTCGGTGAGGGGGCGGGCTTCGGATCTGAGGTCTGGGTCGTCACGGTGCCCAGCATGCCACCGCCCACGTGCCGTTGATACCCTTGGGAATGGCAGATCCGCCGATTGGCGGGCAACTCACAGGACTGAAAGCGACTCCGTCACGTGTTCAACTCCCTCTCGGACCGTCTGACTGCGACGTTCAAGAATCTCCGCGGCAAGGGCCGCCTGAGCGAGGCCGACGTCGACGCAACCGTCCGCGAGATCCGCCGCGCTCTCCTCGACGCCGACGTAGCGGTTCCCGTCGTGCGCGATTTCGCGGCGCGCGTCCGCGAGCGGGCTCTCGGCGCGGAGGTGGCCGCCGCGCTGAATCCGAGCCAGCAGGTCGTCAAGATCGTCAATGACGAACTCGTGAACATCCTCGGCGGCGAGACGCGGCGCATTCGGCTCGCGAAGAACCCGCCCACCGTCATCATGCTCGCCGGTCTGCAGGGTGCCGGCAAGACCACGCTCGCGGGCAAGCTGGCCAAATGGCTCAAGGGCCAGGGCCACTCGCCCATCCTCGTCGCCGCGGATCTTCAGCGTCCGAACGCCGTCACGCAGCTTCAGGTCGTGGGGCAGCGAGCCGGCGTCCCCGTGTACGCCCCGCACCCTGGCGTCCAGTCCGAGTTCGAGGCTGCCAGCGGGGATCCGGTCGGCGTTGCCCGCGGAGGCGTCGAGGAGGCCCGCCGCAAGCTGCACGACGTGGTCATCGTCGACACGGCCGGACGCCTCGGCATCGACGCCGAACTGATGCAGCAGGCGGCGGACATCCGTTCCGCCGTCAATCCCGACGAAGTCCTGTTCGTCATCGACGCGATGATCGGCCAGGACGCCGTCAACACCGCGAAGGCCTTCGAGGAGGGCGTCGACTTCACCGGCGTCGTCCTCACCAAGCTCGACGGCGATGCCCGCGGCGGCGCCGCCCTCTCGGTGGCCTCGGTGACCGGTCGTCCCGTCATGTTCGCCTCCACGGGCGAGGGCCTGGACGACTTCGAGCTGTTCCACCCGGACCGGATGGCATCGCGCATCCTCGACATGGGCGATGTCATGACGCTCATCGAGCAGGCCGAGAAGAACTGGGACCGGGACGAAGCCGCTCGGATGGCGAAGAAGTTCGCCGACCAGGAGGACTTCACGCTCGAGGACTTCCTGACCCAGATGCAGCAGATCCGCAAGATGGGCTCGATGAAGAAGCTCCTCGGCATGATGCCGGGTGCGGCCCAGTTCCGCCAGCAGCTCGAGCAGTTCGACGAGCGCGAGATCGATCGCGTCGAAGCCATCGTCCGGTCGATGACGCCGCACGAGCGGGTGGCGCCCAAGATCATCAATGGCTCGCGTCGCGCCCGCATTGCCCGCGGCTCCGGCGTCCACGTCTCCGAGGTCAACGGCCTGCTCGAGCGGTTCGGCCAAGCCCAGAAGATGATGCGCAAGATGGCGCAGGGCGGTGGAATCCCGGGAATGCCGGGGATGCCCGGCATGGGCGGAGGATCGCGGAAGCCCGCCGGCAAGAATGGCAAGAAGAAGGCCCGCTCGGGCAACCCGGCGAAGGCGGCGCAGCAGCTGCGCGAGGCGGAGCAGCGGCGTGCAGCCGGCGCCGCGAACGCAGCCAAGTCCGGCTCCGCGTTCGGCCAGCAGGAGCCGTCCGACTTCGACCCGGCGTCCCTGAACCTTCCGAAGGGCTTCGAGAAGTTCCTCGGCAAGTAACCGTCTGGCACCCCCGCGCGCACCCCTCTCCGCCGAGGTCGGGTCGTGTGGCGCCGAGGTCGGGTCGTCTGCCGCCGAGATCGGGGCTTCTCGCCCCGACCTCGGCGGAGCAACTTATTCGGGTGCGCCCACGGAGATAGTCTCGGGCAGATAGACCTTCCCGCCCTGGGCGAGGAACTCGGCACTTTTCGCCTTCATGCCGTCTGCGATCCCGGCGATCGCTTCCTGAGCCTCCTTGGATCCGAATTCGTTCCGGATGTCCTGGGAGATGCGCATCGAGCAGAACTTGGGCCCGCACATCGAGCAGAAGTGGGCCGTCTTGGCCGGCTCGGCCGGGAGAGTCTCGTCGTGGAAGGCCTCGGCCGTCGCCGGGTCGAGGGAGAGCGCGAACTGATCCTTCCAGCGGAACTCGAAGCGGGCCTTCGAGAGGGCATCATCGCGTTCCCGGGCGCCAGGGTGCCCCTTGGCGAGATCGGCCGCGTGGGCGGCGATCTTGTACGTGATCACCCCGGTCTTGACGTCGTCCTTGTTCGGCAGCCCGAGGTGTTCCTTGGGGGTGACGTAGCAGAGCATGGCGGTGCCGTAACGGGCGATCTCCGTTGCCCCGATGGCCGACGTGATGTGGTCGTAGCCGGGGGCGACGTCCGTAACGAGGGGTCCCAGCGTGTAGAACGGTGCCCCATCGCAGAGCTCCTGCTGGCGTTCGACATTCTCCCGCACCAGATGGAATGGGATGTGGCCAGGGCCCTCGACCATGACCTGCACGTCGAACTCCCACGCGCGCTTAGTCAGCTCGGCGAGCGTATCGAGCTCGGCGAACTGGGCGGCGTCGTTCGCGTCCGCCGTCGAACCCGGCCGCAAGCCGTCTCCGAGGGAGAAGGCGACATCGTATTGGGCGAAGATCTCGCACAACTCATCGAAATGGGTGTAGAGGAAGTTCTCCTCGTGGTGCGCGAGGCACCAGCCGGCCATGATCGATCCGCCGCGGGACACGATCCCCGTAACGCGGTTCGCCGTGAGCGGAACGTAGCGCAGGAGCACGCCGGCATGGATCGTCATGTAGTCGACGCCCTGCTCGCACTGCTCGATCACGGTGTCGCGGAAGACTTCCCATGTGAGCTTCGATGCGTCGCCGTTGACCTTTTCGAGAGCCTGATAGATCGGCACGGTGCCGATTGGAACTGGCGCGTTGCGGATGATCCATTCGCGCGTCGTGTGGATATCGTCGCCGGTCGAGAGGTCCATGACGGTGTCCGCGCCCCATTTCGTTGCCCACTGGAGCTTGTCGACCTCCTCGGCGATCGACGACGTCACCGCCGAATTGCCGATGTTCGCATTGATTTTCACGAGAAAGGCCTTGCCGATGATCATCGGCTCCGACTCGGGGTGGTTGATGTTGCTCGGGATGATGGCGCGCCCGGCGGCAACTTCGCTCCGGACGAGTTCGACGTCGCAGTTCTCGCGGAGTGCGACGAACCGCATTTCGGGCGTGATCGTGCCTCGGCGGGCGTAGTGCATCTGGGTGACACGCAGGCCGTCCTTGGCGCGCCGGGGGACTGGCTTGGCGCCCTTCCACTCGGCTGAGGCTGCACCACGACGCTGCGCCGAGCGGCCGTCGTCGAGCAGGTTCCGCTCGCGACCCTCGTAGGCCTCCGTGTCTCCGCGGTCCTCGATCCACGCCGCGCGGCAGGGCGGCAGCCCCACCACCGGGTCGCTGCCGGGGCCGGCGGTCCGGTAGACGTGCAGGGACGGGTTCGGCAGGCCGTTGGGGGAGGGATCGAGCCGGATCTCGGTGACCGGCACTCTCAGTCCCTGCTCTTTGTCGTCGACGAACGCGAGCGCGTGGGCGGGGTGCTGTTCTGCGGTTGCTGGGGTGCTCACAGTGTTTCCCAAGGGATTCTCACTTCCTACGCCGGCATGACCCGGACAGGTTCGACGGTCGCAGGCCGCGTCAGCCTGATCTCAGCCCCTGCGAGGGCACCCGTGTGGACAGTCACGCAGGCTAGCACGACAGCCGGAATATTCCTGCTTGATTGAAGCTTCAAGTAAATGTACGATGGATGACAACACCAGATCCGAGGAGCAGCCATGACCACACCATCCAGCTTGTCGGCGTCGAGCCAAGATCTCCTGCCCGCGGACCTGAGCATGGGCACGGTCATGCTCAAGGTCGGGGACATGAAACTCATGCTGGACTACTACCAGCGAGCCTTGGGCCTCGTGCCGATCTCCGAGTCGCTCGGCGGCGTGTACCTGGGACGCAAGGGCCTTCCGATCATTCACCTCAGCCCTGCTGCCGGACTGCAGATCCCCGGGCGAGGAGAGGCCGGGCTGTTCCACACGGCGATCCTGTTCGAGAATCGATCTGATCTGGCAGCCACGGTCGCGACGGCCGCCCAGTATGACCCGCGCCTCTTCGCGGGGAGCGCCGACCACCTTGTCTCCGAGGCCTTCTATTTCACCGACCCCGAAGGCAACGGCGTCGAACTGTATTTCGACAAGCCGCGCAGCACCTGGGAATGGCATGGCGACCAGGTCGTCATGGACAGCCTTCCGCTTCCCCCGCGGGGCTTCCTCCAGGCGAACCTCACCGAAGAAGCGGTGACTTTCCAGACCGAGTCGGGTGCCGGCGTCGGCCATGTGCACCTCCAGGTCGGTGACGTTCCCACCGCGCACCGCTTCTACGTGGACACTCTCGGATTCGAGCAGACCGCGGGGTGGCATGGGCAGGCCCTCTTCGTCGCTGCGGGGAAGTATCACCACCACATGTCGTTGATCGTGTGGAACAGCCGCGGGGCCGGGCCGCGCAAGGACACGCTGGGCCTCGGCGAGGTCCTCATCCACCTTCCGGGCGACGACGATCTCCTCGCCGCGGCGGACCGCCTGAAGTCTGCCGGAGTTGCCACCGAGCACACAGGGCTCGAGCTCCGGTTCGAGGACCCGTGGCGGAACAGGATCCGTCTGGCAGTGGAGCGCTGACCCGCGCTTCGTGGCAGCCCGTTCCCTCCTGCGCTACGCTCAACGTGTCCGCGGGCCCCGCGGGCACGTTGTCCGTTCAGCAGTCCGTCGCAGGGGCTGGCCTGGCCCCGCGCCCGCCCGATCGAGGGGGATCCCGTGTCAGCTCCCAACCCGTTCGCCGAAGTATTCGTCTCAACCCACTCCGACGCGCTCCGCAGGGCCGCGGACCTCGACGCCGGCTCCGCTTCCGACGTCGATGGCGAGGGGGTGCGCATCCCGGGCGTCTCGGACTATGAGATCGAGCAGCTAGGAGGACTGGTGGGGGCAGCGGTGCACGCTGCGGGCGCCGACTACGAGCTCGTCATGGTGGACGTCGCCAGCGATACGCTTCTGGCGGTTCCGCCGGCCATGGTCCGCGCGCTCGCGGAGCTTCTCGCGTATGAGTCCGACGAAGGCGAGGGCGACGCCGTCGAGCGCGTCGCCGCGGCCTGGGTGGACCAGGAAGACCTGCCGTTCAACGCCCAAGAGGCCTACGGATACGTCGAGCAGCTGGCCAAGCTTGCCGCTGACGTCGACGAATCGGACCAGCAGGAACTCTTCGTCTGGGCAGGCTCCTGAGCTCGGCCGCGTTGCAAATCGCAATGCCGCCGAAGCATCTGGCACAATAGACGGGTACCCGATCCGCGTGGCCCCTCTCTCCGCGCGCGTCGTGTCCACCAGAACCGGCCCGAGTATGGCTCGCCCCACGGGTGCAGAAAGCGCGGGTTCGACCATTTGCAGAAACAGGAGTGACCACAACAGTGGCCGTTAAGATTCGTCTCAAGCGCTTCGGCAAGATGCGCCAGCCGTTCTACCGCATCGTCGTCGCGGACTCGCGTACCAAGCGCGATGGCCGTGCGATCGAAGAGATCGGCAAGTACCACCCAATCGAGGATCCCTCGTTCATCGAGGTCAACTCGGAGCGCGCCCAGTACTGGCTCTCCGTCGGCGCTCAGCCGACCGAGCAGGTGCTGGCGCTCCTCAAGGTCACCGGCGACTGGCAGAAGTTCAAGGGCCTCCCGGGTCAGGAAGGCACCCTCAAGGCTCCCAAGTCCAAGGCTGCGTTCGTTGCCCCTGAGAAGGACTCCGTGATCGTCCCCGAGGCGCCCAAGGCGTCGAAGGCTGCCGACGAGGCCCCCGCCGAGACGGCCGAGGCTGAGTAACTTGCTGGCCGACGCACTCGAGCACCTCGTCCGCGGAATCGTGGACAACCCCGACGATGTCACCGTGGAGGCCAAGAGTGGCCGCCGGGGCGATATCCTCGAGGTCCGCGTCCATCAGGACGATTTGGGCCGGGTGATCGGCCGACAGGGGCGAACGGCGCGTGCGCTCCGCACCGTCGTGGCGGCCCTGGCCGAGGGCGACGCGGTTCGTGTCGACGTCGTCGACACCGACAGACGCCGCTGACCTCTGGCACACCAGCACGAGGCTCCGGCCCCTCCGCCGATAGGCTGAGGGGCCGGAGCCTTTTCTGTATGACGAATTTGCGAGCACGATGAGAGGAAGAGATGAAGGTTCGGGTCGCGCGCATCGGCAAGCCGCACGGCATTCGGGGCGAGGTGACGGTGCAGGTCCTGACGGACTCGCCTGAAGACCGCTTCATCCAGGGCGCGGAGTTCGACGTCGACCCCGCCTCCCACGGTTCTCTCACCGTGGGCTCGCTCACGGTGCGCTCAGCGCGCTGGAACAAGGACATCCTCGTCCTCGGATTCGAGGAGGTTGCCGACCGCAATCGCGCCGAGGAAGTGCGCGGGGCCACGCTCTTTCTGGACACAGAGGACGTCGAGGACGAGGACGACGAGGGCTGGTACGAGCATGAGCTCGTGGGTCTCGAGGTCCGTGTCGACGGCAAGGCAGCGGGAAGCGTCTCGGCTCTCCAGATCATGCCCGCCCAGGATCTCCTCGTCGTGGATACGCCCTCCGGCGAGGTGCTGGTTCCTTTTGTCGAGGAGATCGTTCCCGAGGTCGACGTCGAGGGCGGCTTCATCGTCGTCGTCCCGCCGCCGGGGCTCTTCGAGCTGAACTCCGAGCCTGAGACGCGGCAAGGCAAGGAAGCGTAGGTGCGCGTCGACGTCGTCAGCATCTTCCCGGAGTATCTTGCCCCGCTCCGGCTCTCCCTGCTCGGCCGCGCGCAGGAGGACGGGATCCTTCAGCTTTTGGTGCACGACCTGCGGGACTTCACGGCTGACCGGCACCGGACAGTAGACGACACGCCGTATGGCGGTGGCGCGGGCATGGTCATGAAGCCCGAGCCGTGGGCGCTCGCACTTGAGGCTGTCCTGGCCGAGCTTCCCGAGACGAACGAGCCGCCGACGCTGATCGTGCCGTCGCCCGCCGGGGAGGTCTTCACGCAGGCGCTCGCCCACGAATTGGCCCGGGAGCCGAGCCTGACGTTCGCGTGCGGCCGCTACGAGGGCATCGACGAGCGCGTCCTCGAGTGGGCCGCCGAGCACTTCCGCGTGCGGCCCGTGAGCCTTGGCGACTACGTGCTCAACGGCGGCGAAGTGGCCGTCATGGCCATGGTCGAGGCGGTCGGCAGGCTGCTCCCCGGCGTCGTGGGGAATCCCGAATCGCTCGTGGAGGAGTCCCATTCGGACGGCCTCCTCGAGTACCCGGTGTACACGAAGCCCTCCTCGTGGAGGGGACACGACGTGCCCGACGTCCTTCTGAGCGGCAACCACGGGCTCATCGCCCGCTGGCGCCGCGAGCAGCAGTTCCGCCGGACCGCCGCTCGACGCCCTGAACTGCTCGAAGACGCTGATCCTGCCGACTTCACAGGGCGGGAGCGCGAGGTCCTGCGGGAGCTGGGGTACGACGTCGTCCATGGTCGCCTCGTGCGGCGGTGATGCTCCGGGGATTCGCGCTGGCGCGCGAGATCATGGCAGAATAGAGCGTTGCGCCCGCCGGGCTTGGACTCTGCCACAGGGGAGCCTGCCAACGGTCGGGGCGCCCCGCTGCCGGGTCAGCCGGCGTGCGGGGGAGAGCACGGGCCTCGCGGCCCGCGACTGAAGCGATTGACCTGTGGCAGTCGCCAGGAGAAGCATCATGCATATTCTCGACAACGTTGACGCCGCGTCCCTCCGCTCGGACGTTCCCTCGTTCTCGCCGGGTGACACCATCAAGGTGCATGTCAACATCATCGAAGGCAAGAACACCCGCATCCAGGTGTTCCAGGGCTTCGTGGTCGGCCGTCAGGGCTTCGGTGTCCGCGAGACGTTCACCGTCCGCAAGGTCTCCTTCGGTGTGGGCGTCGAGCGCACGTTCCCGGTTCACTCCCCGATCATCGACAAGATCGAGGTTGTGACCAAGGGTGACGTTCGCCGCGCCAAGCTGTACTACATGCGCGAGCTCCGCGGCAAGGCCGCGAAGATCAAGGAGAAGCGCGACTACAGCAACTCCAAGTAAGCCTTGCTGCAAGGCTTCCGTACCGAGCGCCGGCCCAGGCTACTGGGCTGGCGCTCGGCGCTTCTCGGAGTGATTGCGGCCATTCTGGTCTGCGGACTCGTCCGAGCCTTCCTCGTGGACCTCTACTACATCCCGTCCGGCTCGATGGAGCCCCTGCTCCAGCCGGGTGATCGAATAGCCGTGTCGCGCACGGCCTTTTCAGGACGCCCTATCGCCCGTGGAGACGTCGTGGTCTTCGACGGCCGTGGCTCGTTCGCCCCCCTCGACAGCGGGCGCGGATGGGTGGGGGACGCCGTCCGCGGAGTCGGCGAGTGGTTCGGGCTCGTGCCCAATGAGACCGTGTACGTGAAGCGTGTCGTGGGCGTGGCGGGAGACCACGTGACGTGCTGCACGGCCGACGGGCACATCACGGTCAACGGCAGCCCGCTCGATGAGCCCTATGTCTACCCAGGCGATGCTCCCAGCACTCAGCGGTTCGACGTCGTCGTCCCTCCCGGCCGCCTGTGGCTCCTGGGTGACCACCGCGCCGACTCTGTGGACTCGCGATCTCTTCTCGGGGCACCCGGTGGCGGACTTGTCCGCACCGACCGCGTTATCGGCGAGCCCATCGCCATCCTCTGGCCGCTTGATAGATTGGGCGCGATGAGCAGCACTCAGAAGGAGGCCCAGTGACGCACGGGGCGGAGACAGGGCCACATGGGGCAGAGATCGGACCTGATGCCCCGGACTCGCAGGGAAGCGCAGACTCGGGCCATGGCCGCCGGCAGCGACGCAATGGGATTCTCAGCTGGCTCCGGGAGATAGCGCTCATCCTGGTCATCTCGATCGCGATCTCGTTCGTGATCAAAACCTTCTTCTTCAAGGCGTTCTATATTCCCTCCGAGTCCATGGTTCCCACGCTCGAGGAGAACGACCGGATCTTCGTGAACCTCATGGTGCCGCGGAATTTCGAGCTCCATCGTGGAGACGTCATCGTCTTCAAAGACACGAAGGGATGGCTTCCGCCGTCGCCGGATGGGAATCAGAACTGGTTCCAGCAGAGCCTCGAATTCATCGGCCTCCTGCCTGACATGTCGCAGCAGCACCTCATCAAACGGCTGATCGGGCTGCCGGGAGATCATGTCGTCTGCTGTGACGCACAGCAGAAGGTCACCGTCAACGGCGTCGCGCTCACTGAGCCCTACGTCAACCCCGCCGAAGTCCCGCGCCCTGTGCCCTTCGACGTGACCGTTCCAGCCGGCAAGGTGTGGGTGATGGGGGACAACCGGAACCATTCATCGGACTCCCGCTTCCACAACGCGTCTCAGCCGGGCAACGGATTCATTGACGAAAGCGACATCGAGGGCCAAGCTGTCGTCATCGCATGGCCGCTCAACCGCCTAGGAAGCCTGGGCAGCTATCCCAGCACCTTCGCGTCCATCCCTGCCCCTCACTGATATGACCGTGATCCAGCCCATCATCGAAAGGCCAACCGCGATTCGGCGCGCCCCTGCGCCCGCGACACTGCGCTACGTCCGCCAGCTCGCCGCCGAGTACGGTCCGCTCGTGGCAGGGTGCGACGAGGTTGGCCGGGGAGCACTTGCGGGCCCGGTCTCCGTCGGCATCGTGGTAGTCGACGCTCGTACAGTTCGCACCCGTACGATGTTCCGCGACAGCAAGCTGCTCGCCCCCGAGAAGCGTCGGGAGCTCGTTCCCAAGGTCCGCTCGTGGGGGGTCGCGAGCGCGGTCGGCCACGCGGGGGCGGACGAAATCGACGCCTTTGGCCTCATGGAGGCACTGAGGCTGGCCGGAACCCGGGCACTGGAGGCGATCGCTGCGGCCGGGGTGGTGCCGGATGTTGTCCACCTCGACGGCAATTACGACTGGCTGGGCCGGGGGGGCCAGAATTCGCTCTTCGGCGACGTCGCTGCTGTGCCGGTCATCCCGGTCCACACCATGATCAAAGCCGATCTCAAGTGCCAGGCCGTCGCTGCGGCAAGCATCCTCGCCAAAGTCGAACGCGATGCGATCATGACGCAGATCGGGGTGGACGACCCCCGGTACGGGTGGGCGGTGAACAAGGGCTACGCGACGGCTGAGCACCGTGCCGCCCTCATCGAGTACGGGGCTAGCACGTGGCACCGGCGCAGCTGGAATCTCGAGGGTGCCTCCGAGCCTCTCGAAGGTGATGGAGGATAGGACAATGAGCGCTGAAGATCTCGAGAACTACGAGACGGACATGGAGCTGCAGCTCTACCGTGAGTACCGCGACGTCGTCTCGCTGTTCAGCTATGTCGTGGAGACCGAGCGGCGGTTCTATCTGGCCAATCACGTGGACCTACAGGCCCGCTCGGCGGACGGTGAGGTGTATTTCGACCTGACCCTTCAGGACGCGTGGGTCTGGGACGTCTATCGGAGCGCGCGTTTCGTCAAGAGTGTCCGTGTGATCACCTTCAAGGACGTGAACGTCGAGGAGCTCCCCAAGGTCGAGGACCTCGCGCTGCCCAAGGACGGCCTCGGGACGTAGCGTCCTGCGCGGGGGGTAGTCCTCCACAACGCTTTTCTGGGCGCGTCGTCCACATAGGGTCCGCTCCGACCCACCCGACGGACCCGCCCCGGGCAGGCTGGCTCCATGAGGGCGAAAGACAGCCTCGGGCAGCGCGGAGAGCGTGTCGCAGAGGACTATCTCAAGGCAACCGGTGCGACGATCCTGGACCGGAACTGGCGGTGCCAAGACGGCGAACTCGATCTGGTGGCGCTGGACTGCGGCGTACTCGTTGCCGTCGAGGTCAAATCCAGGACATCTTGGGCGTTCGGGCACCCCTTCGAAGCGGTCGACGGCGTCAAGCTGGCCCGCGTGGCTCGGCTCGCCGCAGCGTGGGCGCGCGAACACGGATTTCGCCACGCGGCGCGCCGGGTCGACGTCATCGCAGTCACCGGACCGGAGAAGGAAAGTCCCCTTCTCGAACACTTGCGGGGTGTCGCGTGAGCGGCGTCGGACGAGCTCTCGGGATCGGACTCGTGGGCCTGAACGGATACGTGGTCGAGGCCGAGGCGGACATCGGCCAGACTCTTCCGGCGTTCGTGCTGCTCGGGCTCCCGGATTCGTCCCTGAACGAGGCAAAGGAGCGTATCCGCTCGGCAGCCCAGAACTCTGGCCTCCCGCTGAGCCGCCGGAAGATCACCGTAAATCTAACCCCGGCGTCCTTGCCCAAGCGCGGCACCTCCTTCGACCTGGCCATCACCGTGGCGGCCCTCTCGGCGGCCGGCGACATCCGGCCACCGGTGGAGACAGTCTTCATCGCGGAGCTTGGTCTCGATGGACGCCTGCGTCCGGTGCAGGGAATGCTCCCCGCAGTGATGGCGGCGGTCCGCGCGGGCTACCGCGAGATTGTCGTTGCCGAGGCGAACCTTCCCGAAGCCCGGTTGGTTCCGGGCGCACGCGTCCGCGGGTATGAAAGTCTGGGGAGCCTCGCCTTGGACCTCGGGGCCGATCCGCAGAAGGTCGTCCTGTCCACAGGCGGCATTCGACGCGGCCGCCCCACGGGCGAGGAGCGCGGCGACGACCAGCCGAGCGGCGCTCAGCCGGACCTGCGCGACGTTGCAGGCCAACACGATGCGAGGGCCGCCCTTGAAGTGGCCGCGGCCGGTGGGCACCACCTGTTCATGCTGGGCCCGCCGGGTGCAGGCAAGACGATGCTCGCGGAACGCATGCCGAGCATCCTGCCGGACCTCGATGACGAGGCGGCAATGGAGGTGACGGCCATCCATTCGCTCTCGAACCACCCCAGCAGCACGCGGGACCTGATCCGCCGCCCTCCGTTTGAGAGCCTGCATCACACCGCGAGTTCCGCCGCAGTAATTGGCGGCGGCTCTGGAATCCCGAGGCCCGGAGCGGCATCTCGAGCCCATCGGGGCGTCCTGTTCCTCGACGAGGCGCCGGAGTTCCAACGTCAGGTTCTCGACTCGCTGCGACAGCCGCTCGAGAACGGCCGCGTCACGATTCACCGAACTCTGGGAGCGGCGACCTATCCAGCGAGATTCCAGCTCGTGCTCGCCGCCAATCCGTGTCCCTGCGGACAGGCCTCGGGGAAGGCCCTCCTGTGCAGCTGCACCCCGCAGGCCCGACGGCGCTACAAGGCGAAGCTGTCCGGGCCCCTCCTCGACAGGGTCGACATCCAGCTTGCGGTGCAGCGGGTGTCCATGATGGACCTTGCTGCGCGGGAGCCCGCCGAGTCCTCGGAGGCCGTCGCCTCGCGCGTGGCTGCCGCTCGCCGGCTGCAAGCGGAGCGACTGGGACCCTACGGCCTCGACAGGAACTCGGACGTGCCGGGACGCCTGCTTCGCGGCCCGCTCCGGCTCCCTTCGACGGCCACCGCTGTCCTCGAACGCGCCATGGAACGTCAGACGCTGACGGCGCGGGGTTACGACCGAGTCTTGCGCGTCGCATGGACCTTGGCCGATTTAGCCGGCCAGCCGCGGCCGGGCGACGACGAGATCGGCCAAGCCCTCCTCCTGCGGGCTACGGAGTCCCGGTCATGACCGATGGGATGCGGTTCAGGGGAGGAGGTCTGGGTCTTCCGACGGAAGGGGAAAGCATGGACGAGGTGAGGAGGGCACGGGCCGCCCTGACACGACTGGTCGAACCGGGCGATTCGACAGGGGCAGCCCTGGTCGAAGCCCTGGGACCGGTGGAGGCGCTGTCTGTCGCTTCGGGGCGCCTGCCGATCGATCCCAGCATCGAAGCACGGGTAGGAAGCCTCGTGCTCGGAAGCGGAGCTACCAGATGGGAGGGCCTTGCTGGGGCGCTTGGGCGGTGGAAAGCCCGAGTCCCAGACCTTGCGCCTCACCGTGACCTCGAGACCATTGCCAGGTTCGGTGGCCGTTTCATCATTCCCGAGGACCGCGAGTGGCCGGACGGATTCGAGGATCTCGGTGCGCAGGCTCCGATCGGCCTGTGGGTGAGGGGCGAAGAACGGTTGCCCTCCCACACGGCCTCCGCCGCGATTGTCGGGTCCAGAGACGCGACGAACTATGGACTCAGCGTCGCTGGGGAGATGGCCAGAGGCCTGGTGGACCGCGGGGTCACGGTAGTGAGCGGCGGTGCCTACGGAATCGATGCTCAGGCGCACCGAGCCGCGCTGTCTTCCGAGGGTCCGACGCTCCCCACCATTGCCGTCATGGCCGGCGGCTTGGATCGCTACTACCCCTCAGGGAACGAGGATCTCTTGCGGGCCGTCGCGCACCGGGGGCTGCTCGTGTCGGAGCTCCCTCCCGGCGCGTCGCCCACGAAGCATCGATTTCTGCGGAGGAACAGGCTGATTGCGGCGTTAGGAGGTGCCACGGTGGTCGTCGAGGCCCATTGGCGATCGGGGGCTCGTAGCACCGCTCATCACGCTGCCGACCTCGGACGAATCGTCGGAGCCGTCCCCGGTTCCGTGTACAGCGGAAGCTCCGCTGGCTGTCATCGCCTCCTGATGGACGGAGTGGCCGTGTGCGTCACTGACGTGAGAGACGTCTACGAGCTGCTGGCGCCTATGGGCGAAGGCCTCGAGAGCCAGCGAGAAGGCCACACGGCGCCGCACGACGGCCTCGCTGTAGAGGACCTCCTGCTGCTCGACGCTTTGCCGTTGAAGACCGGAACCACCATCGACAGTCTGGCCCGGGTCGCGGGACTGAGCGGCGCCCAAGTGCGCGCTGGCCTCGGGCGCCTTCAGCTTTTGGGCCTCTCTCAGGCAGTCCCTGGGGGATGGAGGAGGAGCGATAAGCGATCGTGATGTGGGAAAGCGAGTGTCGCGTTGTGGCATCTGGTCGGAGCGGCCACAGTGGGGATGTGGACGAACCGACTCCTCATACCGAGCGCCTGCCCGAAGGTCTGCGTGATCCCCTCGAGGGCTTTTTGCGGTACCTCGCTCTCGGGAGGGGGCGCTCACCGCACACCATCAGGGCGTACGAGGGCGATCTGCTCTCGATGCTGCGGGCTGTCGCGTCGGAGGGAGCAGAGGTTCTCGCCGACATCGATCTCGCCGGTCTGCGACGTTGGCTGGGTTCACAGAGTGAGGGGGGAGACGCTCGATCCACGCTCGCTCGCCGCTCCGCCGCAGTTCGGTCCTTCATGGGGTGGGCCGTGCGAGAGGGGGAGCTTAAGGTCGACCCTTCGCTGAGGCTCGCGTCTCCCAAGCAACAGCGGGCGCTGCCGGATGTCCTCCACGAAGATCAGACGAGACGGCTTCTCGAGAAACTGGCCGGAGCGGCCGAATCGGGGGACGCTGTCGCTGTCCGCGACCTCGCTTTGGCGGAGATGCTGTACGCCACTGGGATCCGTGTCTCGGAGCTGGTTGGCCTGGACGTCGACGACGTCGACCTCGGGTCGCGTACCGCGAAGGTTCTGGGCAAAGGAGACAAAGAGCGAACCGTGCCCTTCGGAATCCCGGCCGCCAACGCCGTGGTGCGCTGGCTCGGAGCCCGCAGCGCACTGGTTACCGAGGCCAGTGGCGCGGCCCTGTTCCTCGGACGACGCGGGGGACGGCTCGGCCAGAGGCAGGCCAGAGAGGTCGTCGACGCGGCCCTCAGCGGACTGGGCGACACGGGGGCGAGGGGACCTCACGCGCTACGCCACACCGCCGCTACCCATCTCCTCGACGGCGGCGCCGACCTCCGCTCGGTTCAGGAACTCCTCGGTCACTCGAGCCTTTCGACCACGCAGCTGTACACGCACGTGTCGGTTGAGCGCCTGCGGTCGAGCTACCTCCAGGCCCACCCGCGGGCGTGAGACATTGACGTCATAGATCGCGCCACGGTCGGGGTTGTTGGCGTATTTCGGATCCGTCCGGCAGAATGACCGTGACAACTGAATCTGCCACAGGGCCACACAATCCACGCTGACCGGTCGTAGGGGAAGACGTACCGACAGCGATGGAGGATGGAATGTCTGCAGTGATGACCCGTGGTCTGCTGTTCGTGCACTCGGCACCGAGTGCTCTCTGCCCGCACGTCGAGTGGGCAATCGGCTCCGTCGTTGAGAAGCGGACGGACCTTGAGTGGATCCCCCAGCCAGCAGCGCCGGGGATGTTCCGCTCGGAGTTGTCATGGGTGGGCGCACCCGGGACGGGCGCGCAGATCGCTTCCGCCCTGCGTGGCTGGGCGCACCTCCGCTATGAGGTCACGGAGGAGCCGAGCCCCGGCGTCGACGGTGCTCGATGGTCCCACACGCCCGAGCTGGGCATCTTCCACGCCACCACCGACGTGCACGGCAACATCATGGTCTCGGAAGACCGGATCAGGTATGCCTACGAGTCGGGCGCTGGCGACCCGACCGCCGTCTTCCAGGAGCTCTCCCTCGCGCTCGGCGAGGCGTGGGACGAGGAGCTGGAACCGTTCCGCCATGCTGCGGAGGGCGCTCCCGTCCGCTGGCTCCATCAGGTCGGCTGATCCGAACCGCCGGACATCCACCGCACTCGAAACCATCGCAGACAACTGTGGGGCCCGCCGATCAGGCGGGCCCCACACGTCGTCGGAGGGATCAGTGGTTCCGGATCACGATCACCGCGTTGTGGCCACCGAAGCCGAACGAGTTGCTCAGAGCCACGATGTCTCCCTGGGGAAGATCACGCGCGCTCGTGACCACGTCGAGCGGGATCTCAGGATCTTGGTGGTCCAGGTTGATTGTGGCCGGAGCCTTGCGCTCGTGCACTGCGAGAACCGTCAGAACTGCTTCGACCGCTCCGGAGGCCCCCAGCAGGTGGCCCATCTGTGACTTCGTGGCCGAGACGGCCACATTGTCCACATGGCCGCCCAGCGCAGACTTGAGCGCCGTGTACTCTGGCTTGTCTCCCACGGGGGTCGACGTCGCATGCGCATTGACGTGCACCACGTCTTCTGCCTGCACGCGCGCGTCGAAGAGCGCCGCCTTCAGGGCTCGCGTGGCCCCCAGGCCCTCGGGATCGGGGGCTGTGATGTGGTAGGCGTCCGCCGTGACCGAGGTGCCCGCGAGTTCCGCGTAGATCCTTGCGCCGCGCGCGAGTGCATGCTCCTCGGCTTCAAGGACGAGTGCACCGGCGCCCTCGCCCATGACGAAGCCGTCGCGATCGATGTCGTAGGGGCGCGAGGCACGCTCGGGATCGTCGTTGCGCTTCGAGAGGGCCTGCATCGAGGAGAAGGCCGCAATGGGCATGGGATGGATCGCCGCTTCGGCGCCGCCCACCATGACCACGTCGGCCTTGCCGGAGCGAATCAGCTCCTGCCCCACAGCCATCGCCTCAGTTCCAGAAGCGCAGGCCGAGACGGGCGTGTGGGCGCCAGCACGGGCGCCGAGATCGAGGCTCACCGCCGCGGCCACGCCGTTCGGCATGAGCATGGGGACGGTCATCGGCAGCACCCGGCGGGGCCCCTTTTCCTTGAGGGTGTCCCAGCCGTTCAGGAGCGTCCAGACGCCTCCGATGCCAGTGGCGAAGGCGACGGCGAGACGGTCGTGGTCGATCTCCTCGATGCCGGAGTCCCTCCACGCCTCCCGCGCGGCGATGACGCCGTACTGGGTCGAGGGGTCCATGCGCTTCATCTCCACGCGTCCCAGGACCTGATCGGCCGGGACCGCCAGCTTGGCGGCGATCTTCACGGGAAGGTCGTACTGCTCGACCCAGTCATCCGTGAGTTGGTGGACCCCCGACACTCCCTTGACGGCGTTCTGCCAGAGGGTCGGCACATCTCCACCGATGGGTGTAGTCGCGCCTAGACCGGTGATGACAACTTTACGGGCCATGCTGCACCCTTTCGGGATCAGAGCCGGGGAGGCTGGCGGGAGGGAACAGACGGGCGGCCCCCAAGGGGGCCGGCCCGCGCCAGGGGGT
>NZ_JBQCGQ010000292.1:0-5132 GCF_051955515.1 Sinomonas sp.
CCCAGAAGTCGTTCCGCTGCGAGTACACGGTTCGGATCGTGGAGATCAAAGCCCGGTACGGGCTCTGGATGACGGACGCCGAACGCAGTAAGGCCGGGGAACTGCTCGGCCAGTGCCGAACGACGTAGCTCACCCGAGGTAGGGCTTCACCGCGGCGATGAGCTGGTCCCGGACCTCGACCGAGGACTGCGAGAGATCCACCGTCGCGGCCCCCAGTCGGTGTCCTGCTGTGACGAACGATTCGGCCAAGGACGTCCCGACCGCAGGGTAGAGGAGAAGCCCGCCGGCCGAGGCCCCGAGGGGATCCGAGGATTCCTGGGCGCGGACATAGGCGTAGAGCTGGTAGAGGTGCCCGCTGCGGAGCGTTTCCTTGGCAAAGCGTCCTGAGGAGAGCGCCGACGTGAACTTCGTGTCAATGATCAGTCGTCGTCCGCGGAGGCCGTCATCGATCCACACGTCGGTCATCATGTGGGGGAGGACGGCGGCAAGGCCAAGCGTCGCCTCGCTCGCCTTCCAATCGACTTTGCGCCCCCGCTGCACCGTCCAGCCGCGCCCGGTTCCGTGCGCCGTGTAGAACCCGCCGATGGCGCGTTCGAACAGATGGCGGAACTGGCGTTCGGAAAGGTCGCCGCGGCCGTGCCCAGGCGTCATGTAGCCCGAAGGGAGCGCGAGCTCGAGGGCCAGCTTGGCCGCCAGCAGGATGGATCGATCGCGGGCGTCGTTGCGCGTCAAGCGGACGTTTGCGTCGCGTTCGCCCGCGCGCCGATTGAGCAGGCCGACGCCGAGGCTCGCCAGCCGCTGCGACTGGGCCCGGCAGCGGCGGGACAGCTCTTCCTCGCTGCAGAGCGGGGCCACGGATTCGAGGGCGGTGCGGATCATCCGATTGCGCGGCGTGTCCACGGTGAGCTCGTCGAACCGGCAGGCAACGAGGCCACGTGAGAGCAGCTGATGCGATTCCGTCCGCAAAGTGTCGATCCCGCCGCGAACGCGGCTGAGGTCCCGCGACGTCCTGGCGAACGACGGCGTGAGCGGTCGCCGAAGACGGTCCTCGGTGCTCGCCGCAAGCAGCTCGGCGAGGAGCTCCGGCAGCTTCTCGGGGTAGTCCTCCATGCCGTCGAACGCTTCGGGTCCCGATTGATAGAGCTCCGAGGCGTACAGGAGCAGGAGCCAGACGTTGCGGAGGGGGATTTCAACCCCGCCGGCGACGACGACGCCGTCGCCTCCCGCCGTCGTCGTCCATGATGCCGCCCCGTCAGGGGAACTCACCCGAGCCCTTCCAGCAGTGCCTCCGTGGCGGCGGCCGCCTTGCCGGCGTCGTCGAACCAGTACTCCTCGAGCGTGGGCACGATCTCGGTGTCGACGACGGCGCGGAACCAGTCCGGGAAGGAGGCGACGCGTTCCTCGGCAGGCGGGGTCACGAAGCTGTGTCCGAGCCGGAACTCGCCCCCCAGCGCCGGATCCTCGGCGATCCGCTCGTTGAGCGCCTCGAAGCGGCTCCGGACCAGCTCGAGGTCCTCGGCACCCACGTTGTGCCGGTTGGCCATCCACTCCTGCCAGAGGTCGTTCACGCTGGGCTCCAGGGAGACGAACGCGAAGCGGCGCCGGAAGGCGAGGTCCATGATCGCGAGCGAGCGGTCGGCCAGGTTCATGGTGCCGATGATGTAGAGGTTGCTCGGCACGTGGACCGACTCCGACCCCGAACGCGGGTAGGCGAGCTGGAGCGATTCGCGCGGCGAACGCTTGCCGGCCTCGATGAGCGTCAGGAGCTCGCCGAAGACCTGCACAGGGTTCCCTCGGTTGATCTCCTCGATCAGCATGACGTGCGGCGTGTCCGGGTTCGCGTTCGCCCGTTCGACCATCTCCAGAAACGGCCCATCCACGAGGGTGAGCTTGCCGTCCGAGCCCGGACGCCAGCCGCGGACGAAGTCCTCGTAGCTCGAGTTCGGGTGGAACTGGGTAGCACGGAGCGCCGACTTGTTGTCCCGGGTGCCGATGAGCGCGTAGGCGAGACGACGGGCAAGCCACGTCTTGCCCGTTCCCGGAGGGCCCTGGAGGATGAGGTTCTTCTTTGACCGCCAGCGTGCGAGGTAGCCGTTGAGCGCCGCCTCGGGAATGAAGCAGCCGTCGGAGACGATGTCCCGGACCGTATAGCTCGCCTGAGGGGAAACCGGCGTCGGATCGTCGTCGTCCTCGACCTCGGGAGCCTCGTCCTTCTCCGCGTGCGCTCCGCGGCCATCCCGCTCAAGGTAAGCGGTCCACGAGAGCTCCGGGAACGAGTGCACGGCGAACTGAGGGTCCTCGAACTTGGAGGCGAGGGTGTCCAGGAGCTGCACGTAGGCGAGGCCGTCGGCGGCGAAGAAGTCCTGGTCCAGCATGAGCTCGGTCTTGAGGTACTGCCGGGAGCGGCCGTCGAGCGGCACGAAGTTCCATGGCCGGATCCAGAACAGGCCCATGGTGAGCTTGGTGCCGACCCGGTAGATGTCCCGGGCACGGCTGTAGGCCGCCGCGAACCGAAGTCGTTCCTGGTCCTCGCTCGAATCGGCGGCGCCGAGGGCGGCCTCGAAGACATCCCAGAGGCTGTCGATGTCGTCCTTGTGACGCGTGGCCGCCGTCGGGAAGAACCACGAATTCTGGCTGTTCAGCAGGGGAATTCCGTCGAAGCTCGTGGGCGCGGGGGTCTGGACGCCGAGCAGCTCGGCCCATCCTGCGGCGATCTCGGTTCTCTGGGTCGGCGTCGCGCTGCGATTGAACGTCCCCATGACCGTGAACGGGCAGATGTCCCGCAGCGGCACCGGGTTGTCGCGCCGATCCCGGTCCACGAGGAAGCCGAGTTCCTCATGTCGGGACTGCAGCTCATGGAGGTGAGCGAGCAGTTCGGGCCGCCTGTCCCGGTAGGCGAGCAGCGCCGTCGCCATCTCCTCGTAGAAGGCCGTCCATTCGAAGCGCTGCTCCGGCTTCGGGTCGGCATCGGCGAAGCGCTTGGCCCAGGCCGGGTCGTTCCGGAACCTGTCCACGTCCTGCTTCTCATCCCAGAAGGCGAAGCGGATGAGGGCCTCCCGCATCCAGTGGCTCGGCGTCACACGCCAGATGGTGTGGCGGCCAGTGTAGAAGTACCACTCCCGCGGCTTCTTGAGGCGCTTCCAGTCGACGGCGACCTGGCGGCCATCGCCCGGGTTGGCCGTCACGGTGCCGATCGCCTTGATCCCCATGACGGACACGGCGTGGCCCCGCGGGTCGAACGGCAGGTCCTTCTTCCGGACGTAGGTGGACTTGATGGCGATGCGGTCGCCGACCTTCATGGACTTGACGCTATCGAGGTACCGGTCTTCGAAGCCGTTTTCCCAGATCCCCTCGGCGATGAACCTGTCCGTCTGATCCTGGGGTTCCCGGTCCGAGTAGTACGACCCGACGAACCAATACTGGCCCTCGGGAACGCTTGCGTCCGCCATGATTCCTGCTCTCTGTGCCCGTGCGGGGGTGTGGGCACCCCAGAATTAGATCACGGCAAGATGACGTAGCGACTAACGGCTGGGGAGTCCAGCCGAGGGGTCCGCGGCCCCCTTCAGAGCATCACTTGTGCGCCGACTTCGCCTCGATTTCGGCGAGGCGAAGCTCGACGATGCGGCGTACCAGCGCGTCCGACAATGGGTGCTCCGCCGAGAATCGAAGAGTCCCCTTGGCCCAGTCGAAGCCCTCGAGCTCCGCCGCCAGCTGGGCCAGGACCTTGCCGCTGAACGGATAAAGGGCGAGGTGCTTCTTAGTCTCGAGGGCGCTCAGGAGCCCCTTCCCGTCAACCAGCAGTGCAGGCATGGCATAGCTGGTGCCCTCGACGGCTTCCGGCGCCGCTTCGCGCGCGACTGCCACCACACGCTCGAGAACCTCTCGATTCGGCCCGGACAAGGTATCCAGATACTCGGCGACCGTTCCCATGCCGCACATCATCCCACCGGAGGTCCGGGAAATCAGCCGAAGACCTTGCCGGGATTGAGGATGTTCGCGGGATCGAAGACGGCCTTGATCTGCCGCTGAAGCTCGTACTGGTCGGGGCCGAGCTCGTCCGCGAGCCACCGCCGCTTGAGGAGGCCGATCCCGTGCTCCCCGGTGAGGGTCCCGCCGAGGGCGAGCGCCTGCGAGAAGAGCTCTCCGGCTGCGGCCCACACAGTCCGGGGGACGTCGTCGCCCTCGAAGACGAACGTGGGGTGAAGGTTGCCGTCTCCCGCGTGGCAGGCGGTGGGGATGATGAGTCCGTACCGCTCCTCGAGTTCCCTCACGAACGCGAACGCTTCGCTCAGGCGGTCGCGAGGCACCGCGATGTCTTCGACGAGGACCGTGCCGAGGGTCTCGATGGCGGGGAAGGCCTTGCGGCGGAGGTCGAGGAGGCGCTCCGACTCGACCGGGTCCACGGTGGTCTCGGGGCTGCCGCCGCCCGCGCGAACGAGGTCCGCAACGTGCTGGGCTGTCTCGATGGCGCCCTGGCCGTCGCATTGGATGAGCAGGTACGCCGCCCCCCGGCCTGTCAGGTCTTCTCCCGTGAAGCGGTTGAGGCACTCGAGCGTGCGGCGGTCCATGAGCTCCATGATGGCCGGCACGAAACCGGCTCGGGTCACGGCGAGGGCGGCGTCCGCTGCCGCCTCGACGGACTCGAAGAACGCGCCGATCGTCACCGTGTCGCCGACGACGACGGGCTGCAGCTTGAGCGTGCACTCCACCACGATTCCGAGCGTTCCCTCCGAGCCGATCATGAGGGCGCAGAGGTCATATCCCGTGACACCCTTGACGGTCCGATGCCCCACCGAGATGAGGCGGCCATCGGCCAGGACGACCTTGAGCGCCAGGACGGCCTCGCGGGTCACCCCGTACTTGGCGCACAGGAGCCCGCCGGCGTTCATGGCGATGTTGCCCCCGACCGTCGAGATGTCCTTGCTGGACGGATCGGGCGCCCACCAGAGTCCGTAGGGGGCAAGGGCCCGATTGAGGTCCCCGTTGAGGATGCCGGGCTGGACCACAGCGAGGCGGTTTTCCTGCGAGACCTCCAGGATCTGGTCCATGTTCCGCATCGATAGGACGATCTCGCCGGGCCCTGCGACAGCCCCGCCCGCCAGCCCGGTGCCGGCCCCCCGCGTCACTATCGC
>NZ_JBQCGQ010000293.1:0-14081 GCF_051955515.1 Sinomonas sp.
CTGGCGGCGGCGGCTCGCATCTCGACGTCTCGGTGGAGATCACCCGCCTCGCCTGACCGCCCCTGGCCACCTCCCACCCGACGCGTGGCCACCTCCCACCCGACGCGTGGCCACCTCCCGTCGGACGCGTGGCCACCTCCCACCCGACGCGTGGCCACCTCCCACCCGACGCGTGGCCACCTCCCGTCGCCTGTGGATAACTGCAGGCAGCAGCGCTGAATTCATGTAAGCATGGCGCATGACCTCGGCACCCGAACCAAGCTCTGTCCTGTCCAGACCATTCACCTCTGGGGAGGCCAGAGAGGTGGGTCTCACCTATCGCGATCTCCTGCGAGAAGACGTCCGGCACGTGAGCCGAGAGCTTTACCTTCCGGGGAGCGCGGAATCGAGCATCCGTGACCGGCTCCGCGCACATCTGGCCGTCGCGCCGGGCGCGTGGGGCTCACACAGGACCGCAGCCGCCGCACAGGGCCTGTGGCTTCCCGAAGGCGCATCAGATCACGCGCTTCTCCACCTCAGTCGGCCATCGAGCGGGCAGCGTATTCGCAGGGTAGGCGTGGTCGGACATCGAGTGAGAACACTTGCCGACGAAGTCCACGAGCTCGACGACGGCCTTCGGGTGACTACCCCCGCTCGCACCTGGCTCGACCTCGGTCTCGAGCTGGGTCCGACAGCACTCGTGGCTCTCGGTGATCAGCTCATCAGGCATCCACGCGCGGTTTTCGAGAAACGATCCGAGCCTTACACCACCAAGGCTGCACTGGCTCGAATGATCAAGAACCATCCGAATATGGGCGGGGTCGCCAAGTGCCGGGACGCTCTGGGAGAAATGCGGGTTGGCGCGGATTCCGTGCCCGAAACCCTGCTTCGTCTAAGTCTCGCAGCGCACAATTTCCCAGAGCCCGAGCTCCAGATTCGGCTGCACCCTTCCGATCCAAGGTCACCCAGCGGCGACCTCGGCTACCGGGTAATTCAGGTCGTCATCCAATATGACGGCGCTCACCATCTCTCGGAGGAGCAGAGACTCAGGGACCGACGACGGGATGCAGCCTTCGCCGCCGCGGGTTGGGTCGTGATTATCGTTGGCGCCGAGGATCTTCGCGACGATTTCGCGAGAGTCCGGTCTCAGCTTCGGGTTCTGTGGTCAAAGCGTGCCGCGTGAGGTGGCCACGCGTCGGGTGGGAGGTGGCCATGCGTCGGGTGAGAGGTGGCCACGCGTTGGGGTTACCAGGGGGACGGCTTGTAGTCCTTGAGGAACACGCCGAAGAGATCCGTCCCTGCTTCGCCCATCACGATGGGGTCGTACACCCGCGCGGCGCCGTCCACGAGATCGAGCGGAGCATGGAAGCCCTCGTCGGCCAGACGGACCTTCGTGTAGTGGGGACGTTCGTCGGTAATCCACCCGGTGTCGACCGCGGTCATGAGGATCTGATCGGTCGTGAACATCTCGCCGGCGCTGGTTCGTGTCAGCATGTTGAGGGACGCCTTCGCCATGTTGGTATGAGGATGGCCGGGACCCTTGTACTTCCGCCCGAACTGGCCCTCCATGGCGGAGACGTTCACGATGTACTTCCGGCGTGCGGTCGAGCGGCGGAGCGCTTCCCGGAGCCTGCTGATCAGCAGGAAGGGCGCCGTGACGTTGCAGAGCTGAACTTCGAGCATCTCGAGCGGATCGACCTGGTCGACCACCTGCGTCCAAGAGTTGATCTTTGCCACGTCCGGCACAAGTCCGCCTGCGTCGATCGCCGTTCCGGCCTCAATCCGCTCGAGCGAGGCTGAGCCCGTCGAGAGGGCGAGCGCGGTCACGGCGTCGGGGGCGAGCACTGGGTGTCCCGTCACGCTTCCGGCGATGGACAGCGGGTGTTTGTCGTGCGCATGCCCAAACGTGAGCAGCTCTGGGCCTCCGTTCGACGCCAGCAGCTCGGCGGGAAGAGGATCATCTTCCGCTTCGACGAGCGGTCGGTACGCGTTGGGTGACCGTCGCACCGTCTGGGCCGCGTTGTTGATGATGATGTCCAGCGGGCCCTCGGCATCCACGGATTCGGCGAGCGAGATCACCTGCGACGGGTCGCGGAGGTCGATCCCCACGATGCGGAGGCGGTGCAGCCACTCGCCGCTGTCTTCCATGGCGGCGAAGCGTCGCGCTGCGTCCTTGGGGAACCGCGTGGTGATAGTCGTGTGGGCGCCATCACGAAGGAGCCGCAGTGCGATGTACATCCCGATCTTGGCGCGCCCGCCGGTCAGGAGGGCGCGCCGACCCGTGAGATCTGTCCGAGCGTCGCGTTTGGCATGGCTGAAGGCTGCGCACTCGGGGCACAGCTGGTGGTAGAAGGCGTCGACCTGAGTGTAGGGCTGCTTGCAGATGTAGCAGGAACGAGCACGGATGAGGTGCCCGGCAATTCTGCCGGTAGCCGAGGGCTTGAGCTTGTTCCCCTTGGTCTCGTCATCGATCCTGTCCGGGGCGGCCGTTGCTGTCTGCGCGATGATCGCCCGGTCAGCGTCGGCAATCGCGTCCCGCTTCTGGTTCCGGGTGAACCGGCGGTGAGCCTTGAACATCTTGCCCGTGGCGCGCCGCACGGCGACGAAATCAGGATGTTCCTCGTCGTACTCGTGAATGGCGCCAAGCACTTTGAGGCAGGCTTGAATCTCCTCCGGGGTCAGAGCCTCGGGGGACGCGGGATCGGTGGAGCTCATGGCCTCCAAGTCTACCGGGGCGTCGCCTCCGCTGCCTCAGCGGCCGACGACGGCTCATCGGCCTCCCGCTGTCCGTTCCCGCTCGCGGTGCTAGCCTCGGTGGCTCGAGATTGCGTTCGGTCTTCGAACTCGGCCGGGTGCTCGGATGCCCAGGCTGCGGCGAGATTCTTCTCGTCCTCGCTCGGTTCGGGCACCGATTGCCCCTTCGCGAGCACGGTGATCCCGGAATCCGTTACCTGGAAGCCGCGCTGCTTGTCGAGTTTGCTGTCGAGTCCGATGGTGGCACCCGGTGGGACGGTGACGTTCTTGTCGAGGATGGCCCGATGGACAATTGCGCCCTCGCCCACGATGCAGCCGTCCATGAGCACGGAGTCGAGTACCCGTGCGCCCGCGTTGATACGCACGTCATGGGAGATCACGGAGCCCTCGACGGAACCGCCGGTGACCACAACCCCGCTTGAGACGATCGAGTCGAGGGCGGAGCCGATGCGCCCGCCGATCCCGCGCACGAACTTCGCGGGCGGGGAGACGCTCTGGCGCGTGTAGATGGGCCACTTGGAGTTGTACAGATTGAAGACCGGCAGCGGGGAGATGAGATCCATGTGGGCGTCGTAGAACGAGTCGATGGTGCCCACGTCGCGCCAATACGTACGGTCGCGTTCAGTTGCCCCGGGGATCTCGTTCAGCGTGAAGTCGTAGACGCCAGCTTCGCCACGCTCGACGAAGTAGGGGACGATGTCGCCGCCCATGTCGTGCTTCGTGTCCAAGCGCTCCGCATCTCGTTTGAGCGCTTCGACGAGCGCGTCGGAGTCGAAGACATAGTTCCCCATGGAGGCGAGGAACTGATCTGGGGCGTCGGGCAGGCCGGGCGTTGTGGGCGGCTTCTCGACGAACGCGGCGATGCGTCCCGGATCGGCCGAGTCCGTCTCGATGACGCCGAACTGGTTCGCCATGCTGAGGGGCTGGCGCACCGCGGCGACGGTTGCCTTCGCGCCAGACGCAATGTGGGCCTCAACCATTTGTTCGAAGTCCATGCGGTACACGTGATCCGCGCCGACGACGACGACGATGTCCGGCTGGTCGTCGTAGATGAGGTTGAGCGACTGGTAGATGGCGTTCGCGCTGCCGAGGAACCAGCTCTTCCCCACGCGCTGCTGTGCGGGAACAGAGGCGACGTAGTTCTGGAGCAGGGTCGAGAGCCGCCAGGTCTCGGAGATGTGGCGGTCGAGGCTATGCGATTTGTACTGAGTGAGCACCACGATGTGCCGGTATCCCGAGTTCACCAGGTTCGACAAAGCGAAATCGATGAGCCGGTACGCTCCCGCGAACGGCACAGCCGGTTTCGCACGATCCGCCGTGAGCGGCATGAGCCGCTTTCCCTCTCCACCGGCCAAGACGATTGCCAACACTCGTTTCGGCGCCATGGCGCACCCCCGTCATCTCTTCTTCCGGCCCTTCGGGCCCCTCCCACGCTGGAGAGGGCCTCGTGGTTCACACTAGAACACCTACCCGGCAGCGACTACGTTGGTGCCGTGCGAATTGACATTGTGACCAAAGAGTTTCCCCCCGAGATCTATGGTGGGGCGGGGGTGCACGTATCGGAGCTCAGCAAAGTGCTAGCCCGGCAGGTGGATCTGAGGGTTCATGCGTTCGGTGCTCCGCGCGAGCCTGAGGTCGACGGCGCCAAGGTCACGTCGCATCAGGCGCCGTCGCAGCTTGCCAGCGCGAACGCCGCCCTGCAGACCCTGGGGATCGACGTGGACATCGTGCCCGAGGTGTCGGGGGCCGACGTCGTTCATTCGCACACGTGGTACGCGAACATGGCCGGCCACATTGCGGGGCTGCTGTACGGTATCCCGCATGTCCTGAGCGCCCACAGCCTTGAGCCGCTGCGCCCGTGGAAGGCCGAGCAGCTCGGTGGGGGCTACAGGCTCTCCTCCTGGGTGGAGAAGACAGCGTATGAGGCCGCCTCGGCGATCATCGCCGTGTCGCACGGCATGCGCGAGGACATCCTGCGCTGCTACCCGGAGGTCGATCCCGCCAAGGTCCGCGTGGTCCACAACGGCATCGACGTCTCTCTGTGGGAGCGTGACGAGAACACGGAGCATGTCCGCGCCTTGGGCGTCGACCCCGAGAAGCCGTCCGTCGTCTTCGTGGGCCGGAACACTCGGCAGAAGGGCGTGCCCTACCTCCTCCGTGCTGCAGCGAAACTTCCGGCGGATGTCCAGCTCGTCCTGTGCCTCGGCGCCGCGGACACGCCGGAACTCGCCAAGGAGACCGCCGCCCTCATCGACAGCCTGAAGGCCGAGCGCGAGGGCGTCATCGTGATCGAGCGCATGCTCCCGCGCGCGGAGCTCATCCAGGTTTTGAGCCACGCCACGGCGTTCGCCTGTCCGAGCATCTACGAGCCCCTCGGCATCGTGAATCTCGAGGCCATGGCCTGCGGCGCGGCCGTGGTTGCCACGGCAACGGGCGGCATTCCGGAGGTCGTCGACCATGGCACGACTGGCCTGCTCGTCCCGATCGAGCAGGTCACCGACGGGACGGGCACTCCGCTCGACGCCGAGAAGTTCGTGACCGACTTCGCCGCGGCCCTCACCGAAGTGGTGTCCGATCCCGCCCGTGCACGCCAGATGGGAGAAGCCGGCCGCAAGCGTGCCGAGCAGCACTTCTCGTGGGACAGCATCGGCGAGGCCACCCTCGAGGTCTACCGCTCAGTGCTCGGCTGACGCTGGGCAGGAACGACGACGGCGGGCCGACTCGCCCGAGGCGGCCCGCCGTCGTCGTCCATTCAATCCCTAGTCCCTGCTGACGTTGATCTTGGTGGGGCCGGGGCCGCTCTCGGGCGCCGCTGGCACCCTGATCTCCAGCACTCCGTCCCGGTAGCTCGCTTTGATGTCCTCCTGCCGCGCGCCCCGTGGAAGCTGGACGGACCGGGCGAAGGAGCCATACCGGAACTCTGAGCGATACCCGTCCTTGTTGGCGTTCTCGCTGTTTTCCTGACGGTCGACGCGGATATTCAGCTCGCCGTCGCGCACGCTCACGTCGACGTCCCTCTCTGGGTCGATGCCCGGAACCTCTGCCCGCACCACAAGGGTCTCGCCCTCGCGGAATTCCTCGACGCGCAGCCATCCGGTGTCCCAGTCGCCCTCCATGAAGCGGCGGAACTGCTCGGGGAATCCGAATCGGCGGAACTGCGGCGGGACGGGCATGTCCCACCCGCCGCGACGGGACCATCCATCAGCCATGGCATCCTCCTCGTGGGTCTGCCCGGTCCCTTGGCCGGGCCTTGCCCTCAGGCTAGACCCGGCCAAGTCGGGGGTGGAAGCCTCCGCGCGAGGGCTCAGAGCGAACAGGACGGAAGCTCGAACGGTCAGGACGCCAGCCGCGGGTGCTTGACCTGCTTCGCGTGCTTTTCCATCGTGGGAGCCGCACCCGATGCGCGCTGCGCGGCGAAATACGCGGATGCCTCGCTCTGCCGTTCCGCTTCCGCGCCTGAGGCAATCGCGGTGCGAACGTGCTCGGGACCGTAGCCGAATGCCTCCACGAGGTCGAGTGCGTGGGGGCGAAGCTTGGCGAGGAGCCGGTTGATGTACTCCCCGACGGTCCGACCCCGCTGCATGCTGAGCCGGCCGTTCATGAGGTACCAGGCGAGGTGCTTCTCGATGAGCGACAGGCCGAACAGATCACGCAGCCAGGTGAGGACCTTCTTGGTTCCCGGATCTTTCATCTCCGCGAGCGCCTCAGTGAAGGCCTCCCACTGGAGGAGTTCGGCGTGGGCGCGGGCCGCCTCGATGAGCTCGTTCTGGTGCTCGTTGAACCGGGCCGCGGCCTCAGCCTGCGGTAGCTTGTTGGCCCCGTGGAGCGCCTGCGCCACTTCGGCGACCATCGTCTGGACCCGATCGGCGAGGAGGAGCCGCTGGGTGTCCTCATCGCGGAGCGCCAACGCCGCGCGCTGCGCGCGGCCGCTGTCGCGGACGAACTGCGCGACGGCCCCCAAGCCAGTCCGGTACGCGACGCCGGCGGCCTGACCCAGGGCGAACTTGGCGAGAGCCCCCACGTTCATGGTGCGGAACTCCTTCGCGTAGTCGTTGAGGAGACGTTTGGCCACGAGCTGGAGGAGTACATTGTTGTCGCCCTCGAAGGTGGCGTACACGTCGAGATCGGCACGCAGCGACGCGAAGCGGTTCTCGATGAGGAAACCTGCGCCGCCGCACGCCTCCCGGCATTCCTGGAGGATGTCAAGGGCGTTCCACGTGGAGAGTGGCTTGAGGGCGGCCGCGAGGGTTTCGAGCTCCTGACGGTCCCCATCGGTGTCCGTCCTGCCGGAGAACACGCCATCGAACTTGGCGAGCAGCTGCTCGTGGGCGAAGCTCATCGCGTAGACGGTGGCGAGGCGCGGGAGGAGGCGGCGCTGGTGGCGCTGGTAGTCGAGCAGGACTTCCTCGGCCATATCCGAGGATGCGTTGAACTGGCGTCGCTCCGAGGCGTAGCGGATGGCGGCCGACAGGGCGACCTTCGCCGCCGCCGTCGCAGCCCCGTCGAGAGACACTCGTCCTTGCACGAGGGTGCCGAGCATCGTGAAGAAGCGACGGCCCGGGCTGGAGATCGGCGAGGAATAGGTGCCGTCCGGGTCGACGGTTCCGTACCGGTTGAGCAGATTGCTGCGCGGAACCCGAACGCGGTCGAAGTGGAGGCGGCCGTTGTCGATCCCATTGAGGCCGCCCTTGACGCCGTCGTCCTCCCCGCCGATGCCGGGGAGGAACTCCTTCGTCTCGGGGTCTCGGAGCGGGACATAGAGCGCGTGGACGCCGTGGTTCACGCCGGCCGTGATGAGCTGCGCGAAGACGACGGCGGCGATGCCGTCCTTGGCGGCGTTCCCGATGTAGTCCTTCCACGCTGCCTTGAACGGCGTGTGGATCACGAACTCTTCGGTCTCGGGGTCGTACGTAGCGGTTGTGGCGATGCTTGCCACATCCGAGCCATGGCCGATCTCGGTCATGGCGAAGCAGCCGGGGACCTCGAGCGACATGATGCCGGGAAGCCACTTGGCATGGTGCTCCTCGGTACCGAGGTGGAGGACGGCTGCGCCGAAGAGGCCCCACTGGACCCCCGCCTTGATCTGGAGGGAGGGGTCCGCGGTGACGAGCTCCTCGAATCCTGCGATGTTCCCGCCGTGGTCCTCTTCGCCGCCGAGTTCCTTCGGGAACGCCCGGTGCACGGCCCGGTGGTCCACGAGGTACTTGAGCTGCCCGAAGACCCGCTCCCGGTGCTCGTGGTGCGTGAGGCCTTCTGCCTTGTGGAGCTCTGAGCGGCCTGCGAGCTCACGGGCCTCGCGGCGTGTTTTCGCCCATGTGCCAAGAAGTTGGTCGGCGAGTGCATTGACGTCGATCCGCACGTCCTCGGCTGTCTCGGCCGCGTCCTCTGCGAGAGCGGCGGCGTCTGGGGCGAGTTCGGTCATGGCATCTCCTTGCTGGGAATCGTGATGTCGGCCTCGGCAACGATGCCGGCGAAAAGCCAGTCGGCGATCAGGCCTGCCATCGTGTCGAGGGTCGGTTTGACGTTGTTCTCGGGGGTTTCGAGCCAGCGCTCGCCGGCGGCGCGTACCAGGCCCATCGCCGCCGTGGGCCAGAAGGCGATAGTGGCTTGACGGCCGGGGGAGAGAAGACGCCGCATAGGCTCCTCGATCATGGCTCCAACGGCATCGAAGAAGTTGACGAAAGCTGCTGCGGCGTCGGCATCGCTCGCCACGGGGACGCGGGTCACGAATTCGTAGACGTGCGGAGAGCTCGCGGCCATTCCCAGATATGCGGCGACCATTGCGCGGAGCCCCTCATAAGGGGATTGAGCCGTGCGTGCCGCTTCGGCGATCCGTTCCTGCATTCGCGCCAGGACTACTTCGCCCATTGCCGCCTGGAGCCCTGCCTTGTCCCCGAAGTAGCGGTAGAAGACCGACTTCGAGGTTCCGGCCGCGGCGGCGATGTCTTCCATCGGGACTTCCGCACCCAGCCGGTGGACGGCGCGTCGGGCAGCTCGGATGAGCTCGCGGCGCCGCTCTTCGCGGTGGTTGGCCCATCTCGCGGCGCGGCCGTCTACGGCCGGGGAGTCCGTGGGGGAGAAGTTCACGATACTCAGCGTATCAGGTACGCTTGGTATCGGTAATTCACATCACATCCTCTTCCGCGCCTCAGCGCATGAACCCTCTTAGGGAGGCAAGATGTCCACGCTGCGCAAGGCCGTCGTCGTCGGCGGCAACCGCATCCCCTTCGCCCGAGCGAACGGCGCCTACGCCATGACCTCGAATCTGGACATGCTCACCGCGGCCCTCGACGGGCTCGTGGCCCGATTCGGGCTTCAGGACGAGCGGCTCGGCGAGGTCGCTGGAGGTGCCGTGCTCAAGCACTCGCGGGACTTCAACCTCACCCGGGAAGCGGTGCTCGGCTCGGCGCTCTCGCCCGAGACGCCTGCCTACGACCTCCAGCAGGCCTGCGCAACGGGGCTGGAGGCCGTCCTTGGTCTCGCGGACAAGATCAAGCTCGGCCGCATCGAGTCGGCCATCGCCGGCGGCGTCGACAGTGCCTCGGACGCCCCTATCGTTGTGAGTGAGGGCCTGCGGCACGCCGTCCTCGAGCTGAATCGCGCGAAGACGCTCCAGCAGAAGCTCAAGGCCATCTCCAAGCTGCGTCCGAGGGACGTCACGCCGGTGGCGCCGGGCACGAACGAGCCCCGCACAGGGCTTTCCATGGGGGAGCATCAGGCGCTCACAACGGCGCAGTGGAACATCTCCCGGGAAGCGCAGGACGAGTTGGCTCTTGCGAGCCACCGCAATCTGGCCGAGGCCTACGATCGTGGCTTCTTCGACGATCTCGTCACTCCCTACCGGGGGGTCACGCGCGACGGAAACCTGCGAGCCGACACGTCGCTCGAGAGGCTCGCCTCGCTCCGAACCGTCTTCGGCCGGCAGCTCGGCGACCGGGCCACGATGACGGCCGGCAACTCGACGCCGCTGACGGATGGTGCTTCGACCGTGCTGCTCTCGGCCGAGGAGTGGGCCGAGTCGCACGACCTGCCGATTCTGGCCGACATCGTGGATGGCGAGGCGGCCGCCGTCGACTTCGTGCACGGCAAGGACGGCCTGCTCATGGCGCCGGTGTTCGCGGTCGCGCGCCTCCTGGGGCGCCTCGGGCTCACGTTCGAGGACATCGACTACTTCGAGATTCACGAGGCGTTCGCCAGCACTGTTCTGTGCCATCTTGCTGCCTGGGAGGACGAGGAGTTCTGCCGCGAGCGCCTTGGCTTGGACGGCGCGCTCGGCAAGGTCGATCGAGCGAAGCTCAACGTCAATGGCTCGTCCTTGGCGGCCGGGCATCCGTTTGCCGCGACGGGTGGCCGCATTGTCGCGACCCTTGCCAAGCAGCTGCATGAGCGCGGGACCGTGGACGGCCGGCCCGCCCGAGGTCTCGTTTCGGTCTGCGCCGCGGGCGGCCTCGGGGTGGCTGCGGTTCTCGAAGCGCGCTGAGGGGGATCGATGACGGATACGTACACCGCTCTGGTCAGCCGCGGCTGGGGCCGCGACGTCGCCAAGCGCCTCGGGCTGCCGCAGCCGGTGCCGCTGCGCCGGCACGACCCCACGGCGCCCCTGCTGCCAGGTCCTGCGCTCGTCGTCGGCGAGGGCGCCTCCGCCGAGGCGCTTGCCTCAGCCCTCGAGGGGTGGGGCGTGGAAGTTGTCCGCGACGCCGAGGCGTTCGCTCAGTCGCCTCGCGTCGAGGCCAACGGTTCCGGACCGCGCCGCCTCGGGGCGATCGTCTTGGTGCTCGACGGCGTGCAGCACCCGCGGGATCTGGCCTCGCCGGTCTTGGCAGCGGGCAAGGCGCTCCGGTCGCTCGCTCCGTGCGCCCGAGTCGTGGCCGTTTCCCGACGTGCTTCCCTTCAGGACGAGCCGGCGCTTGCCGCTGCCCGGCAGGGCGTCGACGGCTTCTTGCGCTCGCTCGCCAAGGAGCTTCGTGCGGGCGCCACGGGCAATGGCATCCTCCTGGCAGAAGGGGTTTCCCCTGGCGCGCCGAGCGTGCTCGGTGCGCTGCGGTTCCTGCTCTCGGGACGCTCTGCGTTCGTGGACGGCCAGTTCCTGACCGTGGGGACCGAGGGCGGATCACTGCCGGGCGACCCCGAGCGACCGCTGGAAGGCAAGGTCGCAATCGTCACGGGTGCCGCCCGAGGCATCGGCAGCTCCATCGCGCGGACGCTCGCCCGAGACGGGGCACGGGTCGTCGTCGTCGATGTGCCTGTCGCCGGAGAGTCGCTCGCCCAGGTGGCCAACGACATCCACGGCACAGCGCTGCAGCTCGACATCACGAAGCCCGACGCCGGCGAACGCATCCTCACGCACGCTCTGGGCCGTCACGGCAGGCTGGATATCGTCGTGCACAACGCGGGCATCACCCGCGACAAGCTTCTGGCAAACATGGACGCGGCGCGGTGGGACTCGGTCATCGCCGTCAACATCGAGGCGCAGCTGCGAATCAACGAGACGCTGCTCGCGTCCGATCGATTCGGAGAGAGCGCACGCATCATCTCGGTGGCGTCGACGAGCGGCATCGCGGGAAACCGCGGGCAGACGAATTACGCCGCCTCGAAGGCGGGCGTCATCGGCATGGTGCGGTCGACGGCGGCCCGGCTCGCCTCGCGCGGCGGCACGGCCAACGCCGTCGCCCCAGGTTTTATCGAGACGGAGATGACCGCGAAGATTCCGTTCGCGACCCGGGAGATCGCGCGTCGCCTCAACTCTCTCCAGCAGGGCGGCCAGCCGCAGGACGTTGCCGAGGCCATCGCGTTCCTGGCGTCCGACGCCGCCGGCGGGATCTCTGGCGGTGTGCTGCGAGTGTGCGGACAGAATATGGTGGGCCAGTGAGCGCGCCGGCAAGGGGAGTCGAGACTCTCGAGCTCCCGGAGATGCCCTCGCTCTCGCGGCTGTATGTGGCCGCGGCGCGGGATGCTGCCAGGAAGCTGGTCAAGAAGGGCGCAGCCCGTGGAGTGCTGCCCGTGGCGCGGCATCACGTCACGGGGGTGCGGCCGGACCTTGGGAAGATGACGGAGTACCAGTCGCTCCTGGGCGAGACGAAGCGAGACATTGCCCCGGCGGGATACCTCCACACGCTCGCGTTCCCCGCCGCTATGTCGGTCATGGGACGGGAGGACTTCTCCCTTCCACTCCTTGGGATGGTCCACCTCGAGAACCGGGTGGAGTACCGGCTTCCCGTGTTCTACACCGATCTGCTCGAGGTGACGGCTTGGGCCGAGGGTCTCGCGGGGCATCGGGCGGGCACGCGGGTCGACCTGGTCGTCGAAGTGCGGCATGCGGGGAACGACGACGTCGCGTGGCGTGGGGTTTCGACCTACCTCGCCAAGGGCGTGTACCTCCCCGGTCTCGACAGGCCGGGGATGAACGGGGCCCAGGAGGAATTCCGCCCGCCGCTGCCGACCGCACTCTGGCGCCTCAGCTCCGAGACCGGCCGGGAGTACGCGGCGGTGTCCGGTGACTTCAATCCGATCCATCTCAGCTCGATCTCAGCTCGCGCACTGGGGATGCGGCGCTCGATCGCTCACGGGATGTATACCGCATCCCGGGCTCTGGCTGAGGTAGGTCCGCAGAAGGACGACGCGTTCATCTGGGAGGTGAAGTTCGAGGCTCCCGTATTCCTTCCCGCACGCGTGTGCGTCAACATCGCCGACTCGACCGACGCTGAGGGGGCCTGGGACCGCTCCGACTTCGTCGGATGGGGCGCTGCGTCGGGACGGCGGCACTTCGTGGGCCGCGTGGAGCGACTCTAGCCCCCCGCGCACGTCATTCACCCTGGCGGCGCCCTTCCCCGCACCTCCGCGCCCGGCCCGGCGCGGACGTGCGGGTGGGGCGCGATAATGTCGAGCCCCCTCAGGGTCTACCAGCCGAAAAACAGAACACCCCCGGTCCGAAGACCGGGGGTGTTGTCGATGTCCGAGACACCACATCCGTGCGCGGAGGGGGACTTGAACCCCCACGCCCTAAACGGGCACTAGCACCTCAAGCTAGCGCGTCTGCCATTCCGCCACCCGCGCAGAGGTGGGCACCGGAAGTTCTCGCTTGATGCGTTTCCCTCCCGGGCAGCGAATAAGACTGTACACGATCTGGGGCATAGGAAGAAATCGGGGACTCCCGCCGCACCCTGTCCGGGGGAGGGCTAGGCTGGCCTCACCGACCGTCTCTGCCGAGGAGGAACCTGCATGTCCGACCGCCCAGCCGAGAGCACGCTTCGCGCCGAGGACGAAGTAGTCGAGATCTGTCAGAACCTGATCCGGTATGACACGAGCAATTTCGGTGACGGGTCCGGACCGGGGGAGCGAGCGGCAGCAGAGTACACCGCAGAGCTTCTCGAGGAGGTAGGCCTCGAGGCCGAGATCTTCGAGTCCGCTCCGGGCCGCGCCTCGGTGGTCGCAAGGCTTGAGGGAACAGACCCGAGCGCAAGTGCCCTCGTGGTCCACGGCCACCTCGATGTGGTTCCGGCCCAGAAGGACGACTGGAGCGTTGACCCCTTCGCCGCCGAGCTCAAGGACGGCCTCATCTGGGGTCGCGGAGCGGTGGACATGAAGGACATGGATGCCATGGTCCTGTCCGTCGTGCGCGAGATGCAGCGTACGGGGACCCAGCCGAAGCGCGATCTGGTCATCGCCATGTTCGCCGACGAAGAGGCGGGCGGCACTTACGGCGCCCGTTGGGCCGTCGACAATCGGCCTGAGCTGTTCGACGGCGCGAAGGAGGCGATCAGCGAGGTCGGCGGGTTTTCGTCGGAGATCGGGGGGCGCCGGACCTACATGCTCCAAACAGCCGAGAAGGGCCTCTCGTGGCTCAAGCTCACCGCCGGAGGTCGTGCCGGCCACGGCTCGCAGACGAACCCGGACAACGCCGTGACGCGTCTCGCCCGAGCCGTTGCGCGCATCGGCGACCACAAGTGGCCTATCGAGCTCACGGACACCACACGGCGCTTTCTGGACGGTGTCACCGAGCTGACTGGGATCGAGTTCGACCAGGACAATCCGGAGATCCTCCTGAAGGAACTCGGAACCTTCGCCCGCTTCGTCGGGGCGACGCTGCAGAACACCTCGAATCCCACCGTCCTCCAAGCAGGCTACAAGGACAACGTCATTCCCGGCAGTGCGGAAGCGCGGATCGACGTCCGCACCCTCCCGGGCCAGGACGAACTGGTCATGGAGAAGATCCGGGAGCTCGCCGGGGAGGGCATCGACTTCTCCTACGTGCATCACGATGTCTCGCTCGAGACTCCGTTCGAAGGCGCCCTCGTCGATGCCATGGTAGGCGCCCTCGGGGCCGAGGATCCGGAGGCCCATGTCCTCCC
>NZ_JBQCGQ010000294.1:0-3572 GCF_051955515.1 Sinomonas sp.
GATCACGTCGCCGGGCTGGACCGCGGCGCCGCCGCAGGCCACCGTCTCGTCGACCGCCCACGGCACGTGCTTGCGGCCTAGCACGGCCGGGTGGGCGTTCGCGCCCCAGGCCGGGATGTCCATGCCCGAGACCGGGCCGAAGTCGCGGATGCCGCCGTCGGTGATGATCGCCGCGGCACCGAGGACCTGCGCGCGGAGCGCAAGCACGTCCCCGAGTGTCCCGGAGCCCTTCTCGCCGCGGGCGTCCATCACGAGGATGTCGCCCGGGCGGAGGGAATCCACCGCCTGCTTCTGGGCGTTGTACCCGCCGCCGTGGGTCTTGAAGAGGTCTTCCCGGGCGGGGATATAGCGGAGCGTGCGCGCCGTGCCGACCACCTTCGCCCCCGGCTTCGTGGGGATCAGGCCCTCGATGTGGCAGTTCTGCATCCCGCGCTTCCGCAGCTGAACGCTCAGGGTGGCTGTGCCGACGGAACGGAGCTTCTCCGTGAGCGCGGGGGTGAGGACGCTGACGGGCCGCGAATCGGGCCGCGGATCCGGCTGCGCGACGGGAGCCAGGCCAGCGGCTTCCGCGGAGCCCCACGCGTCGATGCGGTCGGCGTCGGTGAGTTTCGGCATCGCGCCATACGGCTCGAGGCCCTCCGACTCGACGATGCGGTTCGAGAGGCGGCCGGTGCTGAGCAGCGAGCCGTCCGAGGCGGTGCCGTCCACCTCGACCTCGACGACGTCGCCGGGCCGCGCCACGGTGGCCCCCGCCGGAGTCCCGGTGAGGATGATGTCCCCCGGCTCAAGCGTCATGAGGCGGGAGAGATCCGCGACGAGCTGGGAGAACGGGAAGAGGAGGGTCTCGGTGGAGTCCTCCTGGACCAGGTCGCCATTGATCCACATGCGCACCCTTAGGGCGGCCGGATCGAGTTCCTGGGCCGGGAGGAGCTGGGGACCGACCGGTGCGATGCCGTCGGCGCCCTTGGAACGGAGGTTGGAGCCTTTGTCCGGCCAGCGGAGGTCGGCGAGCCCGGCGTCGTTCGCCGCGGTGACCGCGCCGACGTAGCGCCACGCCTCGTGGGGGGAGACGCGCCGGGCGCGAGCCCCGATCACCAAGGCGACCTCGCCCTCCACCGTGAGCAGTTCGACGCCGCGCGGCCGCTCGAGGTCAGCCCCCGAGAGCGCGAGCGAGGTCGCGGGTTTCAGGAAGTACGAGGGGACCTCGGGCGTCCGGCCCCGCTGCGCGGCCCTGCTGGGGTAGTTGAGGTGGACGGCGATGACCTTGCCAGCCCCATCCAGCTGTTCCTGCGTGAGCTGTTCCACGAGCGCGCTCTCCTTCGAGTCCGACTACCTGTCGTTCAGGATCGTATACGAAAATCGTATACGAAGTCGGCGGAGTGCTCAAGGGGCAAACCCGAACGCTTACGACAGGAACTCGATCGCAGCCTGCTTGAATGCCCGGGCGGTCACGGCGTTGACGTGGTTCCGGCCGGGGATCAGCACGAGCCGGGCCGAGGGGACGAGCGAATGCAGGGCCTCGAGCCCGGCCGCCCGCTCGTCCTTCTCGCCCGCCACGAGGAGGATTGGCTGCTGTGGCACTGCCTCTGCGGCGTCGAACGGCTCTTCCTTGATGGCCTCAACAAGCGAGAGGAGCGCGTACATGTCGGAGCCGGGGGAGGCGAGCGCCATCGCCACGAGGTTCGCCGTGGATTCGTCCTCGATGGGGGTTCCGTCGGCGAGGAAGCGCTGCGCCGCAGCCAGGTCGAACTCGGCGAGCGGATCCCGGCTACTCGGCCCGCCGAGCACTAGGCGACGCACGAGCGCCGGCTGGGTCGCTCCGAACTCCCACGCGAGCCGTGAGCCAAGGGAGTAGCCGACGACGTCGAGCCCGCTCTCCGGGCGCGCGGGATCAAGGGGGCGGGCCCCCTCGTCGAACGCGATCTGGAGCAGGTCCGCCCGGATCCGGCTCGGCGAGTACGAGTCCACATCCTCGGGAGCGGCACTGAGGCCATGCCCGGGGAGGTCGACGGCGATGACTCGCCGGCCCGCGTCGAGCAGCGCCGGGATCCACCCGCTCTGCTCCCAGTTCAGCGCCACGGAGGACGCGAAGCCGTGGATCAGGAGCACGGGCGGCAGGGGCGCCGGCGACTCGGGCTCGTGCGTCTGGATGTTGAGCCCGGGGTCCGTGCCCTCGACCGTGTGGTGAACCGGGCTGCCTGCGTGCCGTCCCATGGTGGTCTCCATCAGTCGCTCTTCCTAGTCTTCGTCGAGGTTAGCGCTGAGTCGCACGCGCCGCTTGGGGGCTTCCTCGCTGGGGACCGTCCCGACGATGCCGGCGGTGTCGTCGGGGACCTCGAAGACGATGAGCGGCTCGCCGACCTTGATGACATCGCCGGGTGCGCCGTGGAGCTTGAGCACCTTGCCGGATTGGGGCGAGGGGAGCTCGAGCGCGGACTTGGTGGTCTCGACTTCCACGAGCGGCTGGTTCCGCTCGACCTGGTCGCCCTCGTCGACGAGCCATTCGAGGACGGTGGCCTCGATGAGGCCTTCGCCGAGGTCGGGGAGGGGGAAGGGGATCTCAGCCACGCTTGTACTCCAATACTCGTTGGATGCCGAACAGGATCCGGTCGATGTTCGGGATGTACTCGTCCTCCAGGTCGCCTGAGGGATACGGTACGTCGAAGCCGGTGACCCGCTCAACGGGTGCCTTGAGCGTTGCGAAGCAGCGCTCGGTGATGATCTGGGCCACCTCTGCGCCGAGGCCGGAGGTCCGCGGGGCCTCATGGACGACGACGGCGCGCCGCGTCTTGCCCACGGAGGCCGCCAGGGCTTCGGCGTCGATGGGCTTGAGCCAGCGCAGGTCGAGGACCTCGACGTCGATCCCGTCCTCGGCGGCGAGCTCGGCGACCTTGAGGCAGCGGGCCACCATGGCGCCCCACGCGACGAGGGTGAGGTGCCGGCCCGGGCGAGCGATCCGCGCGCCGGTGACATCGGGCGCATCCGTCGGCGCCTCCGTCCCCTGGCTCTCCAGGATGACCTGGCCCTTCTGCCAGTAGCGCGACTTGGGCTCCATGAAGATGACCGGGTCCGGCATGCGCGCCGCGGCCTTGAGGAGGGAGTAGCCCTGCTGGGGGTCGGCGGGGGAGACGACCTTGAGGCCGGGGACGTGGGCGAAGAGCGCCTCGAGGCTCTCGCCGTGGTGCTCGGGGGCGCGGATGCCGCCGAAGCTGGGCACGCGCAGGGTGACCGGCATGGGCAGGGTGCCGCGGCTGCGGTAGTTCATGCGGCCGAGCTGGCAGACGATCTGGTTCACGGCAGGGTAGGCGAAGCCGTCGAACTGGACCTCGGGGATGGGGTGGAAGCCGGCCATCGCCAGGCCGATCGACATGCCCAGGATCCCGGACTCGGCGAGCGGGGTGTCGAAGACCCGTTCCGGCCCGTGCTTCGCGGCCAGGCCCGAGGTGACGCGGAAGACGCCGCCGAGCGTGCCGACGTCCTCGCCCAGCACGAGGGCCTTGGGGTCCGCGGCAAGGATCTCATCGAGCGCGAGGTTGAGCGCGCCCTGGAGGGAGAGCTCTTGCGCTTTCGGG
>NZ_JBQCGQ010000295.1:0-3784 GCF_051955515.1 Sinomonas sp.
GGGGCCGGGAAGGGCGCGCCCCGGGTGCGCCGCCCCGGCGGGAGGTTGTGTGGGAGCGCCGGAAGCCGGGCCCCCTCCAACGGTCAGGGCGCAACGGGGGGCGCACCCTGCAAAGGTGACGGCGCAACGGGGGGCGCGGGGCGGGGCGGGGAGGGGCTAGCGGCCGCCCTCGATCTTCCGGCTCCGCTGCTGGATCGCCTGCGGGCCGTAGGGATACACGTCGAGCTCGGGCTCGCTGACCTTCGTCAGCCGCTCGGTCTCCTCCTGCTCGAGCTGGAGCGCGTCGGCCTTGAGGTTGTCGGCGAGCTGCTCACGGGTGCGGGCGCCGAGGATCACGGATGTGACGGCGGGGCGGTCGGCCAGCCACCGGAGAGCCACCTGCGCGGACGAGACGCCGTGCGAATCGGCGATCTCGCGGACGGCGTCGATGATCTCCCACGTGCGCGCCTTCGCGTTCCGGGGTTCCCAGGCCTCCATGCCGCGCTGTGGGTTCTCGCCGAGCCGAGTGGCCCCGGTGGGCGCGGTGTTCCTCTGGTACTTTCCGCTCAGCCAGCCGCCGCCCAGGGGAGACCAGGGGAGAAGGCCGATGCCGGCGTCGAGCGCCGCGGGCACGATCTCGGACTCGATGCCGCGGACCAGGAGGCTGTACTGCGGCTGGAGCGTGACCGGGGGAGCCCAACCGTGGGTCTTCGCCTCGTACACGGCCTTCGTCAGCTGCCACCCGAGGAAGTTGGAGAAGCCGTAGTAGCCGATCTTCCCGGCGGCAACCGCGTCGTCGAGGAACCGCAGCGTCTCCTCGATGGGCGTGAGCGGGTCCCACGCGTGCATCTGGTAGAGGTCGATGTGGTCCACGCCGAGGCGGCGCAGCGAGGCGTCGAGCGCGGTGCGCAGGTGGCGGCGGGAGATCCCGAGGTCGTTCGGGCCTTGGCCCATCGGGAAGCGGCCCTTCGTCGCGATCACGAGCCGGTCCCTGCGGCCCGGCTCTGCCGCGAGCCAGCGCCCGATGATCTCCTCCGACGTGCCGCTCGAGTAGACGTCCGCGGTGTCGATGAAGGTGCCTCCCGCGGCCACGAAGTCGTCGAGGATGGCGTGCGACGTCGGCTCGTCCGCCTCCGCACCGAAGGTCATGGTTCCGAGGCAGAGCGCGGAGACGACGGCGCCGCTGGCACCGAGATTGCGGTATTCCACAGAGATCCTCCATGAGCTAGGAATCGGTTTCCGGGTCCCAGCCTAGGACGAGATCAGTTCGGGGAGAAGGCCTTCCACGAGGAAGTGCGGCGGGCTTCGGGGACTCCTGCGATGTCGAACAGCAGCTCGCGGAGGGCTCGGCCGTCCCCGAGCGGCATTCCCTGGGCGGTGGCCTGCGGTGCGAGGTACTGAGCGAGCCGGTCGGGCGAGGAGAGCTTCTCCTGCTCGACAGCGTCACGCACCACGCGCCCGACGATATGGAGACTTGAGCCGGTTGCGAGGAGATCCGCGATCGTCCGCTCGACCGTGAGGGCCGGGACCTCCTCGACCATGGTCACTTCGTACGGTGTGAGCTTCTGAACGCGGAGCCGCACTCCGGTGAGGCGCGTCCGCCTCCGCGCGGGGACGATGAACTCGCTGCCAGCGAACCGGAATCCTCCGATCCCGTGGAGAAGAGCCGCGCTCTCCCCGGCCGCGACGACCGAGGGGACGCCCGGCGCAGGCGGCTCGCCCGCCGTCGCCAGCACGATCCAGCGCGCGGCGACCTCCTCCTGCCGCGCCGGCGTGGCGCCTTCGATCCGATAGACCCCCTGGGCAACCCGGACCACAAAGCCGCCCATGGCGAGGCGCGACATCTGCTTGCGGCTGATGCCGGCCTCCTCCGCGCGCGCCGTTGTCACAAGTCCCCACCGGTTGTCCGCGACGCCGCCGAGGCGCGCCATGAGTTCAGCCGTCATGCCCTGATCCGATCATCGAAGCCCTGATGAATGCGGTCGCGGTGCCTCCGGACGGAGCCGCTTCCTCTGCGAGGCTAGGGCCGACTCGAAGGGGCTCAGTGGCCGATCTGTCACAACTCCGTACACACGGAGGTCAATTTCGTTCCCCGGGTCTCAGTGGTGGCGCTACTCCCCAGCAGCGACCCGGGTGCGGTCGAGGATGTGCTCGGTTGCGGCCCAGCTGGCCAGAAGCCGCAGGGACTCCTCGGACTTCGAGCCCGGTTCCGCGGGGTAGACGGTCAGGGTGAGGCCCGGGTCTTCGGCGAGCTCCATGGCCTCGAACTTGAGCTCGATGTCCCCGACCACGGGGTGCCTGAAGTGCTTGTCCCCCGAATAGTGCCGCCGGACGTTGTGCGCCGCCCATCGCACGCGGAACTCGTCGCTGCGGAGGGAGAGCTCGCCCACGAGGTCCGCGAGGCCCTTGTCATACGGGTTGCGCCCGGATTCGGTCCTGAGGAGCGCCACGTTGTTGTTCGCGGCGAGATTCCAGTCGGGGTAGAAGTCGCGCGCCCCCGGGTCGAGGAAGATGAAGCGGGAGTGATTCACGGGGCGGGCGGGATTGGAGTACATGGGCGAGTAGAGGGCCGTGCCCAGCTCGTTCGCGGCGAGGACGTCCATCCGGCCGTTGCGGATGAACGCAGGCGCCAAGGTGATGGCGTCGAGCAGGAACTGCACGCTCGGCCGCACCCGCTGGCGCACCGCGCGCGGCTTTGAGCGCGACGACGCATTCGCCGCCTTCGCGAGGTCGAAGAGGTGATCGCGCTCGGCCTCGTCGAGCTGCAGGGCGCGGACGAGGGCCTCGAGGACGCTCTCCGAGACACCGGAGAGATTCCCGCGCTCGAGCCGCGTGTAGTAGTCCACGCTGACCCCGGCGAGCAGCGCCACTTCCTCGCGCCGAAGTCCCGGAACCCGGCGATTGCCCCCGTAGACCGTCAGGCCTGCGTCCTCGGGGGTGATCTTCGCGCGGCGCGACGCAAGGAACTCGCGCGCCTCCAACCGGTTGTCCATACAACCAACGCTACGGGCTGAAGGGAGAGCCAAGGGAGGTACTGGCAGAACCAGTATCAGCAGGGCTCTCCCTCACCCGTCAGCACAGGCGTTCGATGGAAGCATGGCCACAGGAGAACGCCGCCGCGAAGCAGGTGTTCGGCGGACCCGGAGCGGGCAAGTAAACCACGACACCTGAGCAAGAAGGATTTTTCATGGACTACAGATTCGTTGGCTCGACCGGCGTCCAGGTTTCGCCGCTGTGCTTCGGCACGATGTCGTTCGGCTCGGAGGCCGACGAGGAGACCTCCGCCGCGATGTACCGCCGCGTCCGCGAGCGCGGCATCAACTTCTTCGACACCGCGAACGTCTACACGGCGGGCCGTTCTGAGGAGATCCTGGGCAAGCTCGTAGTCGGCGAGCGCGACGACGTGGTCATCACGTCGAAGGTCGGCTTCCCCATGAAGGGCGGCCCGAATGGGCAGGGGCTCTCGCGGCGCCACATCATGCAGTCGGTCGAGTCGAGCCTCACGCGGCTCGGCACCGACCGGATCGACTTCTATTTCGTCCACACCTTCGACCCCCACACCCCGATGGAGCAGACCCTCCAGGCCCTCGACGACCTCCGGCAGCAAGGCAAGATCCTCTACCCCGCCGTGAGCAACTGGGCTGCGTGGCAGATCGCGACGGCCCACGGCATCTCGGCGCGCGAGGGCCTCGCACGCTTCGAGCTCATCCAGCCGATGTACAACCTCGCCAAGCGGCAGGCCGAGGTCGAGATCCTCCCGCTCGCGCAGGCCGAGCGCATGGGCGTCATCACCTACAGCCCTCTG
>NZ_JBQCGQ010000296.1:0-3591 GCF_051955515.1 Sinomonas sp.
TCGACGCTCACGCCTCCGTACCTCCTGCGGCCCATCGAGCACGGTGCCGACATCGTGATCCACTCGGCGACCAAGTTCATCGGCGGGCACGGCACCACACTGGGCGGCGTCGTCGTCGAAAGCGGAACGTTCAACTGGGGCAACGGCAAGTTCCCGTCGATGACCGAGCCCGTGCCGAGCTACGGCAACGTCTCGTGGTGGGGCAACTTCGGCGAGTACGGCTTCCTCTCGAAGCTCCGCTCCGAGCAGCTCCGTGACATCGGGCCGTCGCTCCCAGCGCAGTCCGCGTTCCAGCTCCTGCAGGGCGTCGAGACGCTCCCCCAGCGCATGGACGCGCACCTCGCGAACGCGCAGCGGGTCGCGGAATGGCTCGCCGCGGATCCGCGCGTCACCTATGTGAACTTCGCCGGCCTGCCCTCGCACCCGCAGCACGAGCGCGCAAAGGAGCTCCTGCCGCTCGGCGTCGGCTCCGTGTTCAGCTTCGGGGTCAAGGGCGGCCGCGCGGCCGGCGCCAAGTTCATCGAGGCGCTGCAGATCGCGAGCCACCTCGCGAACATCGGCGACGCGCGCACGCTCGTCCTGCACCCCGGTTCGACGACGCACCAGCAGCTCTCCTCCGAGCAGCTCGTCGCGGCGGGCGTGCCGGAGGACCTCATCCGGCTCTCGGTGGGACTCGAGGACGTCGAGGACATCATCTGGGACCTCGACCAGGCACTGGAGGCTTCCCAGGTGGCGGCTGAGCAAAGTGCCGAGCTCGAGGCGGGGTTCGCCGCCCCAACGTACGACGGCGAAGCATGCTCCCTGCCCAGCGTCGCCCAATCTGGGGTCGGCGCCGCGACGAAGGGAGTCGCGAAATGAGCACTACGGTCACCGAGCGCACATGGGTGGGTCCCTCGGCACCCGAGCGCCTGAAGATCCTGCGGGACACCAAGGTCATTGCGATCGTCGGTGCCTCGGACAAGCCGAGCCGCGCGAGCTACTTCGTCGCGACCTATCTGCTCTCCTCGACGAAGTACCGCGTGTACTTCGTGAACCCGGTCGTGAAGTCGATCCTGGGCCAGCCGGTCTACCCTTCGCTCGCGGACCTGCCGGAGACGCCGGACCTCGTCGAGGTGTTCCGCAAGCATGACGACCTCCCCGGCGTCCTCGAGGAGGCCAAGGCCGTGGGCGCGAAGACGATCTGGCTCCAGCTCGGCTCGTGGCACGAGGGGGTCGCGGCGGATGCCGAGGCCGCGGGGATGAATGTGGTCATGGACCGTTGCGTCAAGATCGAGCACGCCCGCTTCCACGGCGGCCTGCACCTCGCGGGCTTCAACACAGGCGTCATTTCGAGCAAGCGGCAGGTCCTCGCCTAGCTCGCCGTCTCTCCTGTTGCTCCGTCAGCTGTGCCGGGTGCACACCCTGCAAAGCTGACGGAGCAACGTTTTTAGCCCCAGGCGAGGTTTCTAGCCCCACGCGAGGGCCGTCACCCCCTTGAGGGTCCCCACGAAGACGCGGCCGGCGGAGATGGCCGGGGTCACGAAATGCGGAACGGGACCGAGCTGCATGTGCTGCCGGACGTGGCCGTCCCCGGGATCGAGCGCGTAGAGGTCCCCGGTATCGTAGTCGATCACCCACACGGCTCCGCCGCCCGTGACGGGCGAGCCGGCCGCGCCCAGGGGGAACCGCCATCCAAGCCGAATCCCGGCGGGCGAGGTGACGTTCACCTGCTGGAGCCCGCCCCTGCAGGGGACGTAGGCGGTCATGCCCGTGACCGCGGGCGCGCCGAACGCCCGGCACACCTGAGCCTTCGCCGCCTCGCCGCCGATGCCACCAAAGTGATCGGCGGCGAGAAGGTAGCCGGTGCCGCTCTTGCCGTTCATGTACACGTACGGCCCCACGCGGACGGGGGTCATCGACCCCAGGTCCGTGTCGCTCGCGTTCTCCTGGGCCCACCCGGAAGGGGCGAAGAAGTCCGTGCGCTTGAGCGAGGCGTCGAGCGAGAGGACGGAGTCCGACCCGTCGTAGGTCGTGGTCGACTCGCCATTGCCGACGCCCACGAGCAGCCGTGCGCCGTCGACCGCTGGGCCGCCCGGGGCCCAGATCCCGCCTTCACGAGCGGTCGGCACCACATAGGAGTCGATCGGGCCATCCCCGCTGGTCGGCACGGAGAGCACGGTGCCGGTGTACTCGGAGCAGTCTCCGTAGAGTCCGCCGTAGGCGATGTAGACGCGGCCGTTCAGGAGCGCGAGCGCTGCCCGCTGCTGGTATGCGAGGCGGTGTCCGTTCGGAGGCTCGACCTCTCGCTGCACCACGAGCGAGCCGTCGGCGGCATCGAGCCCCACCAGCACATGACGTCCACCCGAAAGCTCCGCGACAGCGAACACGAGCCCGGTCGCCGGGTCGTAGACCGGTGTGCCCGTGATGCCCAGCGGGTCGATGTCCCCGCAGGGAAGGGCGGAGAGCGGCATGGGCGAGCCGAGGTTGCGCTTCCACACCACGTGCCCATCGGAGGCGTCGAGGGCGTAGACGGTGTTCGCCTCGGTCGCGGCGATGACCTGGCCGTGCACCACGAGTGGCTCCGCATACACGGCGCCGTCCAAGGGAGCGGACCACGAGTCGCGGAGCGTGCCCAGAGCTGGCGACGACGGGGCCTCACCCGTGCGGGCTGCGTCCCGATGGTAGGTGGGCCAGTCGCCGTCATCGAGCGGTTGGGAGGCACGCGCGCCGCGGGACGCGGCCAGGGGGCTGACCGTTGAAGCGGTGGGTGCCGCCGTCGTCGTCGGCCCTGAGCAGGCGGAGAGGGCGACGGCGAGCACGGCCGCCGCGAGCGCAAGGGCCCGCCGTCCCCTACCCCGGAAGCGGAACGTCCGGGGTGTCGTCGTCGCCACCGTAGGCCTTGTCCTCGAGGTCCTCGGCCTTCTCGTTGCCCTTGTCCGAGGCGATCCCGGTGTCCCGCTGGAGTCCGTCCAGCCGCTCCTCGCCCTCGGTGGGAGTCCCTTCCTCGCGCGGTTCCTCAGTCATGGTCCGTCCTTCCGTCGATACCTTCATGATCCACCTGCCCCTGCGCCCCGGCAGCCAAACTTCGGGCTCGGCTGGGCTACGCTCGAAGGAGTGGCTCCTCCCCCAGCCCAGAACCGATTCCCAGACGTTCCGTCCTACGACGTGCACCATCGCCTGGTGACCACCCACGCCCGCGATCTCGGGCACAGCAACATCCTGCTCGATGCGCTCGCCAAGCGTTCCGCGACGAGCGGGCGCAAAGTCGAGTTCGAATTCGCCGCGACGCCGTACTCCTTCTGCGAAGTGCTCTCCGTCGCGACTCCAGAGACCGCGGTCGCCCTTCTCGACGCCGGAATCACCGAGGCCGACGAGGCTGTCGCGTTCCTCGAAGAGACCGGGCTGGATGACCTCATCGAGGACAACTCGGAGGTGGCCGATGCGGCCCTACGGTGGGCCGCCCTGCCGGGGGACGTGCTCGACCGGTTCGAGCACTCGCCCGAGACGTTCTACGAGGACCCCGACGGCTTCGAGGACAAGCTGCGCGAGGATCTGCTGGCCAAGCTCCGCTCGGACAAGGCGCTGTGGGCGGCCCTCCGGGAGCGCCGGGTC
>NZ_JBQCGQ010000297.1:0-19173 GCF_051955515.1 Sinomonas sp.
GGCAACTTCGCGGGCGTTCTTGATCGCCTGGGCGATCTTCCGCTGCTCCTGCACGGTCACGCCGGTCACTCGGCGGGCGCGGATCTTGCCGCGGTCCGAGATGAACTTGCGCAGCAGGGCGACGTCCTTGTAGTCGATGACGGTGATGTCAGCGGCCTTCAAGGGGTTGGACTTTGGTTTCGGCTTGCGGATTTCAGCCTTGGCCATCGTGGAGCTCCTTTTGTCTCGCGGAGCCCGTGGTCATGCCACGGGATGGTGATGAATAGGTGTCGATCAGAAAGGCGGTTCGGAGTCGGGACCGCTGCCCCAGCCACCGGAATTGCTGACGCCCGGGGTTGCCCACGGGTCGTCATTCTGCGCGCCGCCGCCGCTCCAGCCGCCGGAGCCACCCTGGTTCTGCGAACCCTGGTTGCCACCCCAGCCTCCGGAGTTGCCGCCGCCGCCGAAGTTGCCCCCGGCGTTGGCTCCGGCCATGTTGCCGCCCTGACCGCCAAAGTTGCCGCCCTGACCGCCGGAGCGCTGAGTGCGGTTGACCTTGGCAGAGGCATAGCGGAGGCTCGGGCCGATCTCGTCGACCTCAAGCTCGATGACGGTGCGCTTCTCGCCTTCCTTGGTCTCGTACGAACGGCTCTTGAGCCGGCCGGTCACGATCACGCGCATGCCCTTCGTGAGGGACTCTGCGACGTTCTCGGCAGCCTCGCGCCAGATCGATGCGCGGAGGAACAGGGTCTCCCCGTCCTTCCACTCATTCGACTGGCGATCGAAGGTGCGCGGCGTGGAGGCCACCGTGAAGTTGGCCACGGCGGAGCCCGACGGCGTGAACCGGAGCTCCGGATCGTTCGTCAGATTGCCGATGACCGTAATCGTGGTTTCGCCTGCCATGCTGCCTCCTGGTCCGAGTCGTGGACGTTCTTACGAGCGAAGGGATCGCGCCAAACTACTTGGCGGAAACCTTCTGGTCTTCGGGGCGGATGATCTTGGTGCGCATGATCGTCTCGTTCAGGTTGAGCTGGCGGTCCAGCTCCTGGGCCGTAGCAGGCTCAGCCGTGAAATTGACGACGGCGTAGATCGCCTCGTTCTTCTTCTTGATGTCGTAGGCCAGACGGCGACGACCCCAGATGTCCACCTTGTCGACGGTTCCACCGTCGGTGGTGATCACACTGAGGAACTTGTCGAGCGACGGCTGAACGGTGCGCTCGTCGACCTCGGGGTCGATGAGGACCATCAGTTCGTAAGGACGCATGTGTGAACCCACCTCCTTTGGGCTAAGCGGTTGCGGTCTCTCCGCAACAGGAGGTTCATTAGCGTTGTCCACGCGACCGGGCAGTCCCCGAGGGAGACCGGCCGCCGCACAGACTTCACTATCCTACCGGATCCCGGCAGTCCGACCGAGCCGCTGTCCGAGCCGGCCCTCCTCACCGGTGGCCTCAACGCTACGCCGCGCTCCGCCGTCGTCCTCGTGATCCCGCCCGCTATGTGGACGACACGCCGTCGAACCCTGTGTGCAGGACAATCAGCACACCTCAAGGTGCCGGTGCGAGGATCGGCCCATGACGCCACAAGCACCGACCACCCGCACGACTCGTGCCATTGCCGCCCGCCGCCGCCTGTGGACCATGCTCGCGGTCGGCGTCGTCGTCGCGGTCCTGACAGGCATCTTCTCCTCCTGGTGGCACGCGCCCGCGGCCGGCTGGGGAGCCGCGGCGCTGCTGTACGACATCTGGGTCCTGAGAAGGATCCTCCCGATGGACGCGGAGCAGACCCGCAACCACGCGCGGGAGGAGGACCCCCGCCGGGCCACCCGCGATTTCCTCATCCTGTGCGCGAACGCGGCCGCGATCATCGCCGTGATCGTGGTGATGGTCTCCGGCAACCAGGCGAAGGGCGGCGCGAAACTGACCCTCGCGATCCTCGCGATCCTCGTGGTCGCGGCGTCCTGGCTCATGCTGCACACCATCTTCATCCTCCGCTACGCCGAGGTGTACTACGGGGAGAATCCGCCCGGAGGGGTGGAGTTCAATCAGGACCAGCCGCCCAAGTACACCGATTTCGCGTACCTCGGCTTCACCCTGGGGATGACCTTCCAGGTCTCGGACACCAACCTCACCACCACGAAGATCCGCACGGAGGCGCTCAAGCAGGGAATCTTGGGCTACATCTTCTCGACGGTCATCCTCGCGGCCACGATCAACCTCGTCATCGGGCTGGCCAATCAGGGCGGGTAAGCGTCAGCCTGCGAAGAAGCGCTCTGCGACGAGCGCGAGCCGCCACGGATCCTGCACGCCAGCGAGCTCGCGTGCGGAGTGCATCGACAGGAGCGGGACGCCGACATCGACCGTGCGGATGCCGAGGCGCGTGGCGGTGAGCGGGCCGATCGTGGAGCCGCACGGGACATCGTTGTTGGAGACGAATTCCTGATACGGCACCTCCGCCTCGGCGCAGAGTCGGGCCCAGAGAGCGGCGCCCGCCGCGTCGGTCGCGTACCGCTGCTGCGCGTTGATCTTGAGCAGGGGGCCGCCGTTGAGCACGGGGCGGTTCGCGGGATCGTGCTTCTCCGGATAATTGGGGTGGATGGCGTGCCCGGCGTCGGCGGAGATGTGCCACGAGGCCGCGAAGGCACGACGCCGGTCGGTGGCCGTCGCGCTCAGGCCGTCGCCGATGCGCGCGAGGACATCCTCGAGGAAGGGCCCGGAGGCGCCCGAGCGGGTTGACGACCCCACTTCCTCGTGGTCGAACGCCGCGAGCACCGGAATAGCCGTCTCGCGGGCTGAGTCGAGGACCCGGGCCAGGGCGGTCAGGCCCGCGTGCACCGAGGACAGGTTGTCGAGGCGACCCGACGCGAGGAACTCGCCGTCGGCGCCGAACACCGAGGGTTCCTGCGCGTCCGCCACCACGAGGTCGTAGCCGCCGACCTGGGCCGCGTCGACTCCGGCCTCGCGCGCCACAAGCCCCAGCAGATCCGCCTGGGACGCGTCGCCGAGCCCCCAGACGGGATTCATATGCCGCTGCTTGTCGAGTTTCAGTCCGTCGTTGACGGCGCGATCGAGGTGGATTGCCAGCTGCGGAAAGCGCAGGAGGGGCCCCGTCGCCACAAGGTGCTCGGCGCCGTCGAGCATCACGAGGCGGCCGGCGAGGCGAAGCTCCCGGTCGAGCCACGAGTTGAGCATGGGGCCGCCATAGACTTCGACGCCTGCCTGAAGCCAGCCGTACGCACCCGCCGTGGGCTTGGGCTTGAGCTTGAACGATGGCGAGTCCGTGTGCGCGCCGAGGATGCGGAACGCCGTGAGGGGCCCCACGCCGTCGGGAATGACCCAGGCGATGAGCGCGCCGTCGCGCACCACAGCGTAGCCGCCGGGCCCGAAGGGCCAGTCGTCGGCCTCCGAAAGCACCCGGAAACCGGCCTCCGCCAGCCGGCGAGCGCCCTCATGGGCCGCGTGGAAGCTCGACGGCGAGGCGACCACGAAACGGCCGAGGTCCAGGGCATGGCGGTGCGCGGCGGTAGGCATGAAGGCGAGTTTAGCGAGGCCCCTAGCGCGCGTAGCGCTCCACGAAGTTCCGCAGGATCCGCTGGGGCTCGTGCACGTGGGCGCGGCGGGCGCGGTCCTTGACCGCGTCCGCCTCTTCGGGCGGGAAGTACCCGGAATGCCGGTACGCGTCGACCCGGCGTTCGAGGCCCGGCAGATCCAGCTCGGGGTGGAACTGCGTGGCGTACAGGTTCCGCTTGAATCGGAACATCTGCACGGGGCACGACGCGGAGCCGGCCAGGAGCGCGGCGTTCGACGGCAGCGTCCGCACCGCCTCCTTGTGGCCTACGAAGGCATCGAACGAGGGCTGGAGCCCCGCGCACAATGGGTCGACGACGCCAGCCGGGCTCAGCTGGACCCGTACCGGGCCGACGGGCTCGCCGAAGCGGCGGTCGACGACGGCGCCCTCGTGAGTCCCCAGAAGCCCCACGCCGTAGCACGCACCGAAGAAGGGGAAGTCCTCCTCCACGATGCGGTCGAGGAGGGTGCCGATCTCCTTCTCGACACGACGCTGGCACTCGCTCTTCTGCTCCTCAGGGTCGGACGCCGTGAAGGGGCTGCCGCCGAGGATCACGCCCGAGTAGTCCTCCAGCCGGATCGCGGGCAGCGGGCCAGCCTCAGCGCGCACACGCACCAGCTCCCCGGGGGTGAGGCCGGCGTACTCGCAGAACGCACGGTACTCGTCGTCGGCGACGACGTCATGGTCGCGTGAGGCGAGGAGCAGGAACGGCCGCATGGGCACATTCTGCTCTGCGCCCCAAGTGCAGGGGAAGCCGCCCTACGCCAGCTTCGCGCGTTTCCGTCCGGCGCCGATCGGTCCACCGACGAGCGACGAGACGACGGAAATGATGATTGCTCCCAGGACCGCCGTCCAGAAGAACTTGTCGACTGTGAGGTTCACGGGCGTGAACTTGCTGATCCAAGCCGTCAGTTCGAGCATCGCGGCGTTGAGCACGAGTGCGAACAAGCCGAGGGTCAAGAACGTGACCGGCAGGGCCAGCCGTCCGACCAGAGGGCGGATCAGGGCATTGATCACCCCGAAAAGCAGGCCGATGATCAGGTATCCGAGAATGACCCCGATGACCGAGCCGGCATCTGGTCCGGCTTCCTTGGTTGCGGCCGCCGTCGTCGCCGCGGCGTTGATTTTCAGGCCGGGCAGAATCAGCGTTGCCACCCAGAGCGCTACGGCGTTCGCAACGACCCTGAGAATGAACGGCCAAAGTCTGTTTTTCTTGCGGAACATGGCACACCTCGCTGTGTTCCGGTCATTACCCGCCCGAGGCCGCCCCAAACAGGGGCGCAGTCTCAGTAGTCCGGGTTGCTCGGCACCACGAGGCCCGTCTCGTACCCGTACACCACGGCTTGGACGCGATCCCGCAGGTGGAGCTTCGAGAGGATCCGCCGCACGTGGCTCTTCACCGTGGCCTCGGACAGAAAGAGGCGATGCGCGATCTCGGCGTTGCTCAGTCCCTCGCAGATCGCGCGGAGCACCTCGAGCTCCCGCGGGGTGAGGTCCTTGAGGAGCGGGTCGGGCTGGGCTTCGGGGCGTTCGACGGCGCTGCCCGCCGAGCGCACGTACGTCTCCAGAAGCCGCTGGGTCACCCGCGGACTCACGACGGCGTCGCCGCTCGCCACGAGCCGGACCGCGTGCACAAGCTCTGCGGGCGCGACGTCCTTGAGGAGGAACGCGGAGGCACCCGCTTGCAGTCCGGCGAACGCGTATTCGTCGAGATCGAACGTCGTGAGGATGATGACGCGGGCCGAGGATTCCGAGGCGGCAATGCGGCGCGTGGCCTCGATGCCGTCCATGACGGGCATGCGAACGTCCATGAGCACCACGTCCGGAGCGAGTTGACGGGTCAGGCGGAGGGCTTCGGCGCCGTCGCCGGCCTCCCCGACCACCTCGAGGCCGTCCTCCGATTCGAGGACCATGCGGAAGCCGACCCTCAGGAGCGGCTGATCGTCCACGAGCAGGAGGCGCAATGGCCTTCCCTCGGCGGGGGTCGCCGTCATCACGTGCCTTCCGTCCAGTGGAGCTCTGCGTTCACGCGCCATCCTCCACCGGGTCGCGGTCCTGCCGTCAGGGACCCGCCGAACAGCGCGGCGCGCTCGCGCATCCCGGCAATCCCTCCGCCCGTTCCCAGCTCCGTCGCGGAGCCCTCGGAGGCCGCGCCGCCGTCGTCCTCCACGAGGATCCCGACCGCCGTGCCCTCCCGCGCCACGCGCACCTCGACGCGGCTCAGTCCGCGCGCATAGCGGAGGACGTTGGTGAGGGACTCTTGCACGATCCGGAAGACCGCCAGTCTGAAGGTCGCGTCATCGGGCAGCGCCTCGCCCTCCTGGACGAGGACCACCGGGAGCCCCGCAGCACGGAAACCCTCGATGAGCGCCTGGAGTCCGCCGGGGGTGGGTTCGCGGCCGGCGGCGCCGCTGTCCGCCCGCAGGACACCGAGGACGCGGCGCATATCCGCGAGCGCGGCCCGTCCCGTCGTCGAGAGCTCGCCGAGCACGGCGCGCGCCTTCTCGGGGTCGCGTTCGAGGGCGCGGGACGCGCCGTCACTGAGCGCCACCATGACGGTGAGCGAATGTGCCACGACGTCGTGCATCTCGCGGGCGATCCGGTTGCGCTCCTGCACCGAGGCCAGCTGGGCCCGGCGAATGGCCCATTCGCGCAGCTCCGTCTGGTGGAGCCGATTGCCCCGCACCACAATGCCGACCCCGATCGCCACGAGGTTGGAGAGGATCACGGACACTGATGCGACCAGGCCGATGAACGGTCCGTGCTCCGCGAGGAACTGCTCCCCCGGCTTGTAGGCGAACGCGAAGTAGGCGGCAGAGGGAATGCTCGCGGCGAGCGCGACCACCAGGGCCCACAGCGTCCTCACCCGCAGCGCGACGACGTAGAGGGCGAACCACGCGGCCGCGCTCATGCTGCCGAGCTCGGGCGTGGCATACAGGATGACGGCGTCCATGAGGACGATCCCTGCGAGCAGGAGCCACGGGGCCTGTCGGCGGACCATGAGCGCCGCCTGGGCGAGGAGCACGACGGCGAACTGCCACCAGTGGCCGCCCCTCCCCGTCTCGACGAGGGCGCTGAGCGAAAGGATGAGGCTGATGGCAACGACGACGCCGTCCATCGCCACCGGATGCTCGTAGAGGTATTGCCGCAGCCTGCCGCGCCGCGCCGGGAGCGCGACAGTCGGGCTTGCCCCCGCCAGGCTCGCGGGCACCCCAACGGGAGGCGCGCCGCCCGCAGGCGCCGCACCTCCCGTTCGGATCACTCGGGACATGCTGTCCATTGACATGGCATCAATTGTGGTGCCCTAGACGTCCCGCTGCTGCAGGGTGGTGTAGGCGGCCCCGAGGAGCACCACCACGTACGCGGCGAGGACGAGGGTGCCCTGCCACGGTTCGAGGTAGGCCGCGTTCTGCAGGCTGCTGGCCGTGCCCGCCTCGAACATCGCGTCCGCGGCGTTCGTGGGCAGGTACTTCCGCGCCTCCGTGAAGAAGTCGCCCGGGATGAGCTGGAAGATGATCGGCAGCACGAACAGGAGCGCCACGAGGGTCACAATCGCGCCGGCCGAGTTCCGCAGGAGGGCACCGAGGGACAGGCCCATGAGCGCGACGGCGGCGACATACACCCCGTTGAGGAGCATGAACCGCTGGACGTCCCAGCTCGCCATGTCGAGGTGCAGGCTGTAGTTGCTGAGGATGGGCTGCGCGACGAGGCCGCCGATGTAGGCGCCCACATAGGTCAGCACAAAACCGACGACGACGGCGTACACGGCCTTGGCGGTGAGTACCGGCCACCGCTTGGGAACGGCGGCGAAGGTCGCGCGCGACATCCCGGTGGTGAATTCGGAGCTGATCATGAGGACCGCGAGCGCGCCGACGATGAGCTGGGCGAAGCTGACGCCACCGGCGGGCAGGTGCAGGACGGCCGAGGTCGTGTCCAGGGCCTCGGCTCGAGGACCGGCCTGTCCGCCTTGACGCACGGTGGTCGTCACCTGCCCGATGCCCCAGGCCTGAAGCGCGGCGAAGCCGACGAGCAGCGCGACGGCGCACAGCAGCAGGATGCGCGTGGAGAGCAGGGAGAGCAGCTTGATGCGCTCCGAGTTGAGCACGCGGAGGAAATTGGGGCGGCCGAATTCGTGGTGAGGGGCCGTTGCGTGGCGGAACGGATGGGTTTCCATGGTGCTCATCGGGCTGCCTCCTGAGCTGCGGCGGGAGTCCGGGCATCGCCGGAGCGGTACTCGACCTCGTCCTTGGTGAGCTGCATGTAGGCCTCCTCGAGGGATGCCTGAAGCGGGGTCAGCTCGTAGACGAGGACCTGGTGCTCGAGCGCGGTCTGGGCGATCTGACGCGGGTCGAGGCCGGAGACCTCGAGGACCTCGTGCTCGGGGGCCTGGATGGTGACGCCGGATCCGGCGAGCAGGCGCGAGAACTCCTCGGGCCGATCGGTGCGCACGCGGGTACGGGCCTTGCCCTGGCTCGAGATGACGTCCTCGATAGGCGCATCAGCGAGGATGCGGCCGCGGCCGATCACGATGAGGTGGTCGGCCGTCTGGGCCATCTCGCTCATGAGGTGGCTCGACAGGAAGACCGTGCGGCCCTGGCTCGCGAGGTACTTCACCAGGTTGCGGACCCAGACGACGCCCTCGGGGTCGAGGCCGTTCACCGGTTCGTCGAGGACCACGACCTGCGGGTCGCCGAGGAGCGCCGCCGCGATGCCGAGGCGCTGGCCCATGCCGAGTGAGAAGCCCTTGACCTTCTTCTTCGCCACGGCGCCGAGACCCGTCATCTCGATGACCTCGTGGACGCGCTTGGCCGGAATCCCGTGGGTAGCCGCGAGGGCCGAAAGATGGCCGTACGCCGAGCGGCCCGGGTGCACCGCGCGGGCCTCGAGCAGGGCGCCGATCTCCCGCAGAGGGGCGTTGTGCCGCGCGTAGGGGGCCCCGTTGACGGTGACGGTGCCGCGAGTCGGGGCGTCGAGCCCCATGATCATGCGCATTGTGGTGGACTTTCCGGCGCCGTTCGGTCCGAGAAAGCCTGTGACGCGGCCTGGTTCGACGGTGAACGTGACACCGTCGACGGCGGTCTTCTCGCCGTAGACCTTCGCCAGGTCGACTGCCTGGATCATGTCCCCTCCTTGGTTGCTGACGATTCCACGCTAGAACGCGCCGGAGGGCCACGCGACGGTCGGCGGGATGAACCTTGCGGTCCGCCATCCTCCTCAAGGACTAAGGGTCAGCGTCACACGGAGTCGCACTCGGAGGCATCCCTGCTCTCGCACAGCAGAAGCATAGGTAGGCCTACTACATTCCTGCCGTGAATCGAAGAACCGTCGCGATCAATTCGGCCCTCGGAGCCGCCGCCATCCTGCTTGCGGGCGGCACCTATGCGACCGTCACCGCGACCGCCAGGCCGGCCAGCACCGTGAGCTCCCGAACCGTCGCGGCGAGCCGCGCCTCCGTGCAGGCGACGGCGACGGCGTCCGGCAGCGTCTCGTCGACGACGACGACCGCCGTGGGCGCGGGAAACTGTTCCGGTCCCGTTACCTCGGTCAAAGTCAGCGTCGGCCAGGCCGTGAAGGCCGGCCAAGAGCTCGTGGACATCGACCCCACGAACGCGCAGAACGCCGTCGACTCCGCCCAGGCCCAGCTCGACGCCGCCGGCGCGCAGGCCAATCAGTCGGCAGCGCAGGCCGCCAACTCCGTGGCGCAGGCGCAGCAGGCGCTCACCAACGCAAAGCAGACGCAGGGCCTCGACGCCCAGCAGCAGGCCAACGCCGTCGCCACCGCCCAGAAACAGGTCGACGCCGACCAGACCACGGTCAACCAGGCGCAGGCGACGGCATCCGCCAACCCCAACAGCACCCAGGACGCCAACGCGCTCAACTCCGCGCAGGCGCAGCTGGCCAAGGACCAGCAGGCGCTCACCCAGGCGCAGAACCAGCAGCAGTCCACGGCGCTCAAGGACCAGCAGCAGATCTCGTCTGCGCAGGTCTCGCTCAACTCGGCGGCGAATTCGCAGGCGAACTCGGCTACCGGCAACACCACGACGGCCCAGATCGCGCTTCAGACCGCGCAGAAGAACCTCGCTGACTGCGTGGTGAAGGCGCCGTCCGACGGCACGGTCACGGCGAGCGGCGCCGTCGTGGGGGCGACGGCGGGCAGTAGCTCCGGGGCGACGTCGTCGTCCTCCTCAACCGGCGGGAGCGGCGGAACCGGGGCCGCGGCCGCGAGCGGCGGCAGCTCGTCGTCGTCCTCCTCGTCCGGCCTCGTGACGCTCACCGACACGGCCCACCTGCAGGTCGTCGCGGGCTTCTCCGAGTCTGACGTCGCGAGCATGAAGGTCGGCCAGACGGCGACCTTCACCTTCCCCGCCATCAAGCCGGACGCCAACGCCGCTCCCGTGACCGGAGCGGTGATCGCCATCGCCGCCACCTCGACCACGACCAGCGGCGTGGTCACCTACGCGGTCACGGTCTCCATCGCGAACCCGCCCGCCGCCGTGCGGCTCGGCGAGAGCGCGAACATCTCGGTGACGACGGCGACGGCGGACAACGCGCTCATCGTCCCGTCCCTCGCGATCACCACGGCGGGGAACCGCCAGACGGTGACCGTTGAGCGCAACGGGGCCGAGCAGACCGTCGCCGTCACCACCGGCATCACCGCGAATGGCCGCACGCAGGTCCTCACGGGGCTCAACGACGGCGATCAGGTGGTCCTCCCGAGCGTGACCACGAGCACCGACACGGGAACCACCGGGACCCAGGGCGGGCGAGGGATCTTCGGCGGCGGGGGCGGCGGCGGCTTCGGCGGAGGAGGAACGGGTGGCAACGCCAATACCGGCACCGGCCGCTGACGCCTGGGCCGCGCCCGCGCCGCGGCGCGCACCCCGGCCCGTCATCGCCCTCGACCGCGTGCGCAAGGTGTACGGACAGGGCGAGGCCGAGGTCAGGGCGCTCGACGGCGTTGGCCTCACCATCAAGCGCGGGGAGTTCGTCGCCATCGTGGGGGCGTCCGGCTCGGGCAAGTCGACGATGATGAACATCATCGGCTGCCTCGACGCGCCGACCTCCGGGCGCTACCTGATGGACGGGATCGAGATCGGCGAGCTCGACGAGTTCCAGCTGGCCCAGATCCGCAACCGCAAGATCGGCTTCGTGTTCCAGAGCTTCAACCTCATCCCCAGGACCCGAGCGGTCGAGAACGTCGCCATGCCGCTGGCGTACCGCAAGGTGCCGCGGCGCGAAAGGCACCAGCGCGCGCTCGAGGCGCTCGACGCCGTCGGCCTCTCGGCGCGGGCCGGGCACCTGCCGTCGCAGCTCTCGGGCGGACAGCAGCAGCGTGTGGCGATCGCGCGGGCCCTGGTCACCGAGCCCGTGCTCCTCCTCGCCGACGAGCCCACTGGCGCGCTCGACTCCCATTCGTCCGAGGAGATCCTCGACCTGTTCGAGTCCCTGCACGCCCGCGGACGCACGATCGTCATGATCACCCACGAGGCCGACGTTGCGGCCCGGGCCGAGCGCGTGGTCCGGATGCAGGACGGCAACATCATCTCCGACACCGGGGCGGTCCGATGATCGCCGAATCCGTCCGTTTCGCCCTGTCCGGGATCTCCGCGAACAAGATGCGCTCGATCCTCACCACGCTCGGGATCGTGATCGGCATCAGCGCCGTCATCACGCTCCTGGCCGTCGGGGCCGGGACGTCGAACATGATCAAGGACCAGATCGGCAAGCTCGGCACGAACGTCCTCACCGTCAACCGGGCCCTCGCCACCGGCGGCCGGACGACCGGCGGGAGCGCGACCGGAACACGGACCCAGTCCACGAACCTCACGCTCGCGGACCAGCAGTCCCTCGACGATCCCGTGCTCGCACCGGACATCGCCACGACGGCGCCCGTCGTCCAGGCGCAGGCGGTCACGGCGACGCTCGGCACGTCGACCCACTCGATCACGTCGACCCTCGGCACCACGCCGGCGTACTTCGGCATCACGAACTTCACCGCCGCGGCGGGCCGCCTGCTCAATGACGCGGACGCGGGTCAGGCTGTCGTCGTCCTCGGGAACAGCGTTGCCGTGGACCTCGCCGCGAATGTCTCCACCCTCGTCGGCCAGACCGTCTCGCTCAACGGGCAGAACTTCACGGTGGCCGGCGTGCTCGCGCCCAAGGGCACGAGTGGGCTCAACGACCCCGACGACGTCGCGATGGTCCCGTACACGACCGCGCAGGACAAGTTCACCGGCTACTCCCCCAGCCTCTCCTCCATCCAGGTGCAGGCGAAGAGCGCGGACGTCATGACACAGGCACAGAACGAGATCCAGCAGATCCTGGACGCGCGGCATCAGGTCACGAGCGCGAACCGCGACTACCAGGTCCGCAACCAGGCCCAGGTCCTCTCGACCGCGACCACCACCACCCAGACGCTCACGATCCTGCTGAGCGCCGTCGCCGGGATCAGCCTGCTCGTGGGCGGGATCGGCGTCATGAACATCATGCTCGTCACCGTCACCGAACGAACACGCGAGATCGGCATCCGCAAGGCCATCGGCGCCACCCGAGGGAACATCGTGCTGCAGTTCCTCGTCGAATCGCTCATCATCTCGATCCTCGGCGGGATCGTCGGGATCCTGATCGGGTTCGGCGCCTCGAGCTTCGAGATCGCGGGGATCAAGCCGGAGGTCCAGTGGTGGACCGTGTGGCTGAGCGTGCTCGTCTCCGCCGGGATCGGCCTCGTGTTCGGCATCTACCCGGCCAACAAGGCCGCCAAGCTCCGTCCCATCGACGCGCTCCGCTACGAATAGAGATTCCCATGACTGAGCCAACCGCACCTACTGAAGCCCTTGAGCCTCCCGTCACGACGACGGAGCCCGCTCCCGGCTGGGGCGCGCCGATGTGGGGCGCCCCGGCGCCCGCGCAGGCCCCGACGATGGACGACGACGAGCCCTTCGTCCCAGCCCCGCGGTACCGTCTGGGGCGCTTCACCAAGATCCTCGTCTGCGTGTGCCTCGTGCTGGCCGGCGCGCTCGGCGGAGCCGCGATCCAGAAGGCCGTCGACACGCGGACCGGTGGGACGACGCGTGGGAACTTCGCGCAGTTCACCCCCGGCGGCGGTGCGGGCCAGACGGGGGCGGGGACTGGTGCCGGAACTGGGCAGTCCGGGGCCGGCACAGGCCAGAACGGCGGCTTCGGCCGCAACCGCGCGACCCAGGGCGGCGGCGCGGGGAGCGGAGCCGGGGGCAACTGACGCGGGTCCTCGGGCTTTCTGAGACGTGATCCGATTCTGGGTTGCGCTCTGATTGGGGTTGCACTCCGAGGTTCGGTGTGTACAATGAGCGCGCAAGGTGCCGTTCGTTAGCTGAGGCTCCTTCGCGGAAACAAGCCAGCGACCCTAAACGTCGAGAGACGCCACCGGTCAGGACAGGCTGCCCCGGATGCAAGGGGCAACCCCGATTGGCTCCCTCCCTGGAGGGTCACGACGCGAAGTGCCAAAGGTCTTACGAGGAAGGGCACCCGGGCCATCTGCCCGGGGACTCCTGAGGCACGGAAGACGAGCTCAGGAGGTGGTACGTCGTGTCCAGCGGCGATAATTTTCCCTCCCTGCGCGCTTTCTGACTGAACTCTTTCAGCACCCCTCCCTGCCACCCGCATGCCGACGACGGCCCCAGCCCGGGCCCTTCGCCATGCCCGCTTCACGATCCCCGGCCACCGCCGGGAGGAAGCAGGTCCCCATGATCAAGACCTCATCGAACCGTGCCCGCGTTCCCGCCAACACCACCAACCGCAAGCCGCAAGCGGCAAGCCACACGAGCCCAGCCACCGTGGACGGCGCAGCCGTGCTCGACTCCGCCCACGTAGGCGACATCCAGGGTGCCTTCGGCACGATCCGCCTCGACGACACCTCAGCGCAGTCGAGCTGGAAGACGCGTCTGAAGACGCTTCTGGCCATCATCGGACCCGGCCTGATCGTCATGGTCGGTGACAACGATGCCGGAGCCTTCGGCACCTACACCCAAGCGGGGCAGAACTACGGCACGAGCCTCCTGTGGACGCTCCTGCTCCTCGTCCCGGTCCTGTTCGTCAACCAAGAGATGGTGCTCCGGCTCGGGGCCGTGACCGGGGTCGGGCACGCTCGGCTCATCGTGGAGCGCTTCGGGAAGTTCTGGGGCGCGTTCAGCGTGATCGACCTGTTCATCCTCAACGCGCTCACGATCGTGACCGAGTTCATCGGGATCAGCATCGGCCTCTCATACCTGGGGGTCCCCAAGATTCCCGGAGTGATCGTTGCCGCCCTCGTGGTGGTCGGCGCGACGAGCACGGGCTCCTTCCAGCGCTTCGAGCGCGTCTGCATGGTCCTGGTTTTCGGCTCGCTGCTGCTCGTGCCGATCTTCTTCCTGTCCTCTCCGGATTACGGCCAGATCGCCCAGGGCTTCCTCATCCCGAGCGTGCCCGCGGGCTCCAGCATCTCGGACGTGACGCTCCTGATCATCGCGATCGTCGGTACGACCATCGCCCCCTGGCAGCTGTTCTTCCAGCAGTCCTACGTGATCGACAAGCGGATCACCCCGCGCTACATGAAGTACGAGAAGGCGGACCTGTGGATCGGGATCGTCATCGTGGTGATCGCGGCAGGGGCCATCATCTCGTTCACCGCCTTCACGTTCGCCGGCCGACCGGAGTTCGGCCAGTTCACCGACGCAGGAGGCGTCGCCGAGGGCTTGGGCAAGTACGTCGGCCACCTCGCCGGCATTCTGTTCGCCCTGGCCCTGATCGACGCCTCGATCATCGGAGCTGCCGCTGTCGGGCTCTCGACCTCCTACGCGCTCGGCGACGTCCTCGGGCTCAAGCACTCCCTGCACCGGAAGGTGAGCGAGGCCAAGGGGTTCTACGCCGCCTTCGCGGGCATCATCCTCATCTCCGCCATCGTCGTCGTCATCCCGGGCAGCCCGCTCGGGCTCCTCACGGTCGGCGTCCAAGTCCTGGCTGGCGTCTTGCTGCCCTCTGCGACCCTGTTCCTGTTGCTGCTGTGCAACGACAAGGCCGTCATGGGCCCTTGGGTCAACGGCAGGGCGATGAACATCTTCACCTCGATCGTCATCGCGGTCCTCGTGATCCTCTCGGTGGTCCTCACCGCGGCGACGCTCTTCCCGGATCTTGACGGCAACGCCATCATCGGGATCCTCATCGGCGGAGTCGTCCTCGCCATCGTCACCGCAGCAGTGGTCGGCGCCCTCAGGATCCGTGCCCGGGCCAGGGGCGGGCTCGCCGCCCAGGCTCCGGTCGCCGTCGACCGCTCCCAGCGACTCACCTGGCGGATGCCGCCGCTGGCGCTGCTCGAGCGCCCGCAGCTCTCGCTGACCCGCCGGCTCGGCCTCGGCGTGCTGTGGGTCTACCTGATCGTGGCGATGGTCCTGGTGGTCGTCCGCGTCGTCCAGCTCGCGCTCGGCGCCTGAGCAAGGTCCTCCCTGCATCTCACCATCTTCCCTGCATCGAAAGGCCTCCGATGACTGCCACAGCACCTACTGCTTCCCTGTCCCTGTCCGTCCTCCTGCGCCAGCCCGTGACCGACTCGGACGGGCACCGCATGGGCACCCTCGCGGACCTGATCGTCAGGCTTCGCGAAGACGACTACCCCCTGGTGACAGGCCTCGTCGTCGCCGTCGGGAGCACGCGGGTCTTCGTCTCCGCCGTCGACCTCGCCGCCCTCACCCCGGAGCGCATCCAGCTGGCCGTGAGCACCGTGGACCTGCGCGAGTTCCGCCGCCGCGAAGGCGAGGTCCTCCTCTCCGAGGACGTCCTGGGACACCGGCTCATCGACGTCTCCCGCGTCGCATTCGTCAAGGCCTACGACGTCCAGCTCTCACCCGTCCTCGACGGCTGGGCCGCGACGGGCCTGGACGTCCACCGGCGCCGCTGGCTCAGCCTCGGGCCTCGCCACTCAGCCCACCCGCCCCGGGACTGGAAGGACTTCGAGCCTCTGATCGGCCACGCCGAATCGGCTCAGGTCCGCCTCGCCACGGGACGCATCCCGGAGCTCAAGCCCGCCCAGATCGCGGACATCATCGAAGAAGCGACCGAACACGAGCAGGACGAACTCCTGGCCCAGGTCCACGAGGACCCCGAACTCGAGGCCGACGTCTTCGAGGAGCTCGACGACGACCGCCAATCCGAGCTCTTCAAAGACCGCTCGGACGGCGAGGTCGCCGAGGTCCTCGGCCGTATGCAGGCCGACGACGCAGCGGATGCCCTCATGGACCTCCCCCAGGAGAGGCGCTCGCCCGTCCTGGACCTGTTGCCCGAGCCACAGCGCAGCATCGTCCTGCGCCTGTTGGGATACCACGACCTCACGGCCGGCGGGATCATGGGAACGGACTTCCTCGCCCTCCCCGCCACCGTGACCGTCGCCGATGCCCTCGCAGCCGTCCGCGGCGCGCGCCTGCTCCAGCCGCAAGCCCTCACGGTCATCTATACCCTCGCCCCGGACGGCACCCTCGACGGTGCAGTGAGCCTGGTCCATGCCGTCCAAGCCGACCCCGAGCAGACGCTCTCGGAGGTCGCCGACCGCAGCGTCGTCGTCGCGTCCCCGGGCGACGACATCATCGACGTGACCACCCGCATGGCCGACTTCAACCTCCTTGCCATGCCCGTGCTCTCCGAGGATCGCCATATCCTCGGGCTCATCACGGTCGACGACGCCCTCGAGGCCGCGATTCCCGAGGATTGGTCCCGAAGGGGTCATATCGCGGGAGCATGACCCCATGCCCGATCGACCCCTACTGGCGGGTACGGTTCGGGTACAAAGTGGAATATGTGAATTCCGTCAGCGAGACCTCAGGCCCACCCTCACTCGGGGCAGAGTCGAAGCTGACTCGGAGGCGCGCCAGCCTTGTGCGGGCGCTCCCTGGCCTCGCGGTCGCCTTCGCCGTGGCGCTCGCCGCGAGTCTCTTGGGACAGGTCGCGCCACTCATCGGCGGCCCTGTGTTCGGCATTCTGCTCGGCCTGCTCGCGGCCACGGTCATCCGTCCGCTCAGGGGCGAGGCGTGGAGGGCCGGCTACCGCGCCGCCGGGACCCACGTGCTGCAGACCTCCGTCGTGGTCCTCGGAACGGGACTCTCCCTGCAGCAGATCGCTCAGGTGGGCGGAAGCTCCCTTCCGGTCATGCTCGGGACGCTGGCGGTGGCGCTCGGCGGCGCTGCCCTCCTCGGCCGTCTGCTCCGACTCGATGCTGATACCCGCACCCTCATCGGGGTCGGGACCGGGATCTGCGGTGCATCCGCGATCGCGGCCACAACTGCCGTGATCAAGCCGAAACAGTCGGATGTCGCGTACGCGATCGGCACGATCTTCACGTTCAACATCGCGGCCGTCCTCCTGTTCCCGCCGATCGGCCACCTGCTGGGGCTGAGCGCCCACGCGTTCGGCCTATGGAGCGGCACCGCCGTCAACGACACCTCCTCGGTCGTCGCCACCGCCGCGAGCTACGGGGGCGGGGCGGCCTCGTACGCGATCGTCGTCAAGCTCACGCGGTCGCTCATGATCATCCCCATCGTCATGATCCTGGCCGCCCTGCGAGCCCGCCGCGCACGCATCAACGGTCAAGGCCCTGCTCGCCTGCCCTGGCGTCGGATGGTCCCGCTGTTCCTCATCGGGTTCCTCATCGCGGCTGGCCTCGACACGGTCGGCGCCATTCCGCCGGCTTGGCATCCCGGGCTGTCAGCCTTCGGGACGTTCCTCATCACCGTCGCCCTCGCGGGCATCGGCCTCAGCCTCCGGTTCGCCGAGATGCGCAAGGCCGGCCCGCGGCCGCTCGTGCTCGGCGGATTGCTGTGGGTCGCAGTCGCCATCACCAGCCTCGGCCTGCAGGCCGTCACGCAGACGATCTGAACCGCACGAAGTGCCCAGCCGATTCCCCACGTGTCGGCGCCCATCCGTAGAGTAGTGGGAGTGGCCCTCCTGCGGGCTTCTCCTGTCGACGGAAGGCGGTGTGAGCATGCGTGCCCTGTTCAGGCTCGCCCGCGCCGCCGTCGTCGGCGGAGCGACGGTCTTCCTCGCCGCCGGGGCCCACCTCGCTGGCGGCGGCGCGCTCCCCGACCCACTCGTCGTCGCCGGAATCCTCGCCCTCGTCCTTGTGCCCACGATTGCACTGGCGGGCCGCAAGATCTCCGTCGCGACCATGTTGGGCATTCTGGGCGCGGGTCAGCTGGGGCTGCACTGGGCCTTCGACGCCCTCTCGGTCTCGGCGACCGCCGCACCCCCTCCCACCGCGAGCCACGTGCATTTCCTCGCCGCGCTCTCTGCCCCGAGCACGAGCGATCACGTCCACGGGGACAGTGTGCTCATGCTCGTCGGGCACGTCGTTGCCACGATCGCGACCGCGCTGATCCTTGCCCGCAGCGAGCAGGCGCTGTGGGCCCTGCTCGCGTGGCTGACGCCCCTGGTCCGACTGCTCGCGGCACGCGCCCCCCACCCCACTCCTGCCCTTCCGGCCTTCTCCGAGGAACCTCTCACTCCGGCCTGGCGCACGCTGCGCCTGCCCACACGGCGCGGGCCGCCGTCGCCGTTCGCCGTCGCCTGAGGCGGCCCTCAACCCACTCGCGCCCTCGCGCGAAGTTCCTCAACTCCTCCGGGGCACAGCCCTGCCCGTCAGTACAGAAGGCACTGCAACCATGAAGAAGTCCCTCCGCCGTACCCTCACGATGGTCGGCACCGCCGCCGCGACCGCCGCGATGATCGCACTGGGCGCCGGAGCCGCCTCCGCGCACGTGACCGTCAACCCCGACGACACCGGCGCCAACGGCTACACCCACCTCACATTCAACCTGCCGAACGAGTCAGTGACGGCCAAGACGAACAAGCTCGAGGTCAAGCTGCCCACTGACACCCCGTTCACCTCCGTCTCGGTCAAGCAGATCGACGGCTGGACGGCCCAGGTCGTCACCAGTGAGCTCCCGAAGCCCGTCACCGTGGGCGGTTCGACCGTCACCAAGGCGCCAACCTCCGTGGTGTGGACGGCGAATGACGCCGAGCATGAGATCGGCCAGAACCAGTACCAGACGTTCTCCCTCTCCGTTGGCAAGCTGCCGGCCGCGGGAACGAAGGTGGTGCTTCCCGCAGTCCAGACGTACACGGACGGCTCGGTGGTGAACTGGAGCGAGACCGCGCAGGAGGGTCAGCCCGAGCCGCAGCACCCCGCCCCGTCCTTCACGACGACGGCCGCCGACGACGCCACGCCGGCACCGAGCGCGAGTGCCTCAGGGGCGGCGGCCCAAGGCACGACGACGGCCACGCCGGCTTCGCAGACGAGCGACGTCATCGGCGTCTGGGGTCTGGTCCTCGGAGGCCTCGGAGCGGTCCTCGGCGCGGCAGCGCTCGCGCTGGTCCTCGCCGGACGCCGCAAGGCCGCCAAGTGATGAGGAGGCTGTGGGCACGGGCGGCCGCTGTCGTCGGGCTCGCCGCTGCGCTTGCGCTTCCGGCGAGCGCCGCCCAAGCGCATGACGTCCTTGAATCGACGAACCCGGCCAACGGGTCCACGGTTGCCTCCGTCCCGGCATCGATCGTCCTCACCTACGACCACACCCCCATCGCGATCGGGACTGAGATCCTCGTGAAAGACGCCACGGGTGCGAACCAGGCCGACGG
>NZ_JBQCGQ010000298.1:0-5088 GCF_051955515.1 Sinomonas sp.
AGATCCCCCTCGACGGGGAGGGGCTGCGGCCAGTCTGCGCGGTGCACGGAGCCCGAGCGCCACCAACTCCAGACTTCCTCGGTGGCGAACGGCAGGATCGGCGCGAAGAGGCGCAGGAGCGCGTCCAGGGTGGTCGCCAGAGCTGCGAGCACGGACGCCTTCTGCTCCTCGCCCTGTGCGCCGTAGGCGCGGTCCTTGATGAGCTCGACGTAATCGTCCGTGAACTGCCAGAAGAACGATTCCGTGAGCTGCAGCGCCTTCGCGGGGTCGTAGGCCGCGAAGGCTCCGCCAGCCTGCGCGACGACGTCGGCCAGCTGGGCGAGCAGCGCACGGTCGAGGGGGTTCACGAGCACTGGATCGGCGGGATCGCGGAGGACATTCTCTTCCGTGGCACCGAGCCCGAGGACGAACTTCGATGCGTTGAGGATCTTGATCGCGAGGCGTCGCCCGATCTTCATCTGGGCCACCTCGAAGGCCGTGTCCGCACCGAGCTTGGCGGACGCTGCCCAGTAGCGCACGGCGTCCGCCCCGTACTCCTCGAGGATGTCCGTCGGGACCACGACATTGCCCTTTGACTTGGACATTTTCTTGCGGTCCGGGTCAAGCACCCAGCCAGAAATCGCGGCATTCGTCCACGGCGCGCAGTCATGGAGCGCATCGGCGCGGACCGTCGTCGAGAACAGCCACGTTCGGATGATCTCGTGGGCCTGGGGGCGCAGGTCGAACGGGAAGACGTTCGCGAAGAACTCGTCATCGCGGCTCCAGCGGCCGACGATCTGGGGTGTCAGGGAAGACGTGGCCCACGTGTCGAGGACGTCGGGATCGCCCGTGAACCCGCCCGGCTGGTCGCGCTGCGTCTCGTCGAAGCCGGGGGCCGGCTCGGCCACGGGATCGACGGGCAGCATCGGATCGTCGGGAACAATCGGGTTCTCGTAGTCGGGGTTCCCGCCGTCGTCGAGGCGGTACCAAACCGGGATGGGGACGCCGAAGAAGCGCTGGCGCGAGACGAGCCAGTCGCCGTTGAGCCCTTCGACCCAGTTCTCGTAGCGCGACCGCATGAAGGCCGGGTGCCAGGCGAACTCGCGGCCGCGTTCGAGGAGGCGAGCCCGACGGTCTGCATCGCGCCCGCCGTTGCGGACATACCACTGGCGGCTCGTGACGACCTCGAGCGGCTTGTCGCCCTTCTCGTAGAAGTTCACGGGGTGCATGATCTTCTTCGGCTCGCCGTCGAGCAGTCCCCGCTCGCTAAGCATCTTCACGACGCCCTCCTTCGCGGAGAACGCCGTCTTGCCAGCGATCTCGGCGTAGGCCTCGCGGCCCTCCTCCGAGGTGATCCATTCGGGCGTCTCCGCTTGGAGGCGCCCATCGCGCCCGATGATCGATCGCGTCGGAAGCTGGAGTTCGCGCCACCAGGTCACGTCGGTGAGGTCGCCGAACGTGCAGACCATCGCGATGCCGGAGCCCTTGTCCGGCTTCGCGAGCGGATGCGCCTTGACCTCGACCTCGACGCCGAACAGCGGTGAGCGAACCGTGGTGCCGAAGAGCGGCTGGTAGCGCTCATCGTCCGGATGGGCCACAAGAGCCGCGCACGCGGCGAGCAGCTCGGGGCGGGTCGTCTCAATGTGAACCTGCCGACCGTCGTCGGCCGTGAAGGCATAGCGGTAGTAGGCGCCGGGCACCTCGCGGTCCTCTAGCTCCGCCTGGGCCACGGCCGTCCGGAAGGTGACATCCCAGAGCGTGGGCGCCTCGGCGAGATAGGCGTCGCCGTCGCCGAGATTGCGGAGGAAGGCTCGCTGCGAGACGGCACGCGAGACGTCGTCGATCGTGCGGTAGGTCATGTCCCAGTCGACTGAGAGGCCAAGCGTCTTGAAGAGGTGCTCGAAGACCTTCTCGTCCTCAACTGCGAGCTCCTCGCAGAGCTCTATGAAGTTGCGGCGCGAGATGACGTCGAAGTCGCGCTGGTTCTTGGCCGGCTGGGCGGGCGGCCGGTAGTCGGCGTTGTAGGGGATGCTCGGATCGCATCGCACGCCGTAGTAGTTCTGGACGCGGCGCTCCGTGGGGAGTCCGTTGTCGTCCCAGCCCATCGGGTAGAAGACGTTCTTTCCCGTCATGCGCTGGTAGCGCGCGAGGAGGTCGGTCTGGGTGAAGGAGAACATGTGGCCCACGTGGAGCGAGCCCGAAGCGGTCGGCGGGGGAGTGTCGATCGAGTAGACCTGGCTCCGCGTGGTGTCCGGATTGAAGCGGTAGGTGCCGTCGGTCAGCCAGCGCTCCGTGAGCTTGGCCTCGAGGCCCTCGAGGGCGGGCTTGTCGGGGACGTGGGTGGCTGGGCGGGAAAAGATGGGCGTGTCTGTACCCGTGGGGTTCGCTTCAGGCATGGTTGCAATTCTACGTATGAATCCCAACCATGGCCCTATGGGCACCGTCAGCCTCCGCCGCGTCTACGAGTCCTCACCGGCCGGGACCTTCCGCATTCTGGTGGACCGCGTATGGCCGCGCGGTCTCAGCAAAGAGAAAGCCGGAGTCGACCTATGGCTCAAGGAGGTCGGACCGTCTACCGAGCTCCGCAAGTGGTTCGGCCATGAGGCCGAGCGCTTCGAGGAGTTCGAGCGGCGCTACCGCGAAGAGCTCAAAGGCTCGGACGCCTTCCAGCAGCTCAAGGACGCGATCGCCGAGCACCACAAGGTCGAGCTCGTCTACTCCGCGCACGATGAGGAGCACAATCAGGCCGTGGTCCTCCAGAGGGCGTTGGGCGCGCCGCAGGGGTAGTTTGGGCACATGACCTCAGACGCCCCCCAACCCACCCCTGCCCCGGCCGATTCCGAGCGCGGAGTCCGCTCCGCCGTCGTTACCGGTGCGAGCACCGGGATCGGCGAGGCGACGGTCCGCGCGCTCGCTGCCCAGGGGTGGCGGGTGTTCGCCGTCGCCCGCCGTGCCGAGCGCCTTGAGCGCTTGGCCGAGGAGACTGGTGCCATCGCCTTCCCTGCGGACATCGCCGAGGACGACGACGTTGCCCGCCTCGCTGCTGAGGTCGAGTCCCGCGGTGGCATCGACACCCTCGTCAACATCGCGGGCGGCGCGCGGGGGACCGAATGGGTGGCCGAGGCGAAGACCGAGGACTGGGAGTGGATGCTCCGGGTCAACGTGGTGGGCACGATGAAGATCACGCGTGCCTTCCTGCCGATGCTGCGGGCGTACGGCCGCGGGACCGTCCTGAACCTCACCTCGGTCGCGGGACTCGTCTCGTATGAAGGCGGGGGAGGGTACAACGCCGCCAAGTTCGCCGAGCACGGCATGACCCGCGCGCTCCGGCTCGAGGAGGCCGAGCACAATGTCCGCGTGATCGAGGTCATGCCAGGCCTCGTCAAGACGGACGAATTCTCACTGATGCGCCTCGGAGGAAACGCCGAAGCCGCCGAGAAGGTGTACCAGGGCGTGGCGGAACCGCTCACCGCGGAGGACGTGGCCGACGTCATACGCTACGCCGTGACGGTGCCGCACCACGTGAACCTCGATGACATCGTGATCCGACCGGTGGCTCAGGCTGCAGCCCACAAGCTGATCCGCCGCGGCTGAGCCGAAGGCCCGGCGGGGAAGGGTAGACTGGTCTGCAAAGCGCTGACCCGGCCATCACCGGTGAGCTTCCGGAAGAACAGCACGCTCCGCCAGCCAGCCGAGCCGCCCAGTAGAACCGGACGGGAAGGCCCGTCACAGCCCTCACGAGAGGCCCAAACGTGCTGCGCACAGCGGCAGGGGCGGGCAAGCGAGGTGGTACCGCGGTACCGCCCGGCAGATCCGGGCGTTCGCCGTCCTCGCATTCCGAAGCCTCGACAGCCAAGGATCTTCCGTGAGCGTGTACCCCAAGGCGACCACCACGCCCGACCGCGAGAACGCGGCCGGCGCGCCAGCAACCAACACCGTACGCTTCCCCGAGCTGGAGGAGCGCATCCTCACGTACTGGGACGAGGACGGCACCTTCCAGGCCTCGATCGACCAGCGCGACGCCGGCCACGACGGGTCCGGCGAATTCGTGTTCTACGATGGGCCGCCCTTCGCCAACGGCCTCCCGCACTACGGCCACCTCCTGACGGGCTACGCCAAGGATCTCGTCGCGCGCTACCAGACGCAGCGGGGCAAGCGCGTCGAGCGCCGCTTCGGCTGGGACACCCATGGCCTCCCCGCCGAACTCGAGGCCATGAAGCAGCTCGGGATGAGCGACAAGGCCCACATCGACCGGATGGGCATCGACAAGTTCAACGACGCCTGCCGCGCCTCGGTGCTGAAGTACACCCACGAATGGGAGGCGTACGTCAAGCGCCAGGCCCGGTGGGTGGACTTCGAGAATGACTACAAGACGCTCAACGTCGAGTACATGGAGTCCGTGATCTGGGCGTTCAAGACGCTCTACGACAAGGGCCTCACCTACAGCGGCTACCGGGTGCTGCCGTACTGCTGGAAGGACGAGACGCCGCTCTCCAACCACGAGCTGCGCATGGACGACGACGTCTACAAGGACCGCCAGGACCAGACCGTCACCGTGACGTTCCCGCTGCTCGCCGGCGAGTCCGAGGTATCGAAGGCGCTCGACGGCGTTCTGGCGATCGCTTGGACCACGACGCCCTGGACGCTGCCCACCAACGAGGCGCTCGCCGTCGGGCCCGAGGTGCGCTACGCCGTCGTGCCCGCTGGGCCGCGCGGGATCGCCGCTTCGGACGTCCCAAGTGATGCACGCTTCCTGCTCGCCGAGACCCTCATCCCGAGCTACGCCAAGGACCTCGGGTACGAGGACGGCGAGGTCTCAGCCGCCGAAGCGGCCGCCTCCGCCGTCGAACGCACTTTCCTCGGAGCCGAGCTGGACGGCATCCGCTACGAGCCGCTCTGGGACTACTTCACGGACGCCTCGACGTGGGGCACAAGCAAGGCCTGGCAGATTCTCGTTGCCGACTACGTGACGACGACGGACGGCACCGGCATCGTGCACCAGGCCCCCGCCTACGGCGAGGACGACCAGAAGGTGTGCGAGGCCGCCGACATCCCGGTGATCCTTTCCGTGGACGACGGCGCCAAGTTCCTTCCGCTGTTCGCCGCCGG
>NZ_JBQCGQ010000299.1:0-19919 GCF_051955515.1 Sinomonas sp.
AGGCCGGACGCGGACACGGCGGGGGGGCGCGCCCGCCGGGGGGGCGGGGGGCGGGGGGGGGGGGGGGGGGGGGGGGGGGGGGGGGCCGGCCCCCCCCCCCCCCCCGGCGCGGCGGGCCCCCCCCCCGCGCCCGCGCGGGGCGCCCCCCCCCCCACAACGGGGTGTGCGACAGGAGGTGCCGTGCGACGCGAAGGTGCGATCAGACGGCCGTGTAGCCGCCGTCGATCAGGTAGTAGCCGCCGGTGATGAACGACGCGTCGTCGGAAAGCAGGAAGGCCACCACGCGGGCCACCTCTTCCGGCTCGCCCAGACGCCCGAGCGCGTGCTTGCTCTCGAGTGCCTTGAGCACGTCCTCGCTCAGGCTCTTCTTCACGAGCGGCGTGTTGATGTAGCCCGGGCCGACCGCGTTGATGCGCAGCCCTTGGGCTCCATACTCCGCAGCGGCGTTCTTCGTGATGCCCACCACGCCGTGCTTGGCAGCCGTATAGGCGCCGTTGAGCGGAGCCGCGACCGTGCCGTGGATCGACGCCATGTTGACGATCGCGCTACCCTCAGCCCCCGCCTTCAGCATCTCGGGGAGCTGGTAGCGCATGCCATAGAGCACGCCGTTGAGGTTGATGTCGATGACGCGGTCCCAGTCCTCGAGATCCGTCTCGCCGGCGGGTGCCTGCTTGCCGCCGATGCCCGCGTTGTTGACCGCGTAGTGGAGGGCGCCGTACTTCTCGACCGCGAAGCGCACGACCTTCTCGGAATCGTCCTTGTTCGAGGTGTCCTGCTGCACGGCGGAGGCGGTGCCGCCGTCGTCCGTGATCTCCCGCGCGACCCGCTCGGCGGCCTCGAGGTTGATGTCTGTGAGGACCACGCTGGCACCCCTGCGCGCGAGCTCCTTGCCGATCGCCTCACCGATTCCGGATCCGCCGCCGGTGACGAGCGCGACCTTGCCAGTGAACTGAGCCATGGAGCTTCCTTTCTCTTGTGCTGACATCTAGTGCAGCGATAGATGAAGCTTCAACATTCCGCGATGCGGTGTCTGCTTCCCCACGCTACGCCGTGAGCAGAGAGACAGGGCAGGCTCCAAGGAGCCCGGTGGTCAGGACAGCGACGAGAGCGCGCTCAGCCCCGCGGTCGGGAACGGGCGCGGGAAGATGCTCGGCACGGGGGCGGGCAGCGCGTCGAGATTGACGACGGCGGTCTCGGCTCCCACAGCGACGATGCCTCCGCGGACGCTCACCTCGAGCGGATCCCCGGACTCCACCGCGAGGGCGAGCACGTCCGACGTGAGACGCACGCGCAGGATCCGCCCCTGCAGCTGGAGCCGGAACTCGAGATGGTCCCAGCACTCGGGGAGCCGCGGGTCGAAGTACGGCAGCGCGCCCTGGTCGCGGAAGCCCGCGAAGCCGTTCACGAGCGCGGCCCAGACGCCGCCCGCCGAGGCGGTGTGGACGCCGTCGATCGTGTTGTGGTGCAGATCGTCGAGGTCGATGAACGCGGCGGTGCTGAAGTGCCGCACGGCCTCCTCGGTGTACCCGACCTCGGCGGCCATGATCCCCTGGACGCAGGCCGAGAGGGTCGAGTCGCCAGTGGTGATGGGGTCGTAGAAGTCGAAGGCGCGCTGCTTGTCCTCTGCCGTGAAGTCCTGCCATTGCAGCAGCATCGCGAGCACGGCGTCCGCCTGCTTGAGAACCTGGTGGCGGTAGATGACGAGCGGGTGGAAGTGCAGGAGCAGGGGGTACTTCGAGCGCGGCGTCTCCCAGTCCCACGCCTCGAGCGTCATGAAGTCGGCGTCCTGGGCATGGACCTGCATGTCCGGGTCGTACGGCAGGGCCATGCGCTCGGCGATGTGAGACCACATGAGGCGCTCGGAGTCGGCGATGTCGGGGTGATCCAGCGAGGCCGCGGCGCGCAGATTGAAGCGCGCCATGACGTTGGTGTACAGGTTGTCGTTCACCACAGCGGTGTACTCGTCCGGCCCGGTCACGCCATGGATGTGGAACTGCCCGTTCTTGCCGAAGAAGCCGAGCGAGGCCCACATACGGGCGGTCTGGATGAGCAGCTCTGCTCCGGCCCCGGCGAGGAACTCGCTGTCCCCGCTGGCCCACGCGTAGCGGGCCGCGGCGTAGGCGATGGCGGCGTTGATGTGGAACTGGGCAGTGCCGGCCGCGTAGTAGGCGCTCGCCTCCTGGCCGTTGATCGTGCGCCAGGGGAAGAGGACGCCGTCGACATTCAGCTCCGACGCGCGCGCGGCGGCAGCGGGGATCATCTCGTGCCGGAACTGCAGGACCTTCCGGGCCGCCTCGGGGGGCGGTGTAGGTCAGGTAGGGGAGGACGTAGATCTCCTGATCCCAGAAGTAGTGGCCCTCGTAGCCCGAGCCCGTCACACCCTTCGCCGGGATCCCCGCGACGCCAGCCTGAGCCGTGGCCTGCGCGAGCTGGAACAGGTTCCAGCGGACAGCCTGCTGGAGGTCGGCAGGGCCGCCGATGGTGATGTCAGCGGTCGCCCAGTAGCGCTCGTAGTGGGCGGCGCTTTCGGCGAGCAGCTCGTCGAAGCCGCGCAGTTCGGCGGTCGCGCGCTCGACCAGCTCGCCGCCGTCGCCCGCGCCCACCGCATAGGCGACGCGCTTCTCGAGGCGGAAGGTCTCGCCGGGGTCGATCGGCAGCACGTAGCGGACGGCGCTGCGGTCCGCATCCGGCTCCGTGGAGAAGGGAGGCATGGGGCTGTTCGTCACATGGTCGGCCGCCAGCGCGACACTTTGTCGCGAGGTCATGGTGGTCCAGGCGAGGCGCAGGCTTCCGTTCGTGCCCTCGGCGAGGGCGGGCTCGAGCACCCGGCCGGCGTGACGGCCCGCGCGGCGGGGGTCGTGCTCCGAGTGGTCGTCCCGCGGCTGGTCCTGGCGATTGACGACGACGGAGGAGACATCCGCGACGATCCTGCGGTCCGCGCTGATCTCGAGCTCGACCCCCATGCTTGAGCGCGAGGCGGCCCCGACGACCCGGCGCTCGCGGGTCGTCACGACCGCCCCCGACGTGCACTGCCACACGATCGTGCACTCGTAGACGCCGGTCGCGAAGTCCAGCCGACGGCGGAAGTCCAGCACCTCGGAACCGGCCAAGGTGAGCTGCTCACCGTCGACCCTCACGAGCGTCTCGTGTGCATCCGGGACATAGAGGATGCGCTGGCCCTGCTTCGCGAAGCCGTACGCGTTCTCGGCGTGCCGGATGTCGAAGGTCTCGTGGTAGCCGTTGATGAAGGCGCCGGGGAGGGCAGCGTCTGCCTCCGCGGCGTGGGCGCCCCGGAGGCCGAGGTGGCCGTTGCCGAGGCTGAAGAGCGTCTCAAGCGTGCCTTCGGTGCCCGGGGCGTGGCTCGCCTCGACCAGCGCCCACTCGTCGAGGGGGAAGCGGTGACGGTCTGCGGTGACAAGAGTCATGGAGGTGCCGTTCTTACAAGAAGGGGGATCAAGCAGGGGTTTGGGTGCGGCTCGGGTTCGGCCTTAGAGCAGCTCGGCGAGATCGTCGACGACGTGCGTTGCGCCCGCCGCGCGGAGCACCTCGGCCCCAGCGCCGCGATCCACGGCGACGACGGCGCGGAACTCGCCGCCCGCTCCCGCCTGGACGCCCGAAACGGCGTCCTCGACCACGACGCAGGCGCCCCGCGGCACGCCCAGAAGCTCGGCCGCCCGGACGAAGGTCGCCGGATGCGGCTTGCCGGGCAAACCCTCGCGAGCCGCGACCACGCCGTCCACCACCACGGGGAAGGCGTCCGCGAGGCCTGCCGCGCGCAGGACCGCCGGGGCGTTGCGGGACGACGAGACGACGGCGAGCTTCACGCCGCGCTCCCGGGCCGCCTCCACCAGGCGGGCCGATCCCGGGTAGGGGGCAACGCCGTCGTTCTCGATGATCTCGTTGAAGATCCGGTTCTTGCGGTTGCCCAGGCCTTGAACCGTCTCGTGCTCGGGGGCATCATCGATCGGCCCCTCGGGGAGCGTGATGCCGCGGGAGGCGAGGAAGTCGCGGACGCCGTCGAAGCGGGGCTTGCCGTCGATGTGGTCGAAGTAGTCGGCGTCCGTGTACGCCGGCCCCTTCCCGACGGACGCGAGGTACTCGTCGAAGAGCTGGCGCCAAGCGAGCTCGTGCACGACGGCGGTGGGGGTCAGCACGCCGTCGAGGTCGAAGAGCAGCGCTTCGGTCCCCGTCCAGAGGTCCAGCTGGGTCTGGGAGAGCATCGGTATGGCCTCCGTGGTCTATGCGGTGAGCGGGCCGGGTCCACGGCGGCATGGCCCAGCCGAGGTACCGTCCCGTCGCTGGGCTCGCGGGCGCCCCCGCCCGGCGCCCGCACGAGTCTATGCAGGTGGTGTAAGCGTTTGCAACACGCGCGAGCTATGCAAGTTTCCTTCGCCGAGGTCGGGTGGTGTGGTGCCGAGGTCGGGTGGTGTGGTGCTGAGGTCGGGTGCGGGCGAACGACGACGGCGCAACTCGCCTGGATGGGGACCCGACCTCGGGCGCACGCGCCCCGATCTGGGCGGTGGGGGGCCCGACCTCGGCGGTCAGAGCTGCTGCAGCAGGTCCTGAACCGAGTTGAGCACCTGGTTGGGGCGGAAGGGATACGTTGGGATGTCGGCCTGCTGCGTGATGCCGGAGAGGACCAGCACGGTATGGAGCCCCGCCTCCATGCCGGCGACGATGTCGGTGTCCATGCGGTCGCCGATCATCGCCGTTGTCTCGGAGTGGGCGTCGATCTGGTTCATCGCGGACCTGAACATCATCGGATTGGGTTTTCCGATGGTGTAGGGTTCGCGGCCGGTCGCCTTCGTGATGAGCGCGGCGATCGCCCCGGTCGCGGGAAGGACGCCCTCTTTCGAGGGGCCCGTCGCGTCCGGATTCGTGGCGATGAAGCGGGCGCCGTCGACGATCAGGCGGATCGCGGTGGTGATCGCGTTGAACGAATAGGTCCGGGTCTCGCCGAGCACCACGTAGTCGGGGTCCTGATCGGTGAGGATCATGCCAGCCTCGTGGAGCGCCGTCGTCAGCCCAGCCTCGCCGATGCAGTAGACGCGGGCGCCGGGCATCTGGTCCTTGATGAAGACGGCGGTCGCGAGCGCCGAGGTCCAGATGTTCTCCTCCGGGATCGACAGCCCGGAAGAGCGGAGGCGAGCCGCGAGGTCGCGCGGGGTGAAGATCGAGTTGTTCGTGAGGACGAGGAAGCGGCGGGACGTGTCGACCCATCGTTGGATGAGTTCCGGGGCGCCGGGGATGGGGTGGTTCTCGTGCACGAGCACGCCGTCCATGTCCGTCAGCCAGCACTCGATCTCCTGGCCGCTGCGGTACACGACGCGCTGCTGGGCTGGCGTTGGCGAAGGCACAGTGTCCCGATCCGGGGGCGTGGAGAGGTCCTCGTGTTCTGCCGTGGTGGCAGTGGAGTCAGCCATACGCGCTAGTCTTCCACCTCGCTCGGGCCCTGAGGCAATGACCTTCCCCACATCCTCAGATGCGTTCATCAAAAGCGAAGAGACCCGCAATTGCGGAATATACTTCCGTCATGCCTCTTATCCGCATCGCGGAGGCCGCGAGCCTCCTCGGCGTCAGCGACGACACCGTGAGGCGCTGGGTCGATTCCGGAGCGCTCAGTGCCACGAAGGACGCCGCGGGACGCGCCGCGATCGACGGCGCCGAACTCGCCGAGCACGCGCGCCGGCTGGCGAACGCGCCCAAGGACGCGAGCGGCGTCGCCCGGTCGGCGCGGAACAACTTCGTGGGCCTGGTGACCAACGTGATTCAGGACAAGGTCATGGCTCAGGTCGAGCTGCAGTGCGGCCCTTACCGCGTGGTCTCGCTCATGAGCTCGGAGGCTGTGCGCGACCTCGGCCTCGAGCCCGGAACGGTCGCAACCGCGGTCGTGAAGGCAACGACCGTGATCGTCGAGACTCCTGGAGGGAAGGCCTCGTGAAACGCTTCTTCTCGGTGGTGGCCACCGCCGTCGTCGCCGCTGGGCTGCTCAGCGGATGCGCGGGGATGCCGCCGGAGGCCAACGCGACCGGTGGCGGCTCCTCGGGCGCGGCGAGCCTCACAGTCTTCGCGGCAGCCTCTCTGAAGTCGACCTTCACGGAACTCGGCCACGAGTTCGAAGCCGCCCACGCGGGCGCGAAAGTCACCTTCAGCTTCGGCGGATCGTCGGACCTCGTGGCCCAGCTGCAGAATGGCGCCCCTGCGGACGTGTTCGCTTCAGCCGACGAGGCCAACATGACCAAGGCGACCACCGCGGGCCTCACCGCGGGCGCCCCTCGGATCTTCGCCACCAACGTGCTCGAGATCGCCGTCCCGAAGGGCAACCGCGCCGGAATCCACTCGTTCCAGGACCTCGCGAAGTCGGGCACGCGGCTCGTGGTCTGCGCGCAGCAGGTCCCGTGCGGGAGCGCCGCGCAGAAGGCGGCGCAGGCCGCTGGGGTCACGCTCAAGCCGGTGAGCGAGGAGCAGTCGGTCACAGACGTGCTCGGCAAGGTGATCTCCGGTGACGCGGACGCTGGGCTCGTCTACGTGACCGACGTCAAGGCCGCTGGGGGAAAAGTAGACGGCGTGAGTTTCAGCGAGTCCTCGGCCGCGGTGAACCGCTACCCCATCGCGGCGCTCAAGGGATCGAAGGATTCGGCACTCGCGCAGGAGTTCGTCGACTTCGTCCGCGGCGATCAAGGGCGGAAAGTGCTCGGCGATGCAGGCTTCGGCGCGCCGTAGCTCCCGCGGCTATACGGGCATCCCGCGCTGGGTCTACGCGCCAGCAGCAGTGGGCCTGCTGTTCGTGGTCGTCCCGTTCATCGGGATTCTGGCGCGCGTCGACTGGGCGCACTTCGTGCCGCTCATCACGTCGGAGTCGTCGCTCGCGGCGCTCCGGCTGAGCCTCGTGACGGCGCTGGCAAGCACGGTGGCGTGTGTCCTGGTCGGAGTGCCCATGGCGCTCGTGCTCGCAAGAGGACCGCTCCGAGGGAGGCGATGGCTCCGCGGGCTCGTGCTGCTGCCGCTCGTGCTGCCGCCCGTCGTCGGCGGTCTCGCGCTGCTGTACACGTTTGGGAGGCTGGGCTTCGTGGGGCGATGGCTCGAGGTGGCTGGCGTCCAGATCGCCTTCACAACCACCGCAGTCGTCATGGCCCAGACCTTCGTGTCCCTGCCCTTCCTCGTCGTGAGCCTTGAGGGTGCGCTGCGCACGGCGGGCGGCCGCTACGAGGCGGTCGCCGCGACGCTGGGCGCGGCCCCGACCCACGTGTTCCGACGCGTCACCCTCCCCCTGGTCATCCCGGGCCTCGCCTCGGGGCTCGTGCTCTCGTTCGCCCGCAGCCTCGGCGAGTTCGGCGCCACACTCACCTTCGCAGGCAGCCTTCAAGGCGTGACGCGGACTCTGCCGCTTGAGGTGTACCTCCAGCGCGAGGTCGACCCGGACGCAGCTGTCGCCCTCGCGCTCGTGCTCGTGGTCATCGCGGGAGCCGTGGTCGGGATCGCCTACGGGCGGCGCGCGGCCGGAGCGGCGGCGCTGTGACCTTCAGCCTGAGGGCCATCCTGCGGGAACGCGGCCTTGATGTGGAGCTCGACGTACAGGACGGCGAGACGCTCGCCGTCCTCGGGCCGAACGGTGCAGGCAAGTCCACGCTGTTCGGGCTCGCCGCGGGGCTGCTGCGACCCGACGAGGGCCGTGCCGAGCTCGACGGCCGCGTCCTGTTCGACACCGGCAACGGAGCGTGGATTCCCCCGCACGCGCGGGGAGTGGCGCTCCTGGCCCAGGATCCCCTGCTCTTCCCGCACCTCACCGTGCTCGAGAACGTCGCCTTCGGGCCGCGCGCGGCCGGGGCCTCGCGCCGCGCAGCGCAGGCCGCCGCGGAACGCTGGCTCGCCGAGGTCGACGCCGTCGCGCTCGCTGACCGCCGCCCTGCCCAGCTTTCGGGCGGGCAGGCGCAGCGCATCGCCGTCGCCCGCGCCCTCGCCACCGAACCCCGGCTCCTCCTGCTGGACGAACCGTTCGCCGCGCTCGACGTCGCCGCCGCCCCCGCGCTGCGCCGCCTCCTTCGGCGGGTGCTCGCCGGCCGGACCGCCGTCGTCATCACCCACGAGGTGCTCGACGCGCACCTCCTCGCCGACCGCGTCGTGGTCCTGGAGCGCGGCACGGTTGCCGAGCAGGGGCCGACGGCGGCGCTCCTCGAGCGCCCGCGCAGCCACTTTGCGGCGGGGCTGGCGGGGCTCAATTTCGTGCAGGGGAGGACGACGGCAGAGGGTCGCCTCGCCGTGGACGGGCTGGGCGAGGTATCGGGAACCCCGGCCGACGACGGCGAGTCTCCCGCCCGGGGCGGCGACGGCGTCGCGGTCTTCCGCCCCGCGGACGTGGCCCTCTTCCGTCCGGAGAGCGTGCCGCACGGTTCGCCCCGCAATGCGTGGCGCGCCGCCGTCGAGGAGCTGGAACCGAGGGGACCGCAGGTTCGGGTGCATTCCGCTGCGGGCGGGACGCGCGTCGTCGCGGACCTCACCGCCGCGGCGGCCGCCGACCTCGATCTCGCGCCGGGCACCGCCGTCGTCCTCGTGGTGAAAGCCGCCGCGGTGAGTGTCTACCCGGCGTAGGGTGACGTCGTGTCGCTTCTTCGGTCGATCCTGCTGTTCGTGCTCGCTGCTGTGTTCGAGATCGGCGGGGCGTGGCTCGTCTGGCAGGGCATTCGGGAGCAGCGCGGGTGGGTCTGGGTCGGCGTCGGCGTCATTGCCCTGGGCCTCTACGGCTTTGTGGCGACGCTCCAGCCGGACGCGCACTTCGGCCGGATTCTCGCCGCGTACGGCGGCGTGTTCGTGGTCGGTTCGCTCGCCTGGGGCATGGCGTTCGACGGGTACCGGCCCGACCGCTACGACATCATCGGCGCCGTCGTCTGCCTCGTGGGCATGGCCGTGATCATGTACGCGCCGCGGTCGTGACATGAATAGGCTTGACCGGTGACCGAAGAGGGCGAAGAGCGCGAGATCGAGGTCGGCGTCGGCCCGTGGGAGGGGCCGTGGCCCGAGGGCGACCACTGGGATCCCGAGCTCCTCGCCAACGGCGACCGCCGCAACGTCCTGGACCGCTATCGGTACTGGAAGCACGACGCCATCGTCGCCGAACTCGATACTCGCCGCCATGAGTTCCACGTGGCAATCGAGAACTGGCAGCACGACCTCAACATCGGAACGGTGGTGCGCACCGCGAACGCGTTCCTCGCCAAGGAGGTCCACATCATCGGACGACGGCGGTGGAATCGTCGCGGGGCCATGGTCACCGACCGCTACCAGCACATCCGGCATCATCCGACCGTCGAGGACTTCGTGGAGTGGGCTCGCTCTGAAGAACTGGCGATCCTCGGGGTCGACATCTTCCCCGACTCCGTGCCGCTCGAGACCTATGACCTGCCTCGGCGCTGCGTCCTGGTCTTCGGCCAAGAGGGGCCCGGGCTGACGCCGGAGGTGCACAACGCCGCCGAGGCCACGCTGTCCATCGAGCAGTTCGGCTCGACTCGGTCGATCAACGCCGCCTCGGCCGCGGCTATCGCGATGCATGCGTGGATCCGGCGCCACGTGTTCGGGCAGGCGCCCTCGCAGTGAGCTGGTGCTCGGTCAGCGCGCCCGGAAGGCCGGGCGGAAGCGCAGGGCCGACCACACGTCGTCGAGAGAGACTTGCCGGACGGGGTCGATCCCGCGCGCTATGAGCTCCTTGGCGAGGAGGTCACGGTTGAGGTCGGTGCCCAGCTTCTTCGCTTTCGGGTACGCGACCCACGCCAAACGATCGGCGATCGCTGCGTCGATGCCAGGCTGCGCTGCCGATTCGATCTCGGAGCGATCCTTCACGAACACGATCGTCACGTCCGCCGTGCCTGGATGGTCGGAAACGGTGAAGGGCCCCTCGATTGTCGGGCCGTCGGCAGGGGAGTTCACCACCGCAACGGTCGACTCGGGCTTGATCTGCAGCTTCTCCCAGAGTTCCACCCCACTAGTATCTTCCGCCCGCCGTCCTGTCCGGTTGAAGGGCCAGCCGTACAGTGGAGGAACGAGAGGCGCGGAAGGGAAGCCCATGGCCAGCACCGATTACTCGTTTGTAACGTTCTGGAGGGTTGCGGGCACTCGGGAGGAAGTGATCTCGGTCCTCGGACCCGTCGAGGAACTGCCTCGCTGGTGGCCAGCGGTGTACCTCGACGTCCGGACGTTGAACCCTGGGGGACCCGACGGGAAGGGGAGGCGCGCCGCGCTCTACACCAAAGGCTGGCTTCCGTATACGCTCCGCTGGACGCTCGAGGTCACGCAGTCCATCACCCCCGAAGGCTTCACCATCTCGGCCATCGGCGACCTCAACGGCAACGGCAGATGGACGTTGACTCAAGACGGGCCCGAGACGGTGATCCGCTACGACTGGAACGTAACCGTCGGCAAGCCGCTCCTCAAGCGGCTCAGCTGGCTGTTCAAGCCGGTCTTCGCGGCGAACCACCGCTGGGCCATGGCCCGCGGGCAGGAGAGCCTGGCCCTTGAGCTGCGCCGTCGAAGGGCTGCGGACCCGGAGGCCAGGGCGGCAGTTCCCGCGCCGCCGGGAAAGACGTTCCGGAGAACGCGCTAGGCAGCCGGCTGCGTTGCGGCGGCGACGGAGGCAAGCGTGGCCTTGATCCGTGCGCTCGCGTCGTCTGCCACGGCTTTGACCTGAGGGCTGTCGCTCAGCTGGACAAGCGTGAGGGGATCGACGGCATCGATGGTCGTCTGTTCGTCGTCGGGTCCGCGACGCACGACGACGTTGCACGGCAGCAGCGCGCCGAGTTGCGGTTCCGCGGTGAGGGCGCGGCGGGCAAGCCCGGGATTCCACGCCCCGAGGATGACGTAGTCGCCGAGGGTGCCAGCCGCTTCGAGGCCCAGCTTGGCCGCAAAGGTGGCACGGATGTCGCTCTCCGAAAGGATCCCGAAGCCCTGTCCGGCCAAGGCGGCGCGCACACGCTCCATCGTCTCGGCGAAGGACAGCGGCACGAGGAGGGACAGCGTGTACGGCATGGTCGGTTTCCTTCCGGGGGCGCCTTGACCTTTCAGAGTGTCAGGCGCCCCCGGAGACGGCTAGGGCCGTAAGCCCCGGATCAGGTCGCGCTGCCCAGGTACTCGGCGTGGCGTGCGTGAGCCTGCTCGACCTTCGCCCGAATAGCGTCGACGTCCTTCGCCTTGTCCCGGTACTTCTTGTCCATCGCGCGGATCGCGTCCTCTTCGTCGAGCAGGTTCTGGTAGATTCGCTCGCGCTCAGCCGGATCTGCGGTGTACTCGAGGTCGAGGTAGCTCTCGGCATGCCGGCGGGCGTTGTTGATGGCCGTCTGTGCCTTGCCGGCGGGGCTCACGAGCGAGGCCACGATGGTAATGGCCAGGACGCCGATGATGACCACGAGGGACAGGCCGGTCGTGACTTCGAAGACTTCGACGTGCTGGCCCCCGTTGATGAACGGCAGCGTGTTCTGGTGAAGGGCATGCAGCACGAGCTTGGCCCCGATGAACGCGAGAATGGCGGCGAGGCCGAAGGAGAGGTAGATGAGGCGGTCGAGCAGGCCGTCGAGCAGGAAGAACAGCTGCCGCAGGCCCATGAGGGAGAACGCGGTCGCCGTGAACACCACGTAGGCGTTCTGGGTGAGGCCGAAGATCGCGGGGATGGAGTCGAGCGCGAAGAGGATGTCCGTCCCGCCGATCGCCACCATGACGAGCAGCATCGGAGTGAGGACCCGCTTGCCGTTCTCGATGGTGAAGAGCTTGTCGCCGTCGTAGTGGGGAGAGGTCCGGAACATCTTCTTGGCCAGCCGGACGATGATGTTGTCCGCCTCGTCCTGATCATGGCTCTCGGGCTTGAGCAGGTGCCCGGCCGTCATGAGGAGGATGGCGCCGAAGACGTAGAAGATCCACGCGAAGCTGTTGATGAGGGCCACGCCCAGGAAGATGAACACGGTCCGGGCAATGAGCGCGAAGACGATGCCGAAGAGCAGCACCTTCTGCTGATCCTCCCGCGGGACCCGGAAGCTCGCGAGGATCACGAGGAACACGAAGAGGTTGTCGACCGAGAGGGCCTTCTCTGTGATGAAGCCGGCGAAGTACTGGCTCCCCATCTCAGTTCCGCCGACCATGAGGACGACGATGCCGAACACTACCGCGGCACCGACATAGATGGCGGACCAGATCGATGCCTCACGCAGCGTGGGGGCGTGAGGCTTGCGGATGTGGAAGAAGTAGTCGAAGGCCAGAAGGCCCACGATCACGATGATCGTGACGGTCCAGACGAGGGGAGAGACGGACATTCAAGTCCCTTTCGCAAGGTAGGCGTGATCCCCACAAGTCTTTCCACCCGCTGATCGGCTCGATCGCCTTTAGACAGGCCGCCGCACCCGGCCGGGCTCCCGCGCCCGACGTGTTGACGTGTACGGCGCTTGGGATACTCCCCTGCGCATCACCAGCGTACAGGGGTCGCCCCGGGAGTGGCCAATCACAGCTGGCTTTCAGAATTCACGGGTAACTCCCAGCTTCTCGACAGTTCTGTCATGAACATTTCAGGACTAGTCTCGCTGCAGTCGAGGCAGCCCGTGCTTCGAAGGAGAGGGAATATGGGCAATCATCTGGGTTCTCGTCGGCATTCACTGCGCGCTGCTGCGGCCGCCGCCGCCCTCGCCTGCGTCGCAGGACTGGGCACCGCCGCGGTCGCCGTTGCCGCCCCGCCCAGCCCTCCGCCGTCGAAATCCACCGCCTATCCCGGCTCGGTCCCACCGTGGGCCGGATCCCGTGCGAAGACCGGCATCCCCCTCAGCAACACCACGATCGAGGGCGAGATCTACCTCGGCCTCCGCGACGAGGCGGGGGCGAAGGCGTTGGCTACGGCGGTCTCGACGCCCGGGAGCGCGCAGTACGGCCAGTTCCTCAGCTTCGCCCAGTGGAAGTCCCGCTTCGCGCCGGCCCAGGCGGACACCGATGCGGTCGTCAACTGGCTCAAGGCCCAGGGCATGGTCATCACAGGCGTCCCTGACAGCGGCCAGTACGTAGTGTTCCGTGGCACGGTGAGCCAGTTCAACAGCGCTTTCCAGGTTGCCGAGCAGACGTACTCCTTCGAGGGCCAGAGCCTCATCGGGCCGGACCGCTCCCCGACGCTACCGGGCGACATTGCGGCCTCCGTTTCGGCGGTGAGCATCGACCAGGGCCGCATGCTCACCCGGCCGGACAACGTCGTCGACGGCGGCGACGCGCAGCCGGCAGCGAAGACGGCCCCGCCGCCCGTCGCGACGCCGTGCTCCCAATACTGGGACCAGAAGGAAGTCACGGTTCCGCCCACCGAGACCGGGGCAACCTCGGTCCCGACGGTCCTCTGCGGGTACACGCCAGGCCAGATTCAGGCCGCGTACGGCCTCGGCGACGGCGTCGCCATGAACACGACGGCGGGCAGCGGCCAGACCGTTGCCATCATCGACGCGTATGCCGCGCCGACCATGGCGCAGGATGCGAACCACTACGCGTCGCTCCACGGCCTCCCGGCCCTGAGCTCCACCTCGTACCGCGAGCTCCTGCCCCCCGTCTACTACGACCAGGCCCTCTGCGGCCAGCCGAGCGGCTGGCAGGGCGAAGAGGCTCTTGACGTCGAAGCCGTCCACAGCACGGCTCCCGGCGCCAATATCCTCTATGCGGGCGGCTCCAACTGCGGCGCGGGCCTCGACCTCGCAATGTCGAAGGTCCTCGACGGCCAGCTCGCGACGGTCGTGAGCAACAGCTACGGGTACGTCGGGGAGGCAGTTCCCTCGGACGTGCTCCTCGGCCAGCAGAACAACCATCTGCAGGCCGCCGTGGAGGGAATCGGCCTCTACTTCTCGAGCGGTGACAGCGGTGATGAGAAGGCCGCGCTCGGCTACACCTCGCCCGATTTCCCGGCGAGCTCTCCCTTCGTGACCTCGGTGGGCGGCACGAGCCTCGCGCTCGGAGCGTCCAACAACTACCTCTGGGAGACCGCATGGGGCACCACGCGTCAGGAGATCGTGACCCAGCGTGACGGGTCGCTCGCCTACGCGGGACCGCTTCCCGGCGTCTTCCAGTACGGCGCAGGCGGCGGCCGCAGCGCCGCCTTCGGCCAGCCGGCGTACCAGGCAGCCCTCGTCCCGCAGGGTCTCGCCAACGGAAAGCGGGTCTCGCCCGACGTCTCGGCACTCGCCGACGTCTGGACGGGCTTCAAGATCGGCTACAGCCCGATCACGAATGACCACTCTTTGAACTCCGGCTCCTACAGCGAGCTCCGCATCGGCGGCACCTCGCTCGCGTGCCCGCTCACCGCGGGCCTCATGGCGAGCGCCCAAGCGGCGGCCGGCAAGCGGATCGGCTTCGCGAACCCGGCGGTGTACCAAGCGGCGGCCACCCCGACGGCTGCCCTGCGCGACGTCACCAGCCCCGCCCACGCGATCAACCTCGCCCGCGCCTACCCCGGCCAGACCTTCGTGGCGACGCTCGGCCTCGACACCTCGCTGGTGGCGACGTCCGGCTATGACGACGTCACCGGCGTCGGGAGCATGACCGAGGCCTTCGCGCAGCAGGTGGCGGCCCAGCATTAAACAGGCGCTACAGATGCCGACGACGGCGGGAGGCTCCCGCCGTCGTCGTCATCTGTTGGGCGGGGAAGCCCGGCGCGACGCCGATCGCTAGGATGTGAAGTGGCCAGCACACCGCCGCGCAGTTATGCCGCACGGACCTGAATCGAGGAGATTCCATGCCTATCGCCACCCCTGAGAAGTACGTCGAGATGATCGATGCCGCCAAGAACGGCGGCTACGCGTTCCCGGCGGTCAACGTCACCTCGTCCCAGACGCTCAACGCGGCGATCCGCGGGTTCGCGGAGGCCGGTTCCGACGGGATCATCCAGGTCTCCACCGGTGGCGCCGCCTACTGGTCCGGCGCGTCGGTCAAGGACATGGTCGCCGGCTCGCTCGGCTTCGCCGCGTTTGCGCGCGAGGTCGCGAAGAACTACGACGTCAACATCGCCCTCCATACCGACCACTGCCCGAAGGACAAGCTGGACGGCTTCGTCCTGCCCCTCCTCGCGGCGTCGGAGGCCGAGGTCAAGGCCGGCCGGGACCCGCTGTTCAACTCGCACATGTGGGACGGCTCGGCAGAGACGCTTGAGGAGAACCTCCGCATCGCGAAGGACCTCCTCGCCCGGACGTCCGCGGCCAAGATGATCCTCGAGGTCGAGATCGGCGCGGTCGGAGGCGAGGAGGACGGCGTCGAGAACGCCATCAACGAGAAGCTGTACTCGAGCGTGTCCGACGGCCTCGCGACCGTCGAGGCCCTCGGCGCCGGCGAGAACGGCCGGTACATCACCGCCCTCACGTTCGGCAACGTCCACGGCGTCTACAAGCCGGGCAACGTCAAGCTCCGCCCCGAGATCCTCAAGGAGATCCAGGCCGAGGTCGGCGCGAAGATCGGCAGGGACCAGCCATTCGACCTCGTGTTCCACGGCGGCTCGGGCTCGAGTGAGCAGGAGATCGCGGACGCCGTGTCCTTCGGCGTCATCAAGATGAACATCGACACCGACACCCAGTACGCGTTCACGCGTCCGGTGGCCGGCCACATGTTCAAGAACTACGACGGCGTCCTCAAGGTCGACGGTGAGGTCGGCAACAAGAAGACCTACGACCCGCGCGTGTGGGGCGCTTCGGCCGAGGCCGGCATGGCGGCCCGCGTTGTGGAGGCGGCGCAGCAGCTTGGTTCCGAGGGCAAGTCGATCAAGTGAGCGACGAATTCCGCACCAACCTCCTTGGCCCCGAGCCCACGCGGCTCCCGGCCGAGACGGAGGTGTACCAGGGCCTCGCGACGGGGCACTCCCCGCGTGCCCTCGTCGTGAAGCACCCGGAGTCCTCCCTGCTCTGGGCCCTGCTTTCCGAGGAGGCCTGGGCCGCGGGCGAGACCGTCGAGTCGTACGCTTTCGCCCGCGTGGGGTACCACCGCGGGCTGGACGCCCTGCGCCGCAACGGCTGGCGCGGGGCCGGCCCCGTGCCGTGGGAGCATGAGCCGAACCAGGGTTTCCTGCGCGCGCTGTACGACCTCGGCCGCGCAGCCGCAGCCATCGGCGAGGAAGGCGAGCCCGAGCGGATCTCAACGTTCCTCAACGAGTCGGACCCGGCCGCGAAGGCGGCGATCGAGGCCCTCTGACCTCTTCTTTCGTTTCGGGTACAGATAATTCGCCTCAGAGCCGTTTCGGGTACGACGGCGGAGGGCGCCTTTTGAGCGGGGGCACCCTCCGTCGTCGTGCTCACTGATTCTGCGAGCCAGCATCACCTGAGATTGAGTGCGCCCCGGACCTCGTGGAGGATCTCGCGGGCGGAGGCCTCGGCGCCGTTCGCATCGCCGCGAGCGATGGCCGCAGCCGCACGCTCGTGGGCGTCCAGCGCCTCGTCTCGCGGGTGGAAGGGCATGCGTCCTTGCCGGGTACGGCTCGTGAGGACCTCGGCCACCATTCCTTCAAGGGCGGCGAACATCTCATTGCCGCTGCTGCTCAGGATGAGCCGATGGAAGGCAATGTCGGCGTCGAGGAAGGCGTCCAGGTCACCGGCCTCGCCAAGGCGTCGGAGATCGGCGGCGAGCCGGGTGAGCTCAAGGCGCTGGTTCCCGCTCGCCCGGCGGGCCGCGCCGGCGGCAGCGAGAGGTTCGACGGCGATGCGCAGCTCGGTGAGCGAAGCGTACTGCTCGTCGCGGCGTGGGGACGTGAGACGCCAGCGGACGAGCTGGGGGTCGTAGACGTTCCAGTGGGCTGGGTCCTGGACCACGATGCCAACCCGACGGCGCGACGTCACGAGGTTCATCGTCTCCAGCACGCGCATCGTGTCCCGGGCAACAGTGCGCGAGACGCCGAATTCGCGCTGGAGCTCGTCGAGAGTGAGGCGATGACCGGGCTCGTACCGCCCCGAAACGATGGCTTCGCCCACTGCGTCGAGCATCCGCCGGTGGAGGCCGCCGCCGCCCGGCTCTCCCTTGTCGTTCTGTTGCGCCATCATGACAAAAAGTATGACCTATCACACGCAATGGTGCTATCTTTGAGGGAGTGCTTCTCACGAAGCCAATGACGTCTTCTGCGGAGGTAGCAAGTGGAATCCCTGCATGTCGTGGTCATGGGCGTTGCCGGAGCTGGCAAAACGACCGTGTCCGCCGCACTCGCCGAACGGCTCGGCTGGACGCTCGCCGAGGCCGACGAGTTCCATTCCCAGTCGAACATCGACAAGATGGCGAGCGGCAGCCCCCTCACCGACGACGACCGCTGGCCCTGGCTCGCCAGCATCCGCGACTGGATGAGCGCGCAGGCCGCCGCCGGCCGGAGCACGGTGCTCACCTGCTCGGCGCTCAAACGGAGCTATCGCGATCTGCTCGCCCACGCCGACGGTCGCGTCGTCTTCGCTCACCTCGACGGCACCCCCGAACTTCTCGCCGAGCGCATGGCTTCGCGCTCGGGGCACTTCATGCCGACCGGCCTGCTGCCCAGCCAGCTCGCCACACTCGAGCCGCTGACCGAGGAGGAGCTTTCCCGCGGTCATCTTCGGCTCGATATTTCCCAGACGCCCGAGGGCATTGTCGACTCGATCGTGGAGGGACTGCACCTGACGGCTGCGTGACGTAGAGGTGGCCACGCGTGGGGGCAGAGGTGGCCACGCGTGGGGGCAGAGGTGGCCAGGCGTTGCTAGCGGGCGAGCTTCCGCGGGTCGACGGATGGGTCCGCGAGGGCGTCGGCGTCGGGCAAGAGGCCGCGGTCGATGATGCGGCGCGCGGCCCGAACCATGAGCGGGAGGTCGACGACGGCGCATCCGAGGAGACGCCCATCGGCGGCGAGGAGGAACGCGGCTTGAGGGACGCCGTCGGGAGTGCCGTCGGCGGTGCGCACGACTGTGCGACTGCCAGGCGCTTGCCGGCCGTCGAGCGTCCCGACGGCCTCGACGTGCACCCCGTGCCGATCCGACCAGAACCACGGCGCACCGAACGCGGGCGGCGTCTCCCCGAGGATTCCGGCGGCGGCGGCCTGACCTGATCTGACGGCGGCTTCCCAGTGCTCCGAGCGCCGGGCGAGAGTCCCGTCCGGGCGCCGGAGGCGCGTTGCGTCCCCGGCGGCGAAAACGCCCGGATTCGAGGTGGCGCCGGCAGCGTCGACGAGGATCCCGTCGTCGACCGCAAGCCCGGAGTCCTCGGCCAGTGAGGTCTCGGGTACCACGCCGATCCCGGCCACGACCAGGTCGGCCTGCACCGCGGAACCGTCGGCGAGCCGCATGAGCCGGGTTCCGCCGTCGTGCGTGATTTAGACGGGGATCGACACCGAAGTCCGCACGCCCCGCTCCGCGTGCATCCCCTGCAGCCGCTCGGCGAGGGCGCGACCCACAGCGGGGACCAGGGGCGGAACCACGGGATCGATGAGCGTCGCGTCCGCGCCGAGGACGACGGCGGCCGAGGCCACCTCCGAGCCAATGAGCCCAGCGCCGACGACGGCGACCCTCGCCCCAGGCGCGAGAGCGGCGCGGAGCGCGTCGGCATCGGCGCGAGTTCGGAGGGTCAGTACGGCCTCGCCGCCCGGAATGCCGAGGCGACGCGGCGTGCTGCCGGTGGCGAGGAGGACCCGGTCGGCCCCAAGAAACCGGCCGCTCAAGAGCTCAACGGCCCCCTCGGCAGGGCGTAAGGCAGAAACCCGCTCGGGCACGAGCCCCACACCGTGCTCTTCGTACCAGGCCTCCGGAACGAGGCGGATCTTCTGGGCGTCCTCAGTGCCGAGGAGGTAGCCCTTGCTGAGCGGGGGGCGGTCGTAGGGGAGGCCTTCTGGGGAGAGGAGCGTGAGCTCGCCGTCGTACCCGCGCTCGCGCAGCTCGCGCACGGCGCTGAATCCCGCGACCCCGCCGCCCACCACGAGGATGCGGCGGAGTGGCATCAGCCGGCCGACGGACCGCTGTGCCGGACGGCCTTCTCAGCGTCGAGGCCCGGGTAGAGGACGATCCTGCCGTCCTCGACCTCGACCCTGTGGGTGCGGGCATCCTCGGTGGCGGGCAGGCCGAGGACCTTGCCGGAGCGCAGGTCGAAGCTCGAGGAATGCAGCGGGCACTCGACCGTGTCGCCCTCGATCCAGCCCTCCGCGAGGGAGGCCTCCTCGTGCGTGCAGATGTCGTTGAGCGCGAAGAAACAGCCGGTCTCGGTGTGGAAGACGGCGATCGGCTCCTCGAACCCCGATTCCTCGGGCTCCACGATCCGCGCGGTGCCCTCCTCGATTTCGTCCGGGCTGCCGACGTCGATTCCGTCACTCATGCAGTCCACTCTACCGACGGCGAGTGGGGCACGTCGGCGAAGGAAAAGGGCGGCCAAGGCCCGAGGAAGGTCACTCGTGCGGCAGGCTCCTCAAGCTCGATGTCCCCGAGTTCCGCGCCGATGCCGGGGATGTCCTGTTCGCGCGCGAGCACCGCGACGTTGAGCACGGTCACGCACCCGGCCGGCGGATGGCCGCGGACGTTCTCGGCGAGGTCGGTGGAGAGCGCGGCGAGCCGACGCCGGAACTCCGGGTACAGCCGGTCCGCGAGCCGTTCGGCCGCCCCCTCGCGGAGGGCCGTGAGGCGGCGCTGCAGGAGCCGCTGGACGCCAGGCGGGCGTTCCCCGAGTTCGGCCTCGAGAGCGCGGGCGTCCTCGTTCTGTTCCGCCGCCACCTGCTCGTCGAGCGAGATCTCCACCCGAAGCTCCACGAGCCCCGCGAGCGAAGCAAGCCGCTCGGTGAGGACGTGGGCCGTGTCGGCCAGCCACGCGACGAGCCTTTCTTCGGCTGTCTCATTCGGCCCGGGCGCCACGATGACATTGAACCCCATCGGGAGCACGCTGTGCCGGTGGTCCCAGCACCGCTCCACCACGTCTCCGTGTTCGAGCACGCGGCGCTGGGCCTCCTCGTC
>NZ_JBQCGQ010000300.1:0-2645 GCF_051955515.1 Sinomonas sp.
CCCCACGCACGTTCGGGTTCCGCGCTGACGCGGGCGTCGTCGTCGGACTCGACATCGGTGCGCACAAGACCACGGCGCTGGTGGCGGACCTCCGGGGCGAGATCCTGGGCACCGCCTCCGGCGCGTTCCGCGACACTGCGAAAGGAGCGCGGGAGAGGCTCGGCGTGGTGAGCTCGACGGCGATCTCGGCCCTCCGCGCGGCAGGCAGCGCAGCCGAGCGCGTCCTCGCCGTGGGGGCCGGTGTGGCCGCACCGGTGGATCGGAGCGGGCACGTCGCCGAAGGCTCGGACTTCTGGGAGATGTTCGACGTCGGCCTGGCCGCCGCGCTGCGGGAGCGGCACGGATGGCACGTCCTCCTCGAGAACGACGCGAATCTCGCGGCCCTCGCCGAGCAGTGGCTCGGCGCGGCGCGCGGGCTCGACGACGTGGCCGTGGTCCTCGCCGGCGAGCGCCTCGGCGCGGGGATCATCGAGTCGGGGCGGCTGCTCCGCGGCCGCAATGGCGCGGCGGGCGAGCTCGCGTTCCTCGGGCTCGTCGACGGCGCCGTGGGTCCGCATGGCATCGCCCAGCTCGCGAGGGAGTGGGGTGCCGAGGCGGCTGCCCAGCCGCGGGGTCTTGCCGGACTCGCCCCCGCCGACGTCACTGCCGAGGCGGTCTTCGCCGCAGCGGACGACGGCGACTCTGCAGCGGAGGGCGTGCTGCGTCGCCTCGAAGGGCGCATGGCTCGTGTCATTGCCGTGCTGAGCACGCTCCTGAATCCCGAGCTCGTGGTCCTCGGCGGGGCCATCGCCCCCGCGGCCGCCCGGCTGCTCCCCGGCATCCGCCTCGAGTTGAAGGAGCTCACCGAGACGCCCGCAGAGGTCGAGGTGTCCGCCCTCGAAGGGGAGGCCGTGGCGCTGGGGGCCGTGCGTCGGGCCCTCGATGATGTCACTGAGCGGGCGCTGGAAATCGAGTTGCCTGGGCCACAGGCCAACGCGGAACTTTCTGGGGAGCACTTCGCGTCCAAGACAGACAATTAGTGTCGATACTGTTGGAGCAAATGTGACCGTTGATGCGAGGAAACTGGACGGTATTTTGCTCTCTCAAGAGACAATATGTCTGCAATCGATGCAACATTTGCCCCAACGATGCCCCTGACCCCTGCAAGAATTAGATACTCGCAGGCCTTGACGCAGCTCTTAAATTGGCACTAAGAATAGGTCGGGCCAGCGACGGGCCAGCAGATGAGCCAACCAGTGGATCGATCAATGGGGGAATCGTGATGGGGAAAAAGTCGTCACTGTTTGTATTGCAGCAATGGTGTCCACGAGCATTGCCGCATTGGGATTGGGCAGTCCAGCCTTGGCTTCCACGGAGGCCCATCCTTCTCCAATCACCAGTCATGAAAGTGTTTCAAATGACTCGGAGAAAGCAATAGTCGCCAGCAGCAGCACTGCAGTGCGAATGACCTCCTCAGACAGCCGCGGGAAAGTGAGTGCGACAATTGCCCAGCCCGGCCGGGCGATATCGCCAGCCGATTTGCCGCCCGAACGCTTGGCTTCCGCGGGGAGCCGCATCGAATACAGCGCCGGGCAAAGGCTCACGACGGCGATCGAGGAGACTCTCCAACATGTGGAGTTCGACGAACAAACGGCCTTCCCCGTCAGCGCAGATCCGCAATGGTGGCAGATGGGGATTTCGGCGGCCGCAGGCGCAGCGGCCGGCGCCGCAGTAGTTGCGTCAATCCCGGGAGTCGGCCCCACCGTCTTGGCGCCGTAGCGGGAATGGTCGGTAGTATCGTAAAGAACGTTCTCGGATCACGTGGAATCGGTCTGTGATGGCTAAACACAAATGGGGCGAGATACTCGGCTTCACTAGGTCTGAACCGAAGGGAACGAGATCAGCCAAGGATCTAGCGAGAACAGCGGGCATAATTCTGTTCGCCGTGGGAATCGCGAGCCTTCCCTGGGGAAACCTCGCAGCGGCCCTCGTCGTCGCGCTGCTGGGTGTGGCGACGTTTGCAGTGACATTTCTCGGTAAGCCGAGTTCATAGTCCCCCTTACCGTCTGGAACAGGGCGGACCACTCCTCACGATTCATCGCCTCAGCAACGGCCTCGGCCTCCGCAAGACGGTCGCTTCCGACGGCGTTCGGTTCGCTCACCGCTAGTCCGGTTAGTCTTGCCCCTTTGCGGCGTCTTCGGCCGTTGAACGTCTCGCAGCGCCTCCGTCTGTGCTGAGACACCCTCCGGCCGCTCAGATCGCACACTCCGCACGAACGCGGCTGACGGCGTCGCCTGTGCAGCGAGGCCGTCAAGAATCGAGTTGGATGCGACCGACAAGCCGGTGGCGACAACCGCCGACGCCGCATCGATCTCCTCGGGTCCGTACTCGGGCATATCCCAAGACCCGCCGAGGCCCATGCATCCATAGATCAGGCGGGAATCCACCTCGCCATCCGAGAGCGCAGGCGGGACGTCAGTGGCTGTGTGACCCGGTGCGCCACCACTGCGAGCGCGAACGAAAGCGGAAGCGCGTACCAGCCGACCTCAAGCCAGTCCGAGCGGTTCAGGACGCCGAACAGGCACAGCACCGGATAGTGCCAGAGGTAGAGCTCGTAGCTGATGCGACCCACGTAGGCCATGGGCTCCGCGGCCAGGGCTCGGTG
>NZ_JBQCGQ010000301.1:0-16314 GCF_051955515.1 Sinomonas sp.
GTCAACCTCAGCGCGAGTTTCTTCATGGCCCAGGCGGCCGGTCGCATGATGCTCGAAGCGGGCTATGGGCGCATCATCAATCTCGCGTCCCAGGCCGCCGTCGTCGGGCTCGACCAGCATGCCGCCTACTGCGCCAGCAAAGCAGCCATCGTCGGCTTCACGCGCGTCCTCTCGCTCGAGTGGGCACCGCGGGGCATCACGGTCAACGCGGTCTCGCCCACCGTCGTCGAGACGCCCCTGGGCAAGGCGGCGTGGGCGGGCGAGAAGGGCGAAAGGGCCAAGGCGCAGATCCCGGTGGGCCGCTTCGCCCAGCCGGACGAGGTCGCCGAGCTCATCGCGTTTCTCGCCAGCGACGCCGCCGCCATGATCACCGGACAGAATGTCCTGATCGACGGCGGCTTCACCAGCGTCTGAGCTTTCAGGCCGGAAGAAGACTTTCAGACCCGAAACGCTTTCAGCCCGGCGAAGCCGACGACTCCCGCACCACGAGCTGCGTAGCGAGCTCCACTCGGTGGGAGTCGAGCTTCTCCCCACGTGCCTGGCGAAGGAGCGTCCGGAGGGCCGTCCGTCCCATATCGCGCAGCGGCTGGGTCACGGAGGTGAGCGCGGGCACCGAGTCCTCCGCCAGGGCCGTGCCGTCGAACCCGACCAGGCTCAGTTCTTCGGGCACGTGGATGCCGCGTCGCCGGGCCTCGCGAAGGACGCCGACGGCGATCGCGTCGTTGCCGGCGAAGATCGCCGTCGGACGCTCAGGCTGGGACAGCAGCGCAGCCAAGCCGGTGATCCCGTGCTCCACGCGGAACTTGCCGTGGATCACGAGGCTCGGGTCCACGTCGACCCCGCGCGACATGAGCGCGGACATGTAGCCATGCAGCCTCGCCTGATTGCACTCTGCAGTTTCCGGGCCCCCCAGGTAGGCGATCCGGCGATGCCCGAGCTCGAGGAGATGCTCGGCCGCCGCGCGTCCGCCGGCCCAGTTCGTCGCGCCGATGCTCGTCACGTCCGGGGGAGGGGGGTTGAGCGGGTCGATGACGACGACGGGGATTCGGCGACGCCGGAAGGCGGCGAGGTGCGATTCGGTGAAGGCCGAGGTGACGAGGATGATTCCGGCGCGGTCCTCGTCCGCCATCCGCTGGGCCTTGCGCCCGAGGTCGTCCCTTCCCCCGCCGTCCCTTCGAACGCCGTGGCTGCCGGTGACGCTGAGCACGACTTCGACGTCAACCGCTGCCGCGTAGTCGAGGATCCCATTCAGGACGGTCGAGGCGTAGTCCGAATCGATGGCATCGAAGGCCACGTCGACGAGGCTGGGGGCGCCGGTCGCGCGGCGCTGCGTCGGCGATTCGTACCCCGCTTCCTCAAGGGCGGCGAGAACCTTGGCCCGGGTTTCGGCCGCGACGTCAGAGCGTCCGTTGACCACTTTCGAGACGGTAGGCGTGGAGACGCCGGTCATTCGCGCGATGGCGGCGAGTGTCGGCTTCCTGCCGGAGGCGGTGACGCTCATGACGCTCCTGACTTTCGCATTATTTTCGCTCATCCAAGTCTGCAGTCCGTTGCCTAGGGCGGTCAAGAACCTGCGCTTTGGGGGCGCAGGCGTATTCCTGCGAAGGCCTTGACCGTGACGGTGATCACGCTCTAGGTTAGCTCCGAGCCCGAGAAATTCTCGAAATATTTCGAAAGTCGTCTCAGGGCGCGATCGCGAAAGGACTAGGCATGACTGAGAGGAAGCCCCTGCGGGTGGGCATGGTCGGGTACGCCTTCATGGGCGCCGCCCACTCGCAGGCGTGGCGGACGGCGCCGCGCTTCTTCGACCTTCCCCTCGCACCGCGGCTGACCGCGGTGGCGGGCCGTGACCCGGAGCGCGTGGCCGCGGCCGCTGCCAAGCTCGGCTGGGAGTCGACGGAGACGGACTGGCGGAGGCTCATCGAACGCAACGACATCGACCTGATCGACATCTGCACCCCGGGCGACACGCACGCCGAGATCGCGATCGCCGCGCTCGAGGCGGGCAAGCATGTGCTGTGCGAGAAGCCGCTCGCGAACTCGGTCGCCGAGGCCGAGCGGATGACCGCCGCAGCTGACGCCGCGGCTGCCCGCGGTGTCTTCTCCATGTGCGGGTTCTCCTACCGCCGTACGCCCGCTTTGGCACTGATGAAACGGCTCGTGGATTCCGGGGCGGTCGGGCAGGTGCGGCATGTGCGGGCGCAATACCTGCAGGACTGGCTGACCGACGAGAACGCGCCGCTCACGTGGCGGCTGGACAAGTCGAAGTCCGGCTCCGGCTCTCTCGGTGACATCGGGGCCCACATCATCGACGCGGCCCAGTGGATTACCGGCCAGAACATCTCGGGGGTTTCGGCCCTGCTGGAGACGTTCGTGAAGGAGCGTCCCGTGGGCGGCGACTTTGTGGGGCTCGGCGGAGCGGGGCAGGCGGGCGGGCCCAAGGGCCCGGTGACGGTCGACGACGCCGCGATCTTCTCGGCGCGGTTCAACGGCGGTGCTGGCTCGCCTGGGGCTATCGGGGTGTTCGAGGCAACGCGTTTTGCGCTGGGCCGCAAGAACGCGATGCGGCTTGAGCTCAACGGGTCCAAGGCCTCGCTCGCGTTCGACTTCGAGGACATGAACTCGCTGTGGTTCTACGACGCTGCGGACGAGCCGAACGCGGGCTTCCGGAAGATCCAGGTCACCGAGGCCGAGCACCCGTACACCGGGCATTGGTGGCCGGTGGGTCATGGACTCGGGTACGAGCACGCGTTCACGCATCAGGTCGTGGACCTCGTGGAGGCGATCGCGGAAGGGAAGCAGCCCACGCCGTCGTTCGCTGACGCGCTCCAGGTGCAGCGCGTCCTGGAAGCCGTCGAAATGAGCGCCGCGGACGAATCACGGTGGACCAAGGTGGAGGGAGCCTGACCATGGCACGACGACCCATTACGCTCTTTACCGGCCAGTGGGCCGACCTGCCGTTCGAGGAGGTCGCGCGCCTCGCAGGGGAGTGGGGCTTCGACGGGCTCGAGATCGCCTGCTGGGGCGACCACCTCGACCCGGTGCGGGCCGCCGAGGACGACGCGTACCTTCAGAGCCGGCTCGACATCCTCGAGAAGCACGACCTGAAGGTCTACGCGATCGCGAACCACCTCACCGGCCAGGCCGTGTGCGACGATCCGATCGATGCTCGGCACCAGGGGATCCTGTCCGAGGATGTCTGGGGCGACGGCGATCCCGAGGGCGTGCGCCAGCGCGCGGCCGAGGTGATGAAGGCGACCGCGCGGACGGCGGCTCGCCTCGGGGTCAAGACCGTCACGGGCTTCACCGGATCCTCGATCTGGAAGGCCGTGGCGATGTTTCCCCCCGTGCCGGACGGCATGATCGACGCCGGGTACCAGGACTTCGCCGACCGGTGGAACCCGATCATGGACGTCTTCGACGAGGTCGGGGTCCGATTCGCGCTCGAGGTGCACCCCTCCGAGATCGCGTACGACTACTGGACCGCGAAGCGCACGCTCGAGGCGATGGGGCACCGGGAGTCCTTCGGGCTCAACTTCGATCCCTCGCACTTCATCTGGCAGGACCTCGATCCGGTGATGTTCCTGCAGGACTTCGCGGACAAGATCTTCCACGTCCACGTGAAGGAATCCATCCGTCAGCTCAACGGGCGCAACGGCCGGCTCGGTTCGCATCTGGCGTGGGCGGACCCGCGGCGCGGCTGGGATTTCGTCACGGCCGGGCACGGGCACGTCCAGTGGGAGCCGATCTTCCGCACCCTCAACGCGATCGGGTACAAGGGGCCCACGAGCATCGAATGGGAGGACGCCGGCATGGACCGGCTCATCGGGGCGCCACAGGCACTCGACCTCGTTCGCGGCCTCGCCGAGATCGCACCACCCGCCGCGGCCTTCGACGCGGCCTTCAGCAGCAAAGGAAATCAGTGACGACGACGAAGAGCGCCCTCGTGGTGCGCGGCGGCTGGGATGGGCACCAGCCCGTCGAGGCCACCGACATGTTCATCCCGCATCTGAAGGCGAACGGCTATGAGGTGCGGGTCGAGGAATCGCCGAAGGTCTACGCGGACGCCGAGTATATGGCGGGCGTGGATCTGGTGATGCAGTGCATGACGATGTCCACGATCGAGAAGGACGAGTTCGCCGGCCTCCGGTCCGCCGTCGAGAACGGCACTGGTCTCGCGGGCTGGCACGGCGGAATTGCGGACTCGTACCGGAACACCTCGGACTATCTGCACCTCATTGGAGGGCAGTTCGCGTGCCACCCGGGGAAGCATCCGGACGAGCGGACCGGCGAGCAGTCGGACAACTACGTCCCGTACACAGTGAACATGCTCCCGGCGGCTGCGTCGCACCCGATCACCGAGGGGATTTCCGACTTCGACCTCGTCACGGAGCAGTACTGGGTGCTCTCCGACGACTACATCGACGTCCTCGCGACCACGACGCAGAAGGTGCGCGAGTGGGATCCGTGGCACCGGGAGGTGACCTCCCCGGCGATCTGGACCCGGCAGTGGGGCAAGGGCCGGATCTTCGTCTGCACGCCTGGCCACCGGGTAGAGATCCTTCAGGACCCCAACGTCCGCACCATCGTCGAAAGGGGCCTCCTGTGGGCGAGCCGATGACTGAGAATCGTCTGCGGGTCGGCATTGTCGGCTGCGGGAAGATCGTGAGCCAGTATCTGGAGAGCTTCCGCAGGCTCGACGGGGTCCGCCTCGCCGCGGTTGCGGACTTGGACCCCGGCCGGGCCCAGGCCGTGGCGGAGGAGTACGGGGACGGCGTGCGCGCCCTGGGCGTGGAGGAGCTCCTCGCCGCCGCCGACGTCGACCTCGTGCTGAACCTGACCGTCCCCGCCGCCCATGCCGAGGTCGCCCTCGCCGCGATCGCCGCCGGCAAGGCCGTGTACGGGGAGAAGCCCCTCGCCGCCACGACCGGAGAGGCCCGGAAGGTGCTCGAGGCGGCCAGAGAAGCTGGCGTCGTCGTCGGCTGCGCCCCTGACACCGTGCTCGGGACCGGGATCCAGACCGCCCGCAAGGCGATTGACGACGGCCTCATCGGCGCCCCGGTGGCGGCGACGGCGACGATGGTCACCCCCGGGCACGAGCGCTGGCACCCGAACCCGGACTTCTATTACCAGCCGGGTGGCGGCCCGCTGCTGGACATGGGCCCGTACTACGTCTCCGCGCTGGTGACCCTACTCGGGCCGGTGGTCTCGGTGATCGGGGCGGCAAGCCACACCCGCTCCGAGCGCACCATCGGCTCCGGGCCGCGGGCTGGGGAGACGGTCCCGGTCACGGTGGACACGCACGTCACCGGGGTCCTGGTGCACGAGTCCGGGGCGCTCTCGACCCTCGTGATGAGCTTCGACGCGGTCGCGACGACCTCCTCCAACATCGAGGTCCACGGGCCGCTGGGCACGCTCGCGGTGCCGGATCCGAACCACTTCGACGGCGACACCCGTCTCTACCGCCTCGGCGGCAGTGAGTGGGAGACCCTGCCCGTCTCGGCCGGGTACGAGGGCTCAGGACGCGGGTACGGGATCGCGGACCTCGCGGCCACCCCTGAAGGGCAGGAGCCCCGCGCGTCTGGGACTCTGGCGTACCACGTCCTGGACGTCATGGAATCCCTCCTGGATTCCGCCCACACCGGCAAGGCCGTCGCCGTCGAGAGTCGCGCTGACCGGCCCGCCGCCGTCCCGCTCTCCCGCAAGGAGGGGTGAGGGAGATGTCACGCGCACTTCGGCATGGCGACTTTTCATCTTTTGCTTGCGTACCGTCAAAAGTCCTTCTAGGCTCACATGTGAAGCGGGTCACGCCTTCGCAGACGGGTGAAAGGTGAATGCCGACGAGAACTTAGATCCGCAGGCCGACAGGATTGCTCCGTCGCAAGAAGGTCTGGTTTTTCCACTACGGGTATGTGCGGAGCGCTTTTCTCATCTCAACGAAGAGTACGGATTTGCGCGGCCTTGGCCGCTGAATCCATTGGAAGGAGTCATCAATGAGCGCCAATTCGGTTACCGGCTCGAACTTCAGCCGCCGCGGCTTCCTTGGCCTGGCCGGCGCCGCAGCATCGATCCCGCTTCTGGCCGCATGCAATGCCGGAAGCTCTGGCGGGGGCGGCAGCAGCAAGCCGATCAAGTTCTGGAACATGCCGTGGGGCAACACGGCCTTCAACCCGCTCGACAAGAAGATCACCGAGGCGTACAAGCCGGCGAACAACCTGCCGCCTGCGACCTACCAGGAGATCCAGTGGGCGAACTTCACCCAGACGTTCTCCTCCGCGGTTGCCTCCAACACCGGCCCGGCCGTCAGCTCCGGCGGTGGAACCCAGGCGTTCCAGTTCGAGTCGCAGGGCGCCATCGCCTACGCGGACAACCTGCTGAACAGCTGGAAGAACAACGGGATCTACAACGACTTCCTGCCGGGCCTTCTCGATGCGATGAAGGTCCCGAAGGGCTACGCGGCGGTTCCGTACAACCTCGACATGCGCGTCCTCTGGTACAGCAAGCCGCTGCTTGACCAGGCCGGGGCGAAGGTGCCGACGGACTGGCAGTCCTACCTCGACACCTGCGCCGCGCTCAAGAAGATCGGCGTCTACGGGTACGGCACGAGTGCTGGTGCGGGCAGCTTCACCGGCGGCCACATCCTCGTGAGCTGGATGATCAACAACGGCGGCGGTCTCTTCGACGAGAAGCAGCAGCCGAACTGCGTCACCCAGGAAAACATCGACGCCATGAACTTCGTGCTCGAGCTCGTGTCCAAGGGCTACATCGATCCGGCGAGCCCCACCTACACGAGCGCGAATGCGCAGGCGCAGTGGAAGGCCAAGAAGTTCGGCATGGGCTTCGACACCGCCGGCCTCGCCCAGAACGTGGGAGGCGACGCTCTTAACGATCTGGCCGTCGCCAGCCCGCTCACGAGCCCCAACGGGAAGAAGGGCGCGCTCTACTTCCCGAACAACATCATGATGTACAAGAACACCCCCAGCCAGGAGGGTTCGGAGGCCTTCCTCACGTACTACTACCAGAACATGGCGCCCCTCTGGACTCAGGCAACCGGCATCGGGCTTCCGCCGCTGAAGTCCATCACGCAGACGAAGGAGTTCCAGGCGAACGCCAACAACGTCAAGGTGATCAACGAGTGGCAGCCCATCGCGAAGACCTGGGCGGCGCCCGGCGGCACGGCACTGTTCCTCGGAGTCACGACGGTTGACGGCACGCCCGCCATGGACACCTTCACCCAGTCGATCCTGGGCGGCAAGACCGACGCCAAGTCGGCCCTGACGACTCTTCAGAACTCCATCAAGGCGAACCTGAAGTCGTAGCCACGACGAGTGGGTCCCCCGAAGCCTTGGGGGACCCGCTCGGCCTATCGTCGCCAGAGAAAGAGAAGTAATGTCGACAAGCTCCATCGCCGACCGCATGGGTCGGGCGAAGCGCGGCGTCGGTGTCTCCGGCACCGGCCGTCAGGGTGGCCCACGAAGGAATAAGAGTCTTCGCGTCAAGACGTGGACCTACGTCATCTTCACAGCCCCTGCACTGATCCTGCTCCTGCTGATCAACCTCTACCCGGTGATCTACGCGGCCTATCAGTCGCTGCGAAACGGGACCCTCATCGACGGGGGCGACTTCGTCGGTTTCACCAACTACATCAACACGCTTGTTGCGGGCAACATGACGCCCGCCTTCTGGCAGGCGGCTCTGTTCACGCTCATCTTCACGGTTGTCGGCGTCTTCGGCAGCTGGGCGGTCGGGCTCGTGCTCGCGCTCCTGCTGCGCACGCGCATACCCGCCCGGGGCCTGTTCAAAGTCCTTCTGCTGCTGCCCTGGATCGTGCCCGTCGTCGTGTCGGCATTCTCGTGGAACTGGCTCGTGGCGACTCCCCAGAGCCCGTTCCCGATGCTTGCCCAAGCGCTGGGGCTCGGCAACGTGCTCTTCCTGGCGGATCCGAACCTGGCGAAGGTCACCGTCTGCGTCTTCAAGGTGTGGATCAGCTTCCCCTTCCTGATGATGATGATGAGCTCGGCGCTCGCGGCGGTGGACACCAATGTGTACGAGGCCGCCAAGGTTGACGGCGCGGGCAATTGGCAGGTCTTCAGGGAGATCACGCTTCCGCTGATCTCGCGCTCGACCTACATCAGCTGGATTCTGATGACGATCTTCTGCGTCAACGACTTCCCGACGATCTTCCTCTTGACCGGCGGCGGCCCCGTGGGCTCCACGACCTCGCTCGTGGTCCTCGCTTACCGCACGGTGTTCCAGGACTTCCAAGTCGGCCCGGGTGTTGCCATCGCCTTCATGACCACCATCGTCCTGATCGTGGTCTCCGTAGTTCTTTACCGTCAGATCCGAAAGGCGAGCGTCGAATGAGCGTCGAAACCGTACGTGCGTCGGCTCAGTCCGTCCCACGTGAGCCTGGTTCCCGGCGACGGGGAATGCAGGAAGCCGAGCTGCGGGGGCGCTGGTGGCGCTTTCTGGTGATCCTGATCATCACGGCGATCGTCCTCGTGCCGATTGCGGCGATCTTCCTCCTGTCGCTTCAGCCGTCTCTCGGCAGCACCTCCACCTCGGAGTTCACCTTCGAGAACTTCGCGAACATCTTCAGCCAGACGGGCGTGCTGACCTGGCTCAACAACAGCCTGCTCGTCACCTTCGTGACGGTCGTCGTGTCCGTGGTCGTGGCAGCACCCGCAGGGTATGTGCTCTCGCGGGGCCGCAACAAGCTCGTGTCGGGCTTCTCGCTCGTGCTGTTCATCGTGCAGTCGCTCCCCGTCGTCACGGCCGTGATCCCGCTGTTCATCCTGTTCGCGCAGCTCGGGTTGGTGGACAACCTGCTCGGCATGATGATCATCTACGTCGGCTCGACCATGTCCGTGGCCATCTGGATGATGGCCGCCTACTACGACTCCATCCCGATCGCGCTCGAAGAGGCGGCCTGGATCGATGGCGCCTCGGTGGCCGGCGGCTTCGCCCGCGTGGTGCTGCGGAATTCGCTTCCGGGCATCCTCTCGACCGCGGTCTTCGCCTTCCTGCTGTCCTGGAACGACTACCTCGTGGCGCTCGTGTTCCTGCGGTCGAATGAGAACTACACGTTCCCGGTTGGCCTGGAGACGTTCTTCCAGCAGAACGCGACGGCATGGGGGCCGGTCGCTGCCTGCGCGGTGATCATGATGCTTCCGCCGATCATCCTGTTCGCCTTCCTGAACAGGTACTTCAGTGTCGGTGGCATTGGCGGGTCGCTCGCCGGACGCTGACCTTCATACGGTCAGAAGACACTCAGAAATACGTCGAGGTCTTCAGCGGGGGTGGCGGTGAAGCCGCCTTCCACTGAAGACCTCGACGCGTTTGCTGGGCTAGTTTTCGGTGACGAGGGCGGCGTCCTCGGCGAAGCCACGCAAGTCGTCGCAGGTCTGACCGGCGTCGACGAGAGCGTGCAGCCGTCGCCAAGCCGCCCGGTGCGCAGACTCCCACAGGGTCGGAAGGAGCGTGGCACCCTCCGGGCGCGAGACCGTGACCTTGCCCGGCGCCGCCGTCCCGGCTCCGGGCAGTGCGAGCGTCACGGCGTTGCGCGGTTTGATGATGCGCAGGCTCGCCGTTTGGGGGATGGCGTCCGTGAGGATGGCGGTGAGGCTGGCCTGTCCGCCCCCGGCAAGTTGGGCCAAGGCGTCGTAGCCGCGCTTGTTGCGCCGCGCGTAGGCAAGGCTCACCACCGGTTCAGCTGCCGCCCGGATGAGCGCCAGCTGCGCCAGCACGACCTGATCCACGTCAGCTCCGACGGGAGCATTCACGCGCGCCTCGAGCAGGCTGTCCGCGTCGTTGTGGGCCGCGAAGTGCGGTGCGGCGACGCCGACGGCCGGGTTGTGAGCCCACTCGGTGTCGATCACCACCGGCACGCCGGAGGCCTCCGCCCGCTCTCTGAGTGCAGCCACATCCTCGGGGGAAGGACCGATGACCAGGATGCCGCGCGCGCGGGAGGAGATCGCGGCGTGCGCCCTCTCGGTCCAACCGCTGGAGCCGGCGATCCCGACGAGGGCGGCTGCGCCGTCGTCGGACGGGTGGAGCGAAACCGGCAGGGAGGCGACTACCTGGGGAACGGCGCCTACGGAATCGGCCTCGGGTGAGGAGGTGACGGTGAGCTGCTGAGTCATGCGGATGCCTCTTTCGTGAGAGCTGCGTCCCGGACGGCAGCCGACGCCTTGGCGGCGACGTCGAGGGCGAAGGTGAGGTCATGGATGAGCCCGGTGACGTCCAAGGGCGCCGCCTTGCCGGTGGCGAGGTCGGCGAGATAGCGCCACTCGGCTTCGTAGCCGTTGTACGCGTACGGTCCGTACATCTCAGATGTCCCGCCGCGGCTGATGGTCGCTGTCGCCGAACCCGCCTGGACATAGGAGGGTGTGAAGTCGATGCGGAGAGAGGTCGTGTCGCTGATGGCCTCGAAGATCCACTCCGGCTCCCAGCTTTCGGTGTTGATGCCGAAGACCTGCACGTTCCGATCGCCGATGCGCAGGTTGACCAGATAGCCCGACGGGTCCGGGACGTGGCATGAGAGGACTTCGAGGTCGGTGAAGTCCGGGCAGAAGGCTCGGACGAGCGGCAGGTCATGGATCGCGAGTCCCATGATGCCGCCGCGGACGATACCGGCGGCGACCTCGGGGTCGTGGCGGTTCTGCCGCTGTCGCTCCGGACGGGTGATCACTTCAGTGGCGAAATCCTCGAAGCGCGGATTGGGCGGCAGGACGATCGAATAGCGGATCGTGTGCGCGGTCTCGACGAGGTCGCCCCAGTGTTCCTTGGCCGCGAGCCAGCCCGGATCGAAGGTGTGCATCGCGCCGACGATGATCGGGACGCCGGTCTCTTCCGAGACGGCCGCGATCTGCTCGGCTTCGGACTGGCTCATCGCGAAGGGCTTCTCGCACAGGATGGCGCGCTTCCCGGCGCGGCAGGCCGCTATGACCTGCTCGGCGTGGAATTGATGCGGGCTGCAGATCACCACCACCTCAACGGCGTCGTCTGCGAGCAGATCGTCCATGCTCGTGGTCCAGGCGGTGCCTACCCGCCCGGCCACCGATTCCGCGATCTGTGGGTCCACGTCCATGATTTTCGCGACGTGGAACACCTCCCGCAGCCGGGAGAGGGTCGGCAGGTGGATCGCCTGCGTGACGGGTCCGGCGCCGAGCATGCCGACGCCCAAGGTTGAGGTTTTCGAAGGGTTCACGGTTTCTCCGTCCAAGTGACGTGGACAACAACCCAAAGGTATGTAGTGATTTACCTTTAGCGCAAGGGTAGGCTCCCGGTCATGACGTCCTCGCTCAGCGTTCCGGGCCCGCGCAAGCGCGGACCTCGGGGCCCGTACAAGAAGGGGATCGAACGTCGGCGCGAGGTCGTCGCCGTGGCGATGGAGGTCTTCGGGCAGCACGGCTTCAAGGGCGGCACCCTTCAGCAGGTCGCGGACCGCGTGGGCCTGACCCCAGCGGCGATCGTGAAGCTGTTCGGCAGCAAGGAGGCGCTGCTGGTCGCCGTCCTCGAGCACTGGGACGTTGTGACCTCGCAGGTCATGGGGTCCCCGAACCGCGGCTACGAGCTCCTGGGTGCCTTCAAGAAGCTCATGCAGTACCACACGCGCCACCGCGGACTTCTCGAGCTCTATACGACGATGGCAGCGGAGGCGACCTCGCCGGACCATCCCGCCCACGACTTCATGACCTGGCGCTACAGCTCCGCACTCGCCACGATGCGGCAGCTCTTCCGGGAAGCCATCGAGGACGGCTACTTCCGCCCGATGACCGAGGAAGAGCTCGCCGGTGAAGCGGAGTGTCTGCTCGCGACCATGGATGGCCTGGAGATCCAGTTCCTGCTCAACCCGGCCTTCGACCTCGAGCGTTCCTTTGCCGCGTTTGTGGACCGTCTGGTCGCTCGGTTGGCTCTCCGCGAGTCGCAGCGGCCGTGACCCGGCGGCCTTCCCCGCATACGGCGCCCCTCCCCGCTCATCCGCGCCGGGCCCGCCGCGGATCAGCGGCTAAGCCGCGGATGTGTGCGAGGCCGGGGCGTCAGGGAAGCAGCGCGTACGGTGCGGCCAGGACCCGTCGGAGGGCGGCGCCGGCCGCGCCCCTGAGGGCCGCCGTCGTCCCCAGCTCTGAGAAGGCGACCGCCTCCTCGCGGATCACCCCGGGTGCGAACCCGTCGAGGCTGCTGAGCAGCGCTGGGCCGATCCAGGCCGAGAGGGCCGCGAAATGCCCCCCGAGCACGACGGCGGAGAGGTCCACCACGCGTGCGGCGGAGACGACGGCGATCCCCAGGTAGTGCCCGGCGCGTTCGACGGCGGTGATCGCCTGGGCGTCGCCCGCCTCGAGGGCGGCCTGCAGCGCGGCCATGCGGGCCGCCGTCGTGCTTCCCCCATCGGTGATGCCCGCGGCGGCGAGGATCGCCTCCTGGCCCGCAACGGTTTCGAGGCACCCGCGGCCGCCGCAGGAGCAGCGGCGGCCGCCGGGTTCGACGACGACGTGCCCCACCTCGCCCGCGTGGCCGCCCGGCCCCGCGAAGAGCTTGGAGCCCATGACGAGTCCCCCGCCGACGCCGACCTCGCCCGAGATGTACAGATACGCCCCGAACGCGGATCCGTGGCCGTACCAGAGTTCGGCGAGGGCCGCGCTGTCGGCCTCATTGGAGAGGACGACGCCGAACGGCGCTTGGGGGGCCAGCTCACCGAGGGCGGGGGCGAGCTCGGCGTCGCGCCATTCGAGGTTGGGGGCGGCGAGCACCACGCCGCTCGCGGGGTCCACGAGGCCCGGGACGGCGAGGCCCCCGCCGAGAAGGGTCATTCCGGCGTTCGCGGCGGCTGAGGCGCAGCGTGCCGCCAGCGCGGATAGCTCGCCGAGGACTTCCCCAGGGGGCCGCCCCCGGTTGGGGGCCTCCGCGACGTCGTGAAAGTGCAGATTCCCGTGCAGGTCCACCACGCCCACGGCGAGATAGTCGACGTTGAGCTCGGCGCCGAGCGCGACGGGGCGCGACGACAGCGCAAGGCCCACGCCGGGCCGCCCGCGCTCGCCGGCCCGGGTCACGCCGAGTTCCTCCACGAGCCCCGTCTCGAGCAGCTCCGACACGAGGCTCGAGACGGACGCCTTCGTGAGGCCGGTGGCGGTCGCGATATCGGCTCGCGTTGCCCGCGTGTCGGGGCCGATGCAGCCGAGGACGAGGGCCAGGTTTCGCCGTCGGACGTCGCCGACGCGACCAGGCGCCATCGCCAGCCCGCCGTCGCGGTCCCGCATCATGTCCCCTCCCGGAAAACCATTGACCAAGTTCATCATGACCTCATATAGTTCAGAACACATACTAATTCTTCTTCTGCTTGGAGACTAGCCCGGTGAGGTGCGTGCGATGACCCTGATTCCTGCCCGTGAGGACAAGTTCACCTTCGGCCTGTGGACGGTGGGGTGGACGGGGAATGACCCGTTCGGCGTCCCGACGCGGGCCGAGGTGGACCCGGTGGAGGCGGTGCACAGGCTCTCGGGGCTGGGCGCGTACGGGATCACGTTCCACGACAACGACCTGGTGCCGTTCGGGGCGAGCGCGCAGGAGCGGGAGCTGATCCTCAAGCGCTTCCGTGCGGCGCTGGAGGAGACGGGGCTGAGGGTGCCGATGGTGACGACGAACCTGTTCAGCCACCCGGTGTTCAAGGACGGGGGGTTCACCTCGAACGACCGCTCGGTGCGCCGGTTCGCGCTGGCGAAGGTGCTGCGCAACATCGACCTTGCCGCGGAGCTGGGGGCGGAGACGTTCGTGATGTGGGGAGGGCGCGAGGGCGCGGAGTACGACGGGTCGAAGGACGTCAACGCCGCCCTGGACCGGTACCGGGAGGGCGTGGACGGCGCGGCTGCGTACATCAAGGAGAAGGGGTACGGGCTGCGGATCGCGCTGGAGCCCAAGCCGAACGAGCCGCGCGGGGACATCCTGCTGCCGTCCGTGGGGCATGGGCTGGCGTTCATCGCCCAGCTGGAGCACGGGGACATCGTGGGCCTGAACCCGGAGGTCGGGCACGAGCAGATGGCGGGGCTGAACTTCACGCACGGGATCGCGCAGGCGCTGTGGTCGGGGAAGCTGTTCCACATCGACCTCAACGGCCAGCGCAGCATCAAGTACGACCAGGACCTGGTGTTCGGGCACGGGGATCTGACGAGCGCGTTCTTCACGGTGGACCTGCTGGAGAACGGGTTCCCGAACGGGGGCCCGCGCTATGAGGGGCCGCGGCACTTCGACTACAAGCCCTCCCGCACGGACGGGTACGACGGGGTGTGGGAGTCCGCGAGGGCGAACATGCGCATGTACCTGATCCTGAAGGAGCGCGCGGTCGCGTTCCGGGCGGACCCGGAGGTCCAGGAGGCCCTGGCCGCCTCGGGGGTGTTCGAGCTCGGCGAGCCGACCCTGTCCGCGGGGGAGTCGCCGTCGGACCTGCTCGCGGACGCGTCCGCGTTCGAGGCGTTCGACGTCCACAAGGCCGCCGAGCGCTCCTACGCCTTCATCAGGCTCAACCAGCTCGCCCTCGAACACCTCACCGGCGCACGCTGACCGTGGCGACAGAGGGGCTCGCGGGACGCTGACGGAAACGCGATGGAAAGGGAGCGGGTGCTGACCTGCGCTGGACTGGTCCCTGGGGACATGATCCACGCGCAGGTCGGCGCCGTGCTTCAGTTCGTGGGATGCGTGACCGAGACGCAGGCCGAGCATGAGCTCTTCTGGGCTGTCGACAGCATCGGGCAGCGCCGCCTCATCGACCTTGGCTCCTACGAGGTCTATCGGCTCTACCCTCCGTTCCTTTGAAAGGACTGACGATGACTTCGGTCGGCGGGCTCACTCAAGCCGGGAGGGATCGTGTGTCCGGGGAGTACGAGATCCGGGCGGGGGAGTACACCGCTCTCGTCACCGCTCACGGTGCGGCGCTGCGACGGCTCACGTTCCGCGGTCGGGATCTGATCGTCCCCACCGCTCCGGCGCAGCCGATCCCTGACTACCGGGGAATCGTGGCGGCGCCATGGCCGAATCGCATCGCCGATGGCTTCTACAGATTCGACGGGCACTACTTCCACGTGCCGATCAACGAGCCGGAGCGCGGCTGCGCGCTGCACGGGCTCGTCCTCAACCGCGCGTGGACTGTCTCGAGTGTGGACGAGCGCGGGATCAGGTTCGCGCTCGAGCTCGATCCGGGCGAAGGCTACCCGTCTGCGCTCCAGCTCGAGGTGGCCTATGCCCTCGACGACGGGGACAGCAGCCCGGAGAGCGGCCTCACGTGGGGAGTACGCGCGCGGAACAGCGGCCAGAGCCCTGCTCCGTACGGGGTGTGCCCGCATCCTTATCTCGTCGCCGGGGACTCGCCGCTCGACGAGTGGGAGCTCGAAATCCCTGCTGGGCGCTTCCTCGAGGTGACGCCGGACCGCCTCCTGCCGGTGGCGGAGCGGGACGTCGAGTCGCACCCCTTCGACTTCCGGCAAGCGCGGCCCATCGGTGCCACCGAGATCGACCACGCTTTCACCTCCATCCGCTTCGGCGACTCCGGCGTCGCCCGGGTGGCGGTGCGGGATCGTGCTCACGGCACAGGGGTCGGGATGGCCTGGGATCGATCGTGCCCTTGGCTGCAGGTCCACACCGCCGACAAGGTCGCGCCCATCCCCAGCCGCCTGGGCCTCGCCGTCGAGCCCATGACCTGCCCGCCGGACGCGTTCAACAGCGGCGTCGATCTGATCCGTCTCGAGCCCTCGGCCACGCACGAGGCCCGCTGGCGGATCTATGGCATAGCTGACTGATAAGGCAACGCCGGCTGACATGGCCTTGGCGACTGAAAACGAAAGTGGAGGAGCCATGGAACCTTCGTTCAGGGGCAAGACGGCGGTCGTCACGGGCGCCGCCAGTGGCATCGGATACACCGTCGCGCAGCATTTCGCTGAGCGAGGAGCCCGCGTGGTGGGTGTCGATCGAGCCGACTCCGTGACGGGACTCATGGCGGATCTCCCCGGCTCGGGGCACCACGGGATCGTCAAGGACCTGACGGCCCCCACCGCCGCCGCCGAGGTCTTCGAGGAGGTCGTGGGCACCGCGGGGACACCGCATATCCTCGTGAATTCCGCGGGGATCGCCTTGCTGGATCCAGCGACCGACGTTCCCGCCGAGCGCTGGAAGGCGACCCTCGACGTCAACCTCAGCGCGAGTTTCTTCATGGCCCAGGCGGCCGGTCGCATGATGCTCGAAGCGGGCTATGGGCGCATCATCAATCTCGCGTCCCAGGCCGCCGTCGTCGGGCTCGACCAGCATGCCGCCTACTGCGCCAGCAAA